>NZ_BCBH01000004.1:0-325911 GCF_001320525.1 Pseudomonas sp. NBRC 111131 | reverse complement strand
TGGTTGTCTGCATCAGCTACCGGCAAACCCCTGCTGGCGCCACGCTTCATACACCGTCACCGCCACGGTATTGGACAGGTTCAGGCTGCGGCAGCCCGGTCGCATTGGCAGGCGCAGGCGCTGTTCGGCCGGCAGGCTGTCGAGCACGTCGGCTGGCAGGCCACGGCTCTCCGGGCCGAACAGGAAAGCATCGCCCGGTTGGTAGGCCACCTCATGGAAGGGGTGCGAACCTTTGGTGGTAAAGGCGAACAACCGCGGGTTGCCGAGGCTGTCCAGGCATCCGGCCAGGCTTTCGTGGCGCTTGAGCGTGGCATACTCATGGTAGTCCAGCCCTGCGCGGCGCAGCCGTTTGTCGTCCAGCTCGAAGCTGATCGGCTCGATCAGGTGCAGGTCGCAACCGCTGTTGGCGCAGAGGCGAATGATGTTGCCGGTATTCGGCGGAATTTCAGGTTGAAAAAGGATGACGTGAAACATGCACGGCTCCAGGCATGAAGATGACGGGCATTCTACCCCCGAACCCGACTTGCGTTCGAAGGCCTTCCCGCGGGTGTTACTTTCACTGGCCATCGTCGGGCTTATGGTCGGCCTGATGATCGGCCGCTTGACCGCGCCCGAAGAGCGTGTGCTAGAGCAGGTGGAGGTGGTGCAGGATGGGTTGGACCTGTGGTTCAGCGACGAGCCCAGGCTGCATGGCGAGAACGTTGAAGGAACGGTAGCGTTACTGTTCGAGGCCGAGGGCAAGGCCCAGCGCGGGCAACTGAGCCTGCAAGGCAAGCCCGTGGGTTGGCGCTTGCAGAAAAGCGAGGAAGGCTTGTTGCTGACCGTGATCGCTGCGCGCCCCCTGCACGGCGAGTGGACCGGTGCAGAGGACGCTGGGCGCTGGCGGGTGCAGGTGAGGCTGCACGAATAAAAGAGGGGATGTCCCGGCCTGCCTGTACCGAGGTCCCCCAAAAGCGGGAGTGGCTGCGAATAAAAGAGGGGTTCACCCGGCCTGCATGTACCGAGGCCCCCGAAACTGGAGATACAGTGCTTATTGCAGGTGGCGTGCCAGTTTTGAAAATGCCCGGAAACAGGGGGGGGCAGGGCTATCTGGCTGTGTTTCGAGGGGGGGTTGTGCCTTGGGGCGGTGCGGCGGGCACAGCTTCGGTGCATGAAGCTGAAATGAAGAGGGCTGCAAAGCAGCCCCAAACGTCTTACGGGTTCACGTGAGTGTCAGTGGTCTTCACCTTCATCATCATCCCCGCCATCCACATTCATCCCCAGCTCCTTGATCTTGCGGGTCAGGGTATTGCGCCCCCAGCCGAGCAGCACCGCTGCATCGCGACGCCGCCCGGCGGTATGCTTGAGCGCCGTCTCGATCATGATCCGTTCAAAGCTGGGTACGGCGCTGTCGAGCAAGTTAGACTGCCCGCGTGCCAGCGCCTGATCGGCCCATTGGCGCAGGGCCTGCTCCCAATTGGTCACGGGCACGGTATCGTGCGGCAGGTTGAGCAGCTCGGGCGGCAAATCGCCGATCAGCACTTCGCGGCTGGAGGCCATCACGGTAATCCAGCGGCAGGTGTTCTCCAGCTGACGCACATTGCCGGGCCAGGGCAGGTTGCGGATGAACTCTTCGGTTTCCGGCTTCAGCAGCTTTGGCTCGACGGCCAGCTCCTGTGCAGCACGGCCCAGGAAGTGCCGGGCCAGGGCGGGGATATCTTCGCGACGATCCGCCAGGCGTGGGATATGGATACGGATTACATTCAGGCGGTGGAACAAGTCTTCGCGGAACTTGCCCGCCTGTACGAGTGATTCGAGATTCTGGTGAGTCGCGGCGATGATGCGCACATCGACTTTTACTGGCACATGGCCGCCCACCCGATAGAACTCACCATCGGCGAGCACGCGCAGTAAGCGGGTCTGAGTGTCCGCTGGCATGTCGCCGATTTCGTCGAGGAACAGTGTGCCGCCGTCAGCCTGTTCGAAGCGCCCGCGCCGCAGGTTCGCCGCACCGGTGAAAGCGCCTTTCTCATGCCCGAACAGTTCGGACTCCATCAAGTCCTTGGGAATGGCCGCCATGTTCAGGGCAATGAACGGCGAAGCCGCGCGCGGGCTGTGGCGGTGCAGGGCGTGGGCGACCAACTCTTTACCGGTACCCGATTCACCGTTGATCAACACCGTGATGTTGGAGTGGCTGAGGCGACCGATGGCGCGGAACACCTCCTGCATCGCCGGCGCTTCGCCGATGATTTCCGGTGTGCGGGCCAGGACCTGAGGCACATCGAGGCCTTGTTGCTCCTGGGCGTGCTGGTTGGCCCGCTTGACCAGCGATACCGCTTCGTCCACGTCGAATGGTTTGGGCAGGTACTCGAAGGCGCCCCCCTGGTAGGAGGCTACGGCACTGTCCAGGTCGGAATGGGCCGTCATGATGATGACTGGCAGGCGCGGGTGCTGTTCGCGGATCTGTGCCAACAGGTCCAGGCCGCTGGCGCCGGGCATGCGAATGTCGGAAATGATCACATCCGGCTGCTGTCGAGCCAGACGACCCATCACGCCATCGGCGCTGTCGAAGCTCTGGGTGGTCATGCCTTCCTGTTGCAGGGCTTTTTCCAGGACCCAGCGGATGGAGCGATCATCGTCGACGATCCATACGGTTTCACTTCGGCTCATGAGGGGTGGCTCCTTGTTCCAGAGGCAGGAAGATCGAGAAGGCGGTGTGCCCTGCGTGGCTTTCACACTCGATCAGGCCCTGGTGCTGGCTGATGATGTTCTGGGTGATGGCCAGACCTAGCCCGGTACCGTCCGGGCGGCCGCTGACCATGGGATAGAAGAGGGTGTCCTGCAGTTCACTGGGAATGCCCGGGCCGTTGTCGATGATCTCGACACGGGCCACCAGGCGGTGGCGCACATGGCCAATGGTGAACTGGCGCATCGCGCGGCTGCGCAGGGTGATGCGGCCAAGGCGCAGTTCGTTCTGCGAGCTGATCGCCTGCATGGCGTTGCGCACGATGTTCAGCACGGCCTGGATCATCTGCTCGCGGTCGATCAGTACATCCGGCAGGCTCGGGTCGTAATCGCGCACCAAGGTGATGCAGCCCTGGCTTTCTGCCTCGACCAGGCTGCAGACCCGCTCCAGCACCTCGTGGATGTTGGTCATGGCCAGGGAGGGCAGCTTGTTGGAGCCGAGCATCCGGTCGACCAGGTTACGCAGGCGGTCGGCCTCTTCGATGATCACGTTGGTGTAGTCGCGCAGGCCGTCTTCGGGCAACTCGCGGGCCAGCAGCTGCGCCGCGCCACGAATGCCGCCGAGCGGGTTCTTTATTTCGTGGGCCAGGCCGCGCACCAACATCTTGGTGGTTTCCTGCTTGCTCAGCTGGGCCTCTTCCTTAGTGATGCGCAGCAGGCGGTCACGGGGGTGCACCTCCAGCAGCAGTAAGGTGTCGCCCTGGTGCAGGATCGGCGTCACGGCGTAGTCGACGGTGATGGTTTGCCCGGTCAGCGAGGTCAGCTGGGCTTCACGCTTGGTGAACGGGTGCGCCTGTTCGACGGCCTGACGCAGGGAATTGAGCGCCTCGGTCGATTCGGTGAACAGCTCGCTGATGAACTGCCCATGGCTGCGCTGCCCGCTGACGGCCAGAAGCATTTCTGCTGCCGGGTTCATGTATTCAAGGCGCAGTTCTGCGTTGAGCAGAAGCGTGGCCGTGGTCAGGTTGTCCAGAAGCAGACGGTGCTGTGCATCGCTGATGGTCATAAGGCGTCGTTGACCTCTTTTGGCGCTGGCATGCCCTTGGTCGAACCAAGGGCGAGCGCGCTATGGATCCGCTGATGCCAGGAAAATGCAAGAAACAAACCAAGGCTCCGAAAAGAAGCGGGATTCCTTGATAAAGACCTGAAATTGCGCTCAAACGGGCCAGAATATTCGGCTTTACCGTTTCACGTGACCTGTTTTGGGCCTCTTTGCGGGTCGCGGGGGTTTATTACGCACCAATATAGAGCATTGGCATGCTTAGCGTGCCGCGCACAGGTTTGCTGTGGCGCGAACCAGTGCCTGATGGCGTACAGGTTCGTCGCTACGCCTTGCCAGGGCCTGCGCGAGTTTTTTCCGGCACTGTGCCAGCGGTTGTTGGTCGAAACGAGCCAGTTCGAAAAGCAGTGTGGCCTGGAGCTCGTCAAGGCGCGGGCGAATGTCGTCGGCAAGGTCCAGCGCTGTAGTGGCGGGGCGTTTGCCCCGGGCGGCCCAACGGTTCAGCAGGCTGTACTGGATGAGTTTGCTGGCTTCGATCTGGTCATCGAAAAAAGCAGTGGCGCGGCCAGGGCTGAGGCCGAAGTGGGGTGCGGCTTCGCGGACCTGAGCCAATACCTGGTGTTCACGATCGGTCGCTTGTACAGGGAGTTGGTGGTCCCACTTGTGGCCCGCGACGGCGCTGGCGAGGTCCAGTCGCTGCTCGATGCGCGACAGTAAGGGGGCGAACTCAGTTTGTGGTGGTGAGGCATTCTGGCAGCCGAGCAGGCCGAGCGTGAGCGCGAGGGTAACTGGGGCGAGGCGCATGGTGATCTCCTTGATGCGAGGAGATCCGATTGTTGGGCAGGGGAGCAGGCTCTGGTTGTAGGCGACGTCTGAATTGAACGTGCGTAAAAACAAAAACGGCCTTCCGAAGAAGGCCGTTTGGGGTGATGCAATCGGCGCGAGGCGCCGATCAGATCAGCAGCTGTAGTACAGCTCGTATTCCAGTGGGTGCACGAAGGTGCGGACCTTGATCTCTTCTTCGCTCTTCAGTTCGATGAAGGCATCGATGAAGTCGTCGGAGAACACGCCGCCCTTGGTCAGGAACGCACGGCCTTTATCCAGCTCTTCCAGAGCTTCTTTCAGGCTGCCGCAAACTTGCGGGATGTCTTTGGCCTCTTCAGGCGGCAAGTCATACAGGTTCTTGTCGGCAGCATCGCCTGGGTGGATCTTGTTCTGGATGCCGTCCAGGCCAGCCATCAACAGGGCCGCGAAGGCCAGGTATGGGTTGGCCGATGGGTCCGGGAAACGCGCTTCGATACGGCGGGCCTTCGGGCTGCCGACGTAAGGAATGCGGATCGAGGCGGAACGGTTGCGAGCCGAGTAGGCCAGCATTACCGGGGCTTCGAAGCCTGGGACCAGACGCTTGTAGGAGTTGGTCGACGGGTTGGTGAAGCCGTTCAGGGCCTTGCCGTGCTTGATGATACCGCCGATGAAGTACAGGGCGGTGTCGGACAGGCCGGCGTAGCCTTCGCCTGCGAAGGTGTTCTTGCCGTCTTTCCAGATCGACATGTGCACGTGCATGCCCGAGCCGTTGTCGCCGTAGAGTGGCTTCGGCATGAAGGTGGCGGTACGGCCGTAAGCGTCGGCAACGTTGTGCACGACGTATTTCAGGGCCTGTACTTCGTCCGCTTTCTTCACCAGGGTGTTGAACTTGACGCCGATTTCGTTCTGACCGGCAGTCGCCACCTCGTGGTGGTGAACTTCAACGGTCTGGCCCATCTCTTCCAGAGCGTTGCACATGGCAGTACGGATTTCGTGGTCGTGGTCGAACGGCGGAACTGGGAAGTAGCCGCCTTTCACGCCAGGACGGTGGCCTTTGTTGCCGCCTTCCACGTCAGCGCCGGTCATCCACGAGCCTTGCTCGGAGAAGATCTTGAACATCGAGCCGGAAATGTCCGACTGGAACTTCACTTCGTCGAAGATGAAGAATTCTGGCTCTGGGCCAGCGAATACGGTGTCACCGATGCCGGTGCTCTTCAGGTACTCTTCGGCGCGCTTGGCGATCCCGCGTGGGTCACGATCGTAGCCTTGCATGCTCGACGGGTCGACGATGTCGCAGGTGAGGATCAGGGTCGGTTCTTCGGTGAACGGGTCCAGGACGGCAGTTTCGTCGACCGGCATCAGGATCATGTCGGAGGCTTCGATACCTTTCCAGCCAGCGATGGAGGAGCCGTCGAACATCTTGCCGACTTCGAAGAAGTCTTCGTCCAGAGCATCACGCGCTGGCATGGTCACGTGATGCTGAATGCCTTTGGTGTCCGTGAAACGCAGATCAATCCACTTGACGTCATGATCTTTGATGAGTTGAACCGACTTCGACATGTTGTCCTCCGGATGGTCGAGGGCGCAGTTGGCCGCTGCCCTGGAAAAAGGGTGTCGCCGGGCGCGGATAGTCGGCCAAGCTTACCTGCCTCACAAGGGAGCAATTTGCATGCCAGTGCCCGAAAATGGCGAGGGCGGGGTAAAAGGGGGCGTTTGCGGGTGTTTGCGTTAGGGTCACTGGGCAAAAGTGCACCCTTTAGAGGCGGCATCAAAGTCATCTGCACCATAAAGGTGCGTCGTGAAGGATCTGTGCTTCCTTTAAGGGCCTTGCCGTCTGCCTGCCGGTCCCGCACCGCTGGGTTGCCTTGCGGGCGCCGACTTACCGGCGATGGGCCGGTGCGGCCAATATAAATCCAACCTTCTGTACAAAAGTTGGTCAAATCCTGAGCAATTTCCGATATAATTCGCGCCCCTCATTTTCGGCAGGCCCTGCGCGCGCTGTTAAACCAATGAAACTTATCGTCAAAGTCTTCCCAGAGATCACCATCAAAAGCCGGCCGGTGCGCAAGCGCTTCATTCGCCAGCTCGGCAAGAACATCCGCAACGTGCTCAAGGACCTCGATCCGGAGCTCGTGGTTGATGGTGTCTGGGACAATCTCGAAGTGGTCACCCGCGTCGAGGACGAGAAGGTCCAGCGTGAAATGATCGAGCGCCTCACCTGCACCCCGGGTATCACCCATTTCCTGCAGGTCGAGCAATACCCGCTGGGTGATTTCGACGATATCGTCGCCAAGTGCAAACACCACTTCGGCCACTTGCTGGCCGGCAAGCGCTTTGCCGTGCGTTGCAAGCGGGGTGGGCACCATGACTTCACCTCGATGGATGTCGACCGCTACGTCGGCAGCCAGTTGCGCCAGCAGTGCGGCGCCGCCGGTATCGACCTGAAGACCCCAGAGATCCTGGTGCGCATCGAGATCCGCGATCAGCGCCTGTACGTGATCCACAATCAGCATCAGGGTATCGGCGGCTATCCGCTGGGCGCGCTCGAGCAGACCCTGGTACTGATGTCTGGCGGCTTTGACTCCACCGTGGCGGCCTATCAGATGATGCGTCGTGGCCTGATGACCCACTTCTGCTTCTTCAATCTCGGTGGCCGCGCCCACGAGTTGGGAGTGATGGAAGTGGCGCACTACCTGTGGAAAAAGTACGGCAGCAGCCAGCGCGTGCTGTTCATCAGCGTGCCGTTCGAAGAAGTGGTCGGCGAGATTCTCAACAAAGTCGACAACAGTTACATGGGCGTTACGCTCAAGCGCATGATGCTGCGCGCGGCTGCACGCATGGCCGACCGCCTGCAGATCGACGCGCTGGTCACCGGCGAGGCTATTTCCCAGGTTTCCAGCCAGACCCTGCCGAACCTGTCGATCATCGATTCGGCGACTGAAAAGCTGGTGCTGCGCCCGCTGCTGGCCACCCACAAGCAGGACATCATCGACCAGGCAACCGAAATCGGCACGGCCGACTTCGCCAAGCACATGCCTGAGTACTGTGGCGTGATCTCGGTTAACCCGACCACCCACGCCAAGCGCCACCGCATGGAGCATGAAGAGAAACAGTTCGACATGGCCGTGCTGGAGCGTGCCCTGGAGCGTGCCAAGTTCATTTCGATCGACCATGTGATCGACGAGTTGGGCAAGGACGTGGAAATCGAGGAAGTGCACGAAGCCCTGCCTGGGCAGATCGTCATCGACATCCGTCACCCCGATGCCCAGGAGGACGAGCCCCTGGTGATCGAGGGCGTTGAGGTCCAGGTCATGCCGTTCTATGCGATCAACAGCAAGTTCAAGCAGCTGGATGAAACTCGCCAGTACCTGCTGTATTGCGACAAAGGTGTGATGAGCCGTTTGCACGCACACCACCTGCTCAGTGAGGGACATGCCAATGTGCGTGTTTATCGTCCGACATAAGACGCCAGGGCTGTATGGCGGCAGCATCCGCCATCGCCCTCCCGACCGCCGGGCCCGCTGAGCTTTTAACTTCATATTGGCCGCCTAGACTGGCGGCAACCGAATCCTCTGATCGAGATACAGTTGTGATCGAAAATCTGCGTAACATCGCCATCATCGCCCACGTTGACCATGGTAAAACCACCCTGGTCGACAAACTCCTGCGCCAGTCCGGCACCCTGGAGCGTAACGAGCTCAACGACGAGCGCGTGATGGACTCCAACGACCAGGAAAAAGAGCGCGGCATTACCATTCTGGCGAAGAACACCGCCATCAACTGGAACGGCTACCACATCAACATCGTCGACACCCCCGGCCACGCCGACTTCGGTGGCGAGGTTGAACGTGTAATGTCGATGGTCGACTCCGTGCTGCTGCTGGTCGACGCCCAGGACGGCCCGATGCCGCAAACCCGCTTCGTGACCAAGAAGGCTTTCGAAGCCGGCCTGAAGCCGATCGTCGTGATCAACAAGGTCGACCGTCCGGGCGCGCGTCCTGACTGGGTTCTGGACCAGATCTTCGACCTGTTCGACAACCTCGGTGCCACCGACGAACAGCTGGACTTCAAAGTCGTCTACGCCTCGGCGCTGAACGGTATTGCCGGTCTGGACCACACCGCCATGGGCGAAGACATGACCGCCCTGTACCAGTCGATCGTCGACAACGTACCGGCGCCGGACGTTGACCGTGACGGTTCGTTCCAGATGCAGATCTCCGCGCTGGACTACAACAGCTTCCTCGGCGTTATCGGCGTTGGCCGTATCGCCCGTGGCCGCGTCAAGCCGAACACCCCGGTTGTCGCCATCGACACCAATGGCAAGAAGCGTAACGGTCGTATCCTGAAGCTGATGGGCCACCACGGCCTGCACCGCGTCGACGTCGAAGAAGCCCAGGCTGGCGACATCGTCTGCATCAGCGGTTTCGACGAGCTGTTCATCTCCGACACCCTGTGCGCCCCGGACGCGGTAGAAGCGATGAAGCCGCTGACCGTTGACGAGCCGACCGTTTCGATGACCTTCCAGGTCAACGACTCGCCGTTCTGCGGTAAGGAAGGCAAGTTCGTCACCAGCCGTAACATCAAGGATCGCCTGGACAAGGAGCTGCTGTACAACGTGGCCCTGCGCGTTCAGGAAACCGACTCCCCTGACAAGTTCAAGGTATCGGGCCGTGGTGAGCTGCACCTGTCTGTTCTGATCGAAACCATGCGCCGTGAAGGCTTCGAGATGGCCGTAGGCCGTCCTGAAGTGATCATCCGTGAAGTCGACGGCGTGAAGCAGGAACCGTTCGAGAACGTCACTATCGACATCCCTGAAGAATCCCAGGGCAAGGTCATGGAAGAGATGGGCCTGCGTAAGGGCGACCTGACCAACATGGTTCCGGATGGCAAGGGCCGTGTTCGCCTGGAGTACAACATTCCAGCCCGTGGCCTGATCGGTTTCCGTAACCAGTTCCTGACCCTGACCAACGGTGCAGGCATCCTGACCTCGATCTTCGATCGCTACGACACCATGAAGTCGGGCCAGATGTCCGGCCGCCTCAACGGCGTACTGGTTTCGGTCGAGACCGGCAAGGCACTGACCTACTCGCTGGAAACCCTGCAGGCACGTGGCAAGCTGTTCGTTGAACACGGCCAGGAGATCTACAACGGTCAGATCATCGGCCTGAACAGCCGCGACAACGACCTGGGCGTGAACCCGACCAAAGGCAAGAAGCTCGACAACATGCGTGCTTCGGGCAAAGACGAAGTCATCGCCCTGGTACCGCCAGTTCGCCACACCCTCGAGCAGGCCCTGGAGTTCATCCAGGACGACGAGCTGTGCGAAGTCACGCCGAAGTCGATCCGTCTGCGCAAGAAGATCCTGGACGAAGGCGAGCGTACCCGCGCTGCCAAGAAAGCCAAGAACTGAGTTAGCTCAGGCTGAATGAAAACGCCCCCGGTCGAAAGGCCGGGGGCGTTTTTGTTTGCTTTGTGAAAAGTGGCTGTAGGAAGCGGCTGTGTTTCGCGGCTGCACCTAATCACCGGTCCAGAGGCGGGCTCAGCGCATCATGCCCAACTCGGCATCGTCCAACAGCGCCTTGGCCAATGCACTCAGGTAGTGCGAAGCCCAGATCAGTTGCTGGTCGTTTTCCATCACGCCGGTAAGCGTCATGTCGCGTACATAGCCCATCAGTTCAGAGGCTTGTTCACGGGCGTTCTGGCACGGGATGCCGGCGGCTATCTGGAACAGCGGCTGGTCATGGGCTTCGCCTTGGTAGAAAAAGGTTTTGCCTGGCGTTGTTTTATCGTTTTCTGTCATCGGTCCATTTCCCTGACTACTGCGATGGATGGCACCGGCTGCGCCGGTGTTCGCGGGACAAGCCCGCTCCCACAGGGGTTCGCAAGCTGTGCCGTCCTTGTGGGAGCGGGCTTGCCCCGCGAAGCGTCGAACATCAATGGATCGTCAGGTAATGGGTGATGTTGACCACAACCTGGTCCAGGGGAACGAGGTTATTGCCAATGGCGTAGGTGAGATCTAAGGAACTGCCACCAACGTTTCCACACGTAGAGGCGGCAACTGTACGCAGGGTGGAAAAACCGGTCACCCAAGCTCCTCATCGCTGGCAAGTCAGCTCCTACAGGTCCTGCACCGATCCTGAGAGGGGCGAGTGCCTGTAAGAGCTCAAGGGCACTTGAATCAGCGAACGGTAGCCTTCGGTTTGTAGGCACAATACCCCGGCCGCGGCCCGACCTTCGGATGGTTCCGGCAGGTATCCGGGCGCTTGTCATAAATGGTGCACAGCCGGCTCTTACGATCCAGATAGAGGCAATCGTCATTGCTCATGCGGGTCAGGGTGAAGATCCCCGACTTCTGGTTGAAGCGCTCGATGATGCCGTCTTTCTGCAGGCGTTTGGCGATGTTCTTCGGGGGTTCGTCCTTCTCGAACTCGTCCACCACGCCAATGCGGATCAGGTCTTTGATCTTCACTTCAACGGGCAGCGTGCAACAGGTCGAATGGCAGCCACCGCACATGTGGCTGGCATAGCGCTGCCAAGTTTCCAGGCGGTCGACTTCGGCCGCGGCAATCAGGGTCGTTTTCATCGTTATATAGGGGGCTGGATCACGGTCTTGGGGCGCGCGATCATACCGGAGTTGCTCAATTTGTGAACAACCTTTTGCCGGATTGGCAAAGCGGGCATGAAAACTGCGAACCGTGGCTGTCACTCCCTGTCGAAGGGTCTAGTCTCAACACTCTCCCTGCGCTTTCGTCAACTTGCCCGAGGATGCCGCATGTCCCAGGAACCTAAAGCACGTGACGCCGAGGTGGCCGAATTTCGCGCCGCTGTACTGGATAAACTGACCTATGCGGTCGGTAAGGACCCGGAGCACGCCTTCGACCACGACTGGTTCGAAGCCATTGCCCTGGCCGCCCGTGATCACATGGTCGATCACTGGATGGATCACACCCGTCAGTCGTACCGGCGCAGCCAGAAGCGTGTGTATTACCTCTCCCTGGAGTTTCTCATCGGGCGCCTGCTCTATGACAGCCTGAGCAACCTCGGCCTGCTGGACATCGCCCGCGATGCGCTGGAAGGGCTGGACGTGGACCTCGAGCGCATCCGCCTGCTCGAGCCTGATGCAGCCTTGGGCAATGGCGGTCTTGGCCGTCTGGCGGCCTGCTTCATGGAGAGCATGTCGACCCTGGGGATTGCTGCCCATGGTTATGGCATCCGTTATGAACACGGGCTGTTCCGCCAGGCCATGGTCGATGGCTGGCAGCAGGAACAGACCGAGAATTGGCTGGACTTCGGTAACCCCTGGGAGTTCGAGCGTGCCGAGGTGATCTACCCGATCAGTTTCGGCGGCAGCGTCGAAACGGTGCTCGACGTCCATGGCCAACAGCGCCAGGTCTGGTGGCCGGGCGAAACCGTGCGGGCGGTCGCCTACGACACGCCGGTGGTCGGTTGGCGCGGTGCCAGTGTCAACACCTTGCGCCTTTGGCGTGCGCGAGCTCTGGAGGAGCTGCACCTGGAGCGCTTCAATGCCGGTGATCATCTGGGTGCGGTGGCGGAAGTGGCGCGGGCTGAAAGCATCTCGCGGGTGCTTTACCCGGCCGACAGCACCGAGGCCGGGCAGGAGTTGCGCCTGCGCCAGGAATACTTCTTTGTCTCCGCTTCGCTGCAAGACTTGCTGCGCCGCCACCTGAACATGCATAAAGACCTGCTCAACCTGCCGGATGCGGCAGCTATCCAGCTCAACGATACCCACCCGTCGATTGCCGTGGCCGAACTCATGCGGCTGTTGGTCGACCAACATGAAATTCCATGGGACAAAGCCTGGGAGCTGACCGTCGGTACCTTGGCCTACACCAACCACACCTTACTGCCCGAGGCTCTGGAAACCTGGCCCGTGGCACTGATGGAGCGCATGCTGCCGCGGCACATGCAGATCATCTACCTGATCAACGCGTACCATATCGACGCACTGCGCGCCAAAGGCCTGCACGACTTCGACGTGCTGCGGGCGGTGTCGCTGATCGAGGAGGACAACGGCCGCCGGGTGCGCATGGGCAACCTGGCGTTTCTTGGCTCCCACAGCGTCAACGGGGTGTCGGCGCTGCACAGCAAACTGATGAAGAGCACGGTGTTCGCCGAGCTGCACAAGCTTTACCCCCAGCGCATCAACAACAAGACCAACGGCATTACCTTCCGCCGCTGGCTCTACCAGTCCAACCCACAGTTGACGACGATGCTGGTCGAGGCCCTGGGGCCGGAGCTGCTGGACGACCCCGAGGGGCTGCTGGCCAACCTGGTGCCCTTCGCCGACAAGGCCAGTTTCCGTAAGCAGTTCGCCGCCCAGCGCCTGCACAGCAAGCGCGCCCTGGCCAGCATCATCCAGGACCGCCTGGGGGTTACGGTCGACCCAGAGGCGATGTTCGATGTGCAGGTAAAGCGCATCCACGAGTACAAGCGCCAGTTGCTCAACCTGCTGCACACCGTGGCGCTGTACCAGGCCATCCGTAACGACCCGGGTACCAACTGGGTGCCAAGGGTGAAGATCTTCGCCGGCAAGGCTGCTGCCAGCTACCACCAGGCCAAGCTGATCATCAAGTTGGCCAACGATATCGCCCGTGTGGTCAACAATGACCCTACCGTGCGCGGCCTGCTCAAGGTGGTGTTCCTGCCCAACTACAACGTCAGCCTGGCGGAAAGCATCATCCCGGCCGCGGACCTGTCAGAGCAGATTTCCACGGCCGGTTACGAGGCGTCCGGCACCAGCAACATGAAGTTCGGGCTCAATGGCGCCTTGACCATCGGTACCCTGGACGGTGCCAATGTGGAGATGTGCGAGCAGGTGGGCGCCGACAACATGTTCATCTTCGGTTTGACTGCGCAGCAGGTCGAGGCGCGCAAGCGTGCCGGCGACTTTGGTGCCAGTGCCGCGATAGCCGCCTCCAACCGCTTGAACGATGTACTGCAGGCGATCCGCAGTGGTGTGTTCTCGCCGGATGATCCTGGGCGCTATGTCGGGCTGATTGACGGGCTGGTGGCCTACGACCGCTTCCTGGTCTGCGCCGATTTTGATGCCTACTGGGATGCCCAGCGGCGCGTCGAGGAGCTGTGGCATACACCGCAGGAGTGGTGGCGCGTTGCAGTGCTGAACACGGCACGGATGGGCTGGTTCTCTTCGGACCGGACCATTCGCGAGTACGCGACCGATATCTGGAAGGCGCTGGAGTGAGTGCTGGGGCCGCGTGGCGGCCCATTCGCGGGTCAAGCCCGCTCCCACAGGATCTCCGTTACCTTGTGTGGGAGCGGGCTTGACCCGCGAATGGACTGCAAAAGCAGCCAACGCTGAACTACCGACATAATGTGCCGTCTGACTGCCCAGCGAGTCTCTTTGCTCGCTAGCATTCAACTCTCACTGTAAACTGCGGGGGTTTTTCTCCCCCAATCCGTTCGGAGCCATACATGTCCCGCGTTACCCTGAGTCGCTATCTGATTGAGCAGACCCGCAGCAACAATACCCCTGCCGATCTGCGCTTCCTGATCGAAGTGGTGGCGCGTGCGTGCAAGGAAATCAGCCACCACGTGTCCAAGGGCGCCCTTGGCGGCGTGCTGGGCAGCATGGGCACCGAAAACGTGCAGGGCGAAGTGCAGAAGAAGCTGGACGTGATTTCCAACGACATTCTGCTTGAAGCCAACGAGTGGGGCGGCCACCTGGCCGGCATGGCGTCCGAAGAAATGGACAACGCCTACCAGATCCCGGGCAAATACCCGAAAGGTGCTTACCTGTTGGTCTTCGACCCGCTGGATGGCTCGTCGAACATCGACGTCAACGTCTCGGTCGGTACCATCTTCTCGGTACTGCGTTGCCCTAACGAATACCTGAGCCAGAACGAAACCCTCAACGAAAACGCCTTCCTGCAGCCAGGTACTCAGCAAGTTGCCGCCGGTTATGCCATCTACGGCCCGCAGACCATGCTGATCCTGACCCTGGGTAATGGCGTCAAGGGTTTCACCCTCGACCGCGAACTGGGCAGCTTCGTACTTACCCACGAAAACATTCGCGTACCGGAAACCACTGCTGAGTTCGCCATCAACATGTCCAACCAGCGTCACTGGGAAGCCCCGGTACAGCGCTACGTGGGCGAATTGCTGGCTGGTGAGACCGGCCCGCTGAAGAAGAACTACAACATGCGCTGGATCGCCTCGATGGTGGCCGACGTGCACCGTATCCTGACCCGTGGCGGTCTGTTCATGTACCCGCGCGACGCTCGTGAACCGAGCAAGCCGGGCAAACTGCGCCTGATGTACGAAGCCAACCCGATGTCGTTCATCATCGAACAGGCCGGCGGCGCGTCCACCAACGGTTACGATCGCATCCTCGACATCCAGCCAGAAAGCCTGCACCAGCGTGTGTCGGTCATTCTCGGCTCGAAGGAAGAGGTCGAGCGCGTTACCGCCTACCACAAGGAGTAAGTCATGCTCGCACCTTGGCAGCCGTTGCTGGAATGGTGGTTCGGTTGGGGAGCCAGTCCCCAGGCCGTGGCTGACGAGAAGAGCACGCTGTGGTTCGGCAAGCATCACGATGCTGACGCCCAGGCGCTGTTCGGCGACCTGGTCGAGCATGCCCTGGCGGGTGGGCTGGACGAATGGCAGCAGAGCCCGCAGGGCTGGCTCGGCCTGCTGCTCTTGCTCGACCAGCTGCCACGCATGATCTACCGCGACACGCCGCGCGCTTTCGAGGGTGACCGGCGTGCCCAGGTGGTGGCCATGCAGGGCCTGCAAAAAGGCTGGGATTACCAACTGCTGCCGATCCAGCGGGTATTCGTGCTGCTGGTGCTGGAGCATGCTGAGGTGCTGGACTGGCAGAACCTGTGCGTCGAGCGTTATCAGGTGCTGCTCGATGAGCAACCGGAGGCCAATCGTCGGCTGTTCGAGGGGTTCCTCGACTATGCCCAGCAGCACCAGCGGGTGATCGCCCGATTCGGCCGCTTCCCGCATCGCAACCTGCTGCTGGAGCGGCCTAGCACCAGTGAAGAGATGGACTTCCTGCTTGAACCAGGGTCCAGATTCTGAAAGACGAGGGGGCCGCAATGCGGCCCCCTTTGCTTTACTCGCAAAAAACCTGCCGCCTCCTGCCTGCCGACCAACGGTGTAGAACGAAAGGGGGTGTGTGAGGGAACCAGGGACCGTTTTTCCCGTCGAAGGTCCCTGCAGGCCACTCGCCTGTGTCCACCTTCCAGGAGTGTCCCTTCATGTCGTTGCGTTCCCTCGCCCTGTTGTCCTTGTGCGTCGTCCTGACTGCGTGCAGCAAGATCAATCAGGAAAACTACTCCAAGCTCAAGGCCGGGATGAACAAGGCCGAAGTCGAGCAACTGCTCGGCACGCCTACCGAATGCTCCGGCGCGCTGGGCATGAGCAGTTGCACCTGGGGGGACGAGAAGCGCTTCATCAGCGTGCAATACGCAGCAGACAAGGTACTGATGTACTCAGGGCAGGGCCTCAAATGAGGCGTCTGCAGCTGCTGTTGGGGTTGTGCCTGGTGATGCTGTTAGGTGGCTGCGCCACCTCGGCCAACGACCCGCTGGCACCGAAGACGGCGGGCAATGTCGACCTCAAGCGCTATCAGGGCAAATGGTTCGAGCTGGCGCGCCTGCCGATGCCTTACCAGAGCGATTGCGCCCAGTCCGAGGCCCATTACAACCTCAAGCCCGACGGTTCGTACGGTGTGCTCAACCGCTGCCGCACCCTGGGCGATGAGTGGCTGCGTGCAGAAGGCCATGCCAACATTCAGGAGGCGGGGCATACCGACAAGTTGTGGGTAGAGTTCGACAACTGGTTCACCCGCCTGGTGCCCGGTTTGACCAAAGGGGAATACTGGATTCTCTACGTGGATGAGCGCTATCGCACCGCAGTGGTCGGCAGCCCGGATCGTAAGTACCTGTGGATCCTGTCGCGTACGCCGAGCCTGCCGGCTTGGGAGCGCGAGAGTTTGCTGTCCAAGGCGCGGCAGCAGGGCTATGACACCAGTCGGCTGATCTGGCGGGCGGCGGACAAGCAGATCGTCCAGATGCATTGAGGCCGTTTGTCACTGCCCGCGCCGGCGTGCCGGCGACAGGGCAGTGACAAAGCAATCCGTCAGCCGAGCAACTGCCGCAGCACCTGGATAAACGCCAGCCCGCTTTCCTCTTCCTGCGCATGCCGCCCCTGGCGCACTACCCACTGCCCGTTGACCATCACATCGCGCACCTGGCGATCGCCACCGGCGAACAGCCAGCGGTTGAGAATCGCATCCCCGGTCGCCATGGCGATATACGGGTCCTGCCCATCGAGCACCAGCCAATCGGCACGTTTGCCCACCGCCAGTTCACCAACCGGTTGTCCAAGCGCCTGAGCGCCGCCCACCAAGGCTGCGTCATACAACGTGCGTCCGACCATCGGCTGGTCTTCACGGTAGAGCCGGTTGCGCCGTTGGTCACGCAGACGCTGCCCGTATTCCAGCCAGCGCAGCTCCTCGACCACGCTCAGCGAAACATGGCTGTCTGAACCGATACCCATGCGCCCGCCCTGGGTCAGGTAATCCACGGCCGGGAAAATACCGTCGCCCAGGTTGGCCTCCGTGGTCAGGCACAGCCCGGCCACGGCGCCGCTGCGGGCCATGGCCGCGACCTCGTCGGGCTGCGCGTGGGTGGCATGCACCAGGCACCAGCGCGAATCTACCGGCACATGCTCATACAGCCATTGCAGAGGGCGCAGGCCGCTCCAGGCGAGGCAGTCGTCGACTTCCTTCTGCTGTTCGGCGATATGGATGTGGATCGGGCATTGTGGGTTGCCCGCTGCCAGTACCTCGGCAATCTGCCCCGGCGTGACCGCCCGCAGGGAGTGGAAGCACAGGCCCAGTTGCTGTGCCGGTTGTGCAGCCAGCAGGGGGGCAAGTTGCGCTTGCAGACTCAGGTACCGCTCGGTGGAGTTGATGAAACGGCGTTGCCCTTCGTTGGGGGCCTGGCCGCCAAAACCTGCGTGGCTGTACAGCACTGGCAGGAGTGTCAGGCCAATGCCGCTGCTGGCTGCCGCAGCGCTGATGCGGCGTGACAGCTCGGCAGGGTCGGCGTAGGGCTTGCCCGCCTGGTCATGGTGTACATAGTGGAATTCGGCCACCGAGGTGTAGCCTGCCTTGAGCATCTCGATGTACAGCTGCCGGGCAATGACTTGCAGCTGCTCGGGGCTGATCTTGCCCACCAGCCGATACATCAGCTCCCGCCAGGTCCAGAAGCTGTCATTTGGGTTGCCCGCCACTTCCGCCAGGCCTGCCATGGCGCGTTGAAACGCATGCGAATGCAGGTTGGGCATGCCAGGCAGCACGGGCCCTTGGAGGCGCTCGGCGCCCTCTGCGCTGGCACCGGCGTCAATGGCGGTCAGGTGGCCATCGGCGGCTACCTCAAAGCGGACATGGTCGGCCCAACCGCTGGGTAGCAGGGCACGTTCGGCGAAATAGGCGGGCATTTGCGCTATCCTGTTAGTGTTCAACTTGTATATACATATACAGCCGTTTGCCTGCCGGGTAAACTCCGGCAAGCTACCGCTCAATCAATTCGCACAAGGACCAAACGCCGTGCCGACACCTCCTGTCTCCGCGCTGGTAGCCCAGATGGGCGAGGGCCCGGCGCCGTTGTATGCCCGGGTCAAGCAGATGATCATCCAGCAGATCGAAAACGGCAGCTGGCCGCCACACCACCGGGTGCCTTCGGAAAGCGAACTGGTCAGCGAGCTGGGCTTCAGCCGCATGACCATCAACCGCGCATTGCGCGAGCTTACTGCCGAAGGGTTGCTGGTGCGCATGCAGGGCGTCGGTACGTTCGTGGCCGAACCCAAGACGCGTTCGGCGCTGTTCGAGGTGAATAACATTGCCGACGAGATTGCCGCCCGTGGCCATCAGCATAGTTGCAAGGTCATCACCCTCGCCGAGGAAGCGGCCGGGTCTGAACGTGCCCTGGCCCTGGATATGCGCGAAGGCCAGCGGGTGTTCCATTCGTTGATTGTGCACTACGAAAACGGCCTCCCGGTGCAGATTGAAGACCGCTATGTCAACGCACAGATCGCCCCGGACTACCTCAAGCAGGATTTCACCCGGCAAACGCCCTATGCCTACCTGTCCCAGGTGGCACCGCTGACCGAGGGTGAGCATGTGGTCGAAGCGATTCTGGCCGAGGCCGATGAGTGCCAATTGCTGCAGATCGAGGGTGGCGAACCGTGCCTGTTGATCCGCCGTCGCACCTGGTCCGGTCGCCAACCTGTTACCGCTGCGCGGTTGATTCACCCCGGTTCCCGTCATCGCCTGGAAGGACGTTTCAGCAAATGAGCCAGTTGCAGTGGTTGCGCGCCAAAGACTACCCACGCATGCCGTGGAAGAACGGCGGTGGTTTCACCGAAGAAATCACCCGTGACGCCGGCGATGGGCTGGAGGGTTTTGGCTGGCGCCTGTCGATTGCCGATATTGAAGCGTCGGGTGGCTTCTCTAGCTTTGCCGGTTACCAACGCATCATTACCGTGTTGCAGGGGGATGGCATGCGCCTGACAGTGGACGGTGAACCCAGCCGGCCGCTGCTGCCGTTCGACGCCTATGCGTTCAGTGGCGAAAGCCAGGTGAGCTGCACCTTGCTCGGTGGCGCGATCCGCGATTTCAACCTGATCTATGCGCCCGCGCGTTACCGGGCGCGGTTGCAGTGGTTCAACGGCGGTAGCCGGTTGTTCACTGCTGCCAGTAGCGTGCTGGTGTTCAGTGCCCAGGCCGAGCTGCAGGTGCGTATAGATGGCCTGGTGCAGCCGGCGCTTGGGCTGTATGACTGCTTGCAGGTGGGCGGTAACGACCGTTTGCTGGAAGTGGATGTGCTGGGCCGCTGCTGCGTCATTGAACTGTCTCAGCTTTGCTGATGGTGCTACCGGCCCGTTTGCGGTTTACCCCTGAACGGGCCGCTAAAGCCGCCATGAGAGTTACCCGGTAACGCTTCCTGATGGAGCACCCTGTTACCGAATGCCCCAAGATGGCGCAATGCTGTCCCGCCTGTCATTCGCCGCGCTAAGCGCTCCGCAATTTTTTTCCTCCTCCTCTATCCCTTGTTTTGCGTGGTCTGCAAGGCCTCCGCCTGGCGCGGGTTGCAGCCTGGATGGCGACTTGGCAATTCAATTGCATATGCTTGTATGTACAAGTAAAGCCAAGTGCGTGAAAGTGGATAGGCCGTCCCTTTCGCGCTGTAGAGACCGCACCACTGGCCCGCCGATCGCGTCGGGTTTGGATAGATCGCTCGAGGAGCACTTTTCGTGACTGACAACAAGCTGAACAAATTCCGTGACGTCGAGATCCGCGCCCCGCGTGGCAACAAGCTGACGGCCAAAAGCTGGCTGACCGAAGCGCCACTGCGCATGCTGATGAACAACCTCGACCCGCAGGTTGCCGAGAACCCAAAAGAGCTGGTGGTGTATGGCGGTATCGGCCGGGCTGCGCGCAACTGGGCCTGCTACGACAAGATCGTTGAATCGCTCACCCAGCTCAATGACGATGAAACCCTGCTGGTGCAGTCGGGCAAGCCGGTCGGCGTGTTCAAGACCCACGCCAACGCCCCGCGTGTGCTGATCGCCAACTCCAACCTGGTGCCGCACTGGGCCAACTGGGAACACTTCAACGAGCTGGACGCCAAGGGGCTGGCCATGTACGGCCAGATGACCGCCGGCAGCTGGATCTACATCGGCAGCCAGGGCATCGTCCAGGGCACCTACGAAACCTTCGTGGAGGCTGGGCGCCAGCACTACGGTGGTAGCCTGAAAGGCAAGTGGGTACTGACTGCCGGCCTCGGTGGCATGGGGGGAGCCCAGCCACTGGCCGCGACCTTGGCCGGTGCCTGCTCGCTGAACATCGAATGCCAGCAGAGCCGCATCGACTTCCGTCTTGAAACCCGTTATGTCGACGAGCAAGCCACCGACCTCGACGACGCCCTGGCGCGCATTGCCAAGTACACCGCCGAAGGCAAGGCCATCTCCATCGCCCTGCACGGCAACGCCGCCGAAATCCTCCCCGAGCTGGTCAAGCGTGGCGTGCGCCCCGACATGGTCACCGACCAGACCAGCGCCCACGACCCGCTCAACGGCTACCTGCCGGCTGGCTGGAGCTGGGAGCAGTACCGTGACCGCGCCCAGACCGAGCCGGCTGCCGTGGTCAAGGCGGCCAAGCAGTCCATGGCCGTGCACGTGCAGGCCATGCTGGACTTCCAGAAACAAGGTGTGCCGACTTTCGACTACGGCAACAACATCCGGCAGATGGCCAAGGAAGAAGGCGTGGCCAATGCCTTCGACTTCCCAGGCTTTGTCCCAGCCTACATCCGCCCGCTGTTCTGCCGCGGCATCGGCCCGTTCCGCTGGGCTGCGCTGTCGGGCAACGCCGAAGACATCTACAAGACCGACGCGAAGGTCAAGGAATTGATCCCTGACGACGCTCACCTGCACCGCTGGCTGGACATGGCCCGCGAGCGCATCAGCTTCCAGGGGCTGCCGGCACGTATCTGCTGGGTTGGCCTGGGCCTGCGTGCCAAGCTGGGCCTGGCGTTCAACGAGATGGTGCGCAGCGGTGAGCTGTCGGCACCGATCGTGATCGGCCGCGACCACCTGGACTCCGGTTCAGTGTCCAGCCCCAACCGTGAAACCGAAGCCATGCAGGACGGTTCGGATGCCGTGTCCGACTGGCCACTGCTCAACGCCCTGCTCAACACCGCCAGCGGTGCTACCTGGGTGTCCTTGCACCATGGCGGCGGCGTCGGCATGGGCTTCTCGCAGCATTCTGGCATGGTGATCGTGTGCGACGGCACCGATGAAGCGGCCGAGCGTATCGCCCGGGTGCTGACCAACGACCCGGCCACCGGGGTGATGCGTCATGCCGATGCGGGTTATCAGATTGCGATTGATTGCGCCAAAGAGCAGGGGTTGAATCTGCCGATGATTACTGGCTGATAGGCCCTGGGGCTGCGGCGCAGCCCTATCGCCGGCAAGCCGGCGCCCACAGGGTTCAACGCGGTACATGTGGGCGCTGGCTTGCCAGCGATAGGGCCGCGAAGCGCCCCCTGATCGGCCCTTTTCCTTGCAAGGACTGCCGATTTCCACTTTCAAGTTTGGGAGCGTCACGCAATGAAAACCAATAAGACCTTGCTTGCCTCGCTGTTCACCCTTGGCCTGCTCGGCTTTGCCGGCAGCAGCCAGGCGGCTGGCTGGTGCGAGTCTGGCAAACCGGTGAAGTTCGCCGGACTGAACTGGGAAAGCGGCATGCTGCTGACCGATGTGATGCAATTTGTGCTGAAGAATGGCTACGGCTGCACCACCGATAGCCTGCCCGGCAACTCCATCACCATGGAGAACGCCCTGGGCACCAATGACATTCAAGTTTTCGCCGAAGAGTGGGTCGGCCGCAGCGAGGTATGGAAGAAGGCCGAAGCCGCCGGCAAGGTGGTCGGCGTCGGCGCCCCGGTCGTGGGCGCGCAGGAGGGCTGGTACGTGCCCCGCTACGTGATCGAGGGCGATGCCAAGCGCAAGCTCGAGGCCAAGGCGCCTGAGCTCAAGAGCGTGGCAGACCTGAGCAAGTACGCCAGTGTGTTCAAAGACCAGGAAGAGCCCAGCAAGGGGCGCTTCTACAACTGCCCGGCCGGGTGGACCTGCGAGCTGGACAACACCAAGATGCTCAAGGAATACGGCCTGGAAAGCAGCTACACCAACTTCCGCCCCGGCACCGGCCCGGCGCTGGATGCTGCAGTACTGTCGAGCTACAAGCGCGGCGAACCGATCCTGTTCTACTACTGGACCCCAACCCCGCTGATGGGCCAGGTCGACCTGGTCAAGCTGCAGGAAAAAGACGGTGTGGACAAGACCGTCTCGATCAAGGTTGGCCTGTCCAGGGCCTTCCACGAGCAAGCCCCTGAACTGGTCGCGGTGCTGGAGAAGGTCAACCTGCCTATCGACCTGCTGAACCAGAACCTGGCGCGCATGACCAAGGAAAGAATCGAATCGCCGGCACTGGCCAAGCTGTTCCTCAAGGAACATCCTGAAGTCTGGCAGGCCTGGGTCAGCGAAGAGGCTGCCAAGAAAATCAACGCGGCGCTTTAAGCGTCCTCAGCTGATGAGTGGGACCTATGTTTCCTGACAACCTGACATTCTCCATCGCCGACTGGGTCAACGGTTGGGTCGATGCGCTGGTGACCAATTACGGCGATGTGTTCCGGCACATCTCCGACACCCTGTTGTGGGCTATCGTCAGCCTCGAAGGGCTGTTGCGCGCCACCCCGTGGTGGCTGATGCTCGGTGTGGTAGCGCTGATCGCCTGGCACGCGACACGACGCCTCCTGCCGACCCTGGTAATCACTGGCCTGTTGTTCCTGGTCGGCGCCGTGGGCCTGTGGGACAAACTGATGCAGACCCTGGCACTGATGCTGGTAGCCACGCTGATCTCGGTGCTGGTGGGCATCCCCCTGGGCATCCTGTCGGCGCGCAGCAACCGCCTGCGCGCGGTGCTGATGCCGTTGCTGGACATCATGCAGACGATGCCCAGCTTCGTTTATCTGATCCCGGTGCTGATGCTGTTCGGCCTGGGCAAGGTGCCGGCGATCTTCGCCACCGTGATCTATGCCGCGCCGCCGCTGATCCGCCTGACCGACCTGGGCATTCGCCAGGTAGACGGCGAGGTGATGGAGGCGATCAACGCCTTTGGCGCCAACCGCTGGCAGCAGTTGTTCGGCGTGCAACTGCCCCTGGCCCTGCCCAGCATCATGGCGGGTATCAACCAGACCACCATGATGGCCCTGTCGATGGTGGTGATCGCCTCGATGATCGGTGCCCGTGGCCTGGGCGAGGACGTGCTGGTGGGCATCCAGACCCTCAACGTCGGCCGTGGTCTCGAAGCGGGCCTGGCCATCGTTATTCTCGCGGTGGTGATCGACCGCATTACCCAGGCCTATGGCCGGCCACGCCATGAGGTGAGCAAATGAGCACGCAGCCGATCAGCAAGATCGAAGTGAAGAACGTCTTCAAGATCTTCGGCGATCGCGCCGAAGAGGCTCTGCAGCTTATCCGCAACCAGCAGGGCAAGGAGCAGGTGCTGGCGCAGACTGGCTGCGTGGTCGGGGTCAACGACTTGTCGCTGTCCATCGGCAGCGGCGAAATCTTCGTCATCATGGGCCTTTCCGGGTCGGGCAAGTCGACCCTGGTGCGCCACTTCAACCGCCTGATCGACCCCACCAGTGGGCAGATCCTGGTGGATGGCGAGGACATCCTGCAGTACGACATGGAGGCCCTGCGCGAATTCCGCCGGCGCAAGATCAGCATGGTGTTCCAGAGCTTCGGCCTGCTGCCGCACCGCAACGTGCTGGACAACGTCGCCTATGGCCTGAAGGTGCGTGGCGAGAGCAAGCAGTTGTGTGCCGAGCGTGCCCAGCAGTGGATCGAGACGGTGGGCCTCAAAGGCTACGAGAAGAAGTACCCGCACCAGCTGTCTGGCGGCATGCGCCAGCGCGTCGGCCTGGCCCGGGCGTTGGCGGCTGACACCGACATCATCCTGATGGACGAGGCCTTCAGTGCCCTGGACCCGCTGATCCGTGCCGAAATGCAGGACCAGTTGCTGGAACTGCAGAAGACCCTGCACAAAACCATCGTTTTCATCACCCATGACCTCGACGAAGCCGTGCGCATCGGCAACCGCATCGCCATCCTCAAGGACGGCCGTCTGATCCAGGTAGGCACCCCCCAACAGATCCTCCACAACCCGGCCGACGAATATGTCGACCGTTTCGTCCAGCGCCGCGCGGTCGCGGTATGAGGAGCACCATGTCACAAGCTGAAACTGTAGTCATCACTACCGCCCCACTGCGCTGGCAGGACATCGCCGCCGTGGCCCGACATGGCGCACGCCTGGAGCTGGCTGCGGCGGTGTGGGCGGGGATCGACAATGCCCAGGCGATCGTGCGCCATATCGTTGAAAGCGGTGAGCGGGCCTACGGTGTGAATACCGGCCTGGGCGCGCTGTGCAACGTGTCGTTACAGGGTGAGCAGCTCAGCCAACTGTCGCGCAACACCCTGCTCAGCCACGCCTGTGGTGTGGGCCCAGTGCTGCCTGACGAGCAAACCCGGGCCATCATCTGTGCCGCCATTGCCAACTACAGCAAAGGCAAGTCCGGTATCCAGCGCGCGGTGGTCGAAGCGCTGCTGGCCCTGCTCAACCACGGTATTACGCCGCAGGTTCCATCTCAGGGCTCCGTCGGCTACCTGACCCACATGGCCCATATCGGCGTATGCCTGCTGGGCATCGGCAAGGTCAGTTACCGAGGGCAGGTCGTCGAGGCGGCTCAGGCCCTGGCCGCCGAAGGGCTGGCACCGGTGCAGCTGGGGGCCAAGGACGGCTTGTGCCTGGTCAATGGCACGCCGTGCATGACCGGCTTGGCCAGCCTGGCCCTGGAAGACGCCAGCCGCTTGCTGCAATGGGCCGACGTGATCGGTGCCATGAGCTTCGAGGCCCAGCGTGGCCAGATCGCAGCCTTCGACCCCGAGATCATCGCGCTCAAACCGCACCCGGGCATGCAGCAGGTGGGTGAAAACCTGCGCGCCCTGCTTGCTGACAGCGAAGTGATCGCCTCCAGCAAAGGCATCCGCACTCAGGATGCATTGAGCATTCGTTCGATTCCGCAAGTGCACGGTGCCGCTCGCGACCAGTTGGCCCATGCCGTGCGGCAGATCGAGGCCGAGCTCAACGGGGTCAGCGACAACCCGATGCTGTTGGGTACCCCGGAAGATTTCCGTGTCGTGTCCCAGGCCAACCCCCACGGCCAGTCGGTGGCCATGGCTGCCGATCTGCTGGCCATCGCCATGGCCGAGATCGGCTCGATTGCCGAGCGCCGCCTGGATCGCCTGGTCAACCCGCACGTCAGTGGCCTGCCGGCGTTCCTGGTGAGTGAACCGGGGGTCAACTCCGGCATGATGATCGCCCAATACGTCGCCGCCTCGTTGTGCGCGCAGAACCGCCAGCTGGCGCAACCGGCAGTGCTCGACAACTATGTCACCTCGGGCCTGCAGGAAGACCACCTGAGCCTGGGCACCAACGCCGCGCTCAAGCTTCACCAGGTGCTGGAGAACTGCACCCAGATACTGGCGATCGAGTACCTGCTGGCAGCTCAGGCTTTCGAGTTCCTCAAGGAGCAGCGCTTCGGTGTCGGTACCGGCGCCGCCTGGCGCCTGCTCCGTGAGCAGGTACCGCCTTACCTGCAGGACCGCTGGCTGGCGCCGGACATCGCCCAGGCCGCTGCGCTGTTGAAAGCATCGCAAGGGCCGCAGCCGGTGCTGTCGACACTGCATTGAACAATCACAAGGAGTAAGCCCATGGAAGCCCTGAACCTCATTCCTGGCCGCCTGACCCTGGCCCAGCTGCGCCGCATTCACCAGGCACCGCTGCGTCTGAGCCTGGATGCCAGTGCAGGTGCGGCCATCGATGCCAGCGTTGCCGTTGTCGAGCGGATCATCGCCGAGGATCGCACCGCCTATGGGATCAACACCGGCTTCGGCCTGCTGGCCTCGACCCGTATCGCCAGCCATGACCTTGAAAACCTGCAGCGTTCACTGGTGCTGTCCCACGCCGCTGGCATCGGTGCGCCGCTGGACGACGCCATGGTGCGCTTGATCATGGTGCTCAAGATCAACAGCCTCAGCCGTGGTTTCTCCGGCATTCGCCGCAAGGTCATCGATGCGCTGATCGCCTTGGTCAATGCTGAGGTCTACCCGCATATTCCGCTCAAGGGCTCGGTCGGTGCGTCCGGCGACCTGGCGCCGCTGGCGCACATGTCGCTGGTGTTGTTGGGTGAGGGCAAGGCCCGCTACAAGGGTGAATGGCTGTCGGCCAGCGAGGCCCTGGCGGTGGCGGGCCTCGAGCCGCTGACCCTGGCCGCGAAGGAGGGCCTGGCGCTGCTCAACGGCACCCAGGCGTCCACCGCGTATGCCCTGCGCGGCCTGTTCCAGGCCGAAGACCTGTTCGCCGCGGCCATCGCCTGCGGCGGCCTGACCGTCGAGGCGGTGCTGGGGTCGCGTTCGCCGTTCGACCCGCGCATCCATGCCGCGCGTGGCCAGCTTGGGCAGATCGACACGGCCGCCTGCTTCCGCGACCTGCTGGGCGACACCAGCGAAGTATCGCTGTCGCACAAGCACTGCGGCAAGGTTCAGGACCCGTACTCGCTGCGGTGCCAGCCTCAGGTCATGGGCGCATGCCTGACCCAGCTGCGCCAGGCCGCTGACGTGCTGGCGATCGAGGCCAACGCGGTGTCGGACAACCCTCTGGTGTTCGCCGACGAAGGCGATGTGGTTTCGGGCGGTAACTTCCATGCCGAGCCCGTCGCCATGGCGGCCGACAACCTGGCCTTGGCCATCGCTGAAATCGGCGCGCTGAGCGAGCGCCGTATCTCCCTGATGATGGACAAGCACATGTCGCAGTTACCGCCGTTCCTGGTGGAAAACGGCGGGGTCAACTCCGGCTTCATGATCGCCCAGGTCACGGCGGCGGCCCTGGCCAGCGAGAACAAGGCGCTGTCGCATCCACACAGTGTCGACAGCCTGCCGACCTCGGCCAACCAGGAAGACCATGTGTCCATGGCACCCGCCGCGGGCAAGCGTCTGTGGGAGATGGCCGAGAACACCCGTGGTGTATTGGCCATCGAGTGGCTGGGCGCGTGCCAGGGCCTGGACCTGCGCGAGGGGCTGAAAACCTCGGCCAAGCTTGAGCAGGCGCGCCAGGTGCTGCGCCGCGAAGTGCCGCACTATGACCGCGACCGGTTCTTCTCCCCCGATATCGAGGTAGCCAGCGCGTTGTTGGCCGAAGGGAAACTGACAGGGTTGTTGCCCGCCGGCGTGCTGCCAAGCCTGTAATGCCGGCAGGGCCGCACCACCATCGCCCACAGGTTGTTGATTTTCGAAGTGCCCGGTGCCGTCCCCGACACCGCGGCGCCTTCGCCAGTTACGGAGACAGTGAATGAGAACCCTCTGGCAGCACTGCCATGCGGCAACCATGGCCCAGGGCAGCTACTCGATCATCGAGGATGCGGCCATCATCAGCAATGCCGGGTTGATCGAATGGGTCGGCCCACGTAGCGATGTCCCGCCGTTGGAGATCGCCCGCCGTGTCGACCTGGGCGGCGCCTGGGTGACCCCGGGGCTGATCGATTGCCACACCCATGCGGTGTTCGGTGGCAATCGCAGCGGTGAATTCGAACAGCGCCTG
Organism: Pseudomonas sp. NBRC 111131; assembly: GCF_001320525.1. Taxonomy (NCBI): domain Bacteria; kingdom Pseudomonadati; phylum Pseudomonadota; class Gammaproteobacteria; order Pseudomonadales; family Pseudomonadaceae; genus Pseudomonas; species Pseudomonas sp. NBRC 111131. The sequence continues at coordinate 298,111 of NZ_BCBH01000004.1, read as the reverse complement.
CAGGGCGTCAGCTATGCCGAGATCGCCGCACAAGGCGGTGGCATTGCCAGTACCGTGCGGGCCACCCGTGCAGCCAGCGAAGACGAACTCTTCGCCAGCGCTCGCCAGCGCGTTCAGGCGTTGATGCGCGATGGCGTGACCACGCTGGAGGTCAAGTCGGGCTATGGCCTGGACTTGGCCAACGAGCGCAAGATGTTGCGCGTGGCCCGGCGCCTGGCGGATGAACTGCCGCTGTCTGTTCGCACCACCTGCCTGGCCGCCCACGCGTTGCCACCGGAATATGCGGGGCGGGCAGATGACTACATTGCACACATCTGCAACGCGATGCTGCCGGCCCTGGCGGAAGAAGGGTTAGTGGATGCGGTGGATGCGTTCTGCGAGCACCTGGCATTCTCCCCGGCGCAAGTCGAGCGGGTGTTCATCAAGGCCCGCGAGCTGGGCCTGCCGGTGAAGCTGCACGCCGAGCAATTGTCGTCGCTGCATGGCTCAAGCCTGGCGGCGCGTTACCAGGCGTTGTCGGCCGACCATCTGGAGTTCATGACCGAGCAAGACGCTGTCGCCATGGCAGCGGCTGGCACCGTCGCCGTGCTGCTGCCGGGCGCGTTCTACTTTCTGCGTGAAACACAGTTGCCGCCGATGGACGCCCTGCGCCGCCATGGGGTGAAGATCGCCCTGGCCAGTGATCTCAACCCGGGAACCTCGCCAGGACTGTCGCTGCGCCTGATGCTCAACATGGGCTGCACGTTGTTCCGCATGACCCCGGAAGAAGCGCTGGCCGGTGTGACGGTGCATGCCGCCACGGCCCTGGGCCTGGGTGAGAGCCACGGCTCGCTGGAGGCCGGCAAGGTGGCGGACTTCGTCGCCTGGCAAATCGAACGCCCCGCCGACCTGGCCTATTGGCTCGGTGGCGACCTGCCCAAGCGCGTGGTGCGCCGGGGCCACGAAATTTCCAACTGAGCGAGGCGAGATGGACAAGGTATTGAATTTCCACAAGGGCCGGTTGCCTCTGCTGATCAGCATGCCCCATGCGGGCCTGAAGCTAACTTCGAGCGTGCAGGATGGCCTGGTCGATCAGGCGCGCAGCCTGCCTGATACGGACTGGCACATCCCGCGCCTGTATGACTTCGCCCGCGAACTGGGTGCCAGCGTGCTGGCCGCCGAGTACTCGCGTTTCGTCATCGACCTCAACCGCCCGGATGACGACAAACCGCTTTACGCGGGCGCCACCACAGGGCTGTTCCCGTCCACTCTGTTCGACGGGCAGCCACTGTTCAAGGACGGCAAGGTGCCGTCTGCCGAAGCGCGTAAAACCTACCTCGATGCAATCTGGCGGCCCTATCACGAGACGCTTCAGGCTGAGCTGGCGCGCCTGCGTGATGAGTTTGGCTATGCGTTGCTCTGGGATGCTCACTCGATCCGCTCGCAGATCCCGCACCTGTTCGACGGCAAGCTGCCGGACTTCAACCTGGGTACCTTCAACGGCGCCAGTTGCGACCCCGAGCTGGCTGAGCAGCTACAGGGCGTATGTGCCCAGGCCCAGGGCTACAGCCATGTACTGAATGGGCGCTTCAAGGGCGGCCATATCACCCGCCATTATGGTGACCCGGCCAACCGTGTTCACGCGGTGCAACTGGAGCTGGCCCAGAGTACCTACATGGATGAACAAGAACCCTTCAGTTACCGCGAAGACCGAGCCGTCCCCACCCAGGCCGTGCTGCAGCAATTACTGCGTACGGTCCTGGAGTGGGGCCAGCTCAGGTTTGGCCGGTAGGGTTCACGTGCGATCCGGGGCTGCCCGTATGGTCAGCTCGCGGATCAGGTTGCGTTCTTTCATCAGTTTGTTGCGGGCCAGCGCCTCGAACTCGCCTTCGAGCGCTTCCAGCGTGCTGCCGGGAAACCGGTCGGGCAGGTCTGTCACTTCAGCCTGATAGGCCTGTTCTATCGCCGCGAAGCGGTCGACATGGGCTTGACGCAAGTGCTCGACCCAGCGCGCGTTGTCGGCGGCAAAGCTCAGAAACGCCTCCCCCCGCTCGCCGTTCTGCACCTGCGTGATCGCGTTGTCCAGTTCGCTGCGGTGTACATCAGCGCTTGCCTCGTAGAGCATGCGATCCAGCGGCACGCCTAGATCCAGCTCGCTGCTCAGGCGGTACCGATAGGCCAGCCGAACCTCCGCTTCGTCCCTGCCTGCAGCCCTGCGGCGCGCGATGGTGTCGAGCTCGTGCAGGCGGTACAAGCGGCGCAGCTCGCGGTAAAGGTTTTCCTCCGAGTCAGCGGCCTCGATCACCAGCTCCTGGTTGGCGATCAGCAGTTCAAGGTTCTGAAATACCAGCAGCGCACCATCGTGGCAGGTCTGGTTACCGGTATCAGGCTGCACCAGTGCCTCCTGGGCCACGGCATTGAACAGTGCGCGGTTATCCGGGCTGACGAGCGCTTTGACCAGAACCATGCGAACCCGCTGGCTGAACGTCTGACGACTCTGCCCATTGCGATACGGCGCGGCGCGGCGCAGGCGACCCACCAGGGCGAGCAGGTTCTGGGCGTCTCCTGCCGCGTCAAGCTGTTGCCAGGTGTCTTTGAGCGCCTGGTTCTCATCAGCGGTGCCGTGCAGCCAGTCCTCGACGTTGGGCGCATCTTCGCTGGTGTCCAGCACAGGGATGTGCAGGTGGCTGCCGATGGAGCCTTCATCGGAGGAGTCCGTGGGCAGGAGGTGGTCCGGGAGGTCCAGGGCAAAGGTATAGCTGCTGGTCGAGGAGGTCCGCGCGCGGTTGATCAAGTCGTTGGTCAGTGGGTTGCCGTACAGCGAAATCGACGAAATGGGGAAGTCGTTTTCAGCATTTTCAACGATGAACGGCGGCAGCTCGGTCAAGCGGTTATCGCTCAGCTCCAGCAGGTCCAAGGGCAGCAAGCTGTTCACCCAGTCGGGCCACTGGGTCAGCCCTGTGCTGTTCAGGTCCAGCCTGCGCAGGCCCTGCAATGTCGCTGGCGCCTCGCTGATGGCGCCGAGGCGGTTACCGCTGAGGTCCAGGGAAACCAGGTGGGTAAGCCGCCCGATACTGTCGAGCGCCTGCTGGTCGATCACAAAGCCCATGTTGCGCATCGTCAGGTCGGTTAACTGGGTCAGGTGCGTGATGGCCAAGGGTAGTGAACGTTGCGCCTCGAGGTAGTCGTCTAAGGTCAGGCGGCTCAACTGAGGAAAGAGCCTGAGTACCCGTTCCAGTTGGGCGGTGGTGCCGCTGACGTGTGCCAGCGCCAGGCTGCGAACGCGTTCGGTGAAGAAACCGGGCAGCTCGGTGGGGAAAAGGTGCAGGGCAATGTTGTCCAGGCGCAGCGTAGTTTGTGTCCGGCCCTGTTCCTGGGCGTGCCAGAACGCGTTAAGCGCCGTAGCGATGCTGTTCCGGCTGGCAAGCACGGCCTGATTTGGCGCTGCGCTGGAGCCGGAGGCGTTGGCCCACTGATCGATCACTTCACGCAAGTGGCGCCGTTGAGCCAGGTGATGGGTGAGGCTTTCCTGAACGTTGGGCGTGACACTCAAGCTCAGGCGCTCTGCGTGGCCATCTTCACTCAGCAGCACACGCAACACATGCTCGTCGATGAGGGTGTTGCCCTGGAGGGAGACGTGGGCCTGGTCGGGCGAGCCGTGATACTCCTCCAGCAGCAACGCCGGTAACGTGCGGATACTGTTGTCGCGCAGCGAAATTTCACGGATGCGAGTCATCGCCGCCTGATTCAAGCCCATCGGCCAGTGATCCAGCAGCGAGCGCTCCAGGCCAAGGTAGTCGAGCTCGAGCTCGCTGAAATCGGGTGGGTTGCGGTCGGCAAGGCGGTTGCCACTCAAGTCCAGCCTTCGCAGGCGTGGCAGTTGGGCCAGTTGCGTCACATCGTATGCGGAAATGGCGATGTTCTGGTTCAGCAGGCTCAGCGATTCGAGCTCGCGCAGATGCTCGGCGATCAGCGGCAGGCTGAGCGCAAAGGCAGAAGGCGGGCTGTCCGGCGTGTAGCCGCGCTGGATGGTCAACGCGCGTAACCCTGAAAACTGCCGGAGCAGGTCGCTCAGACCGGTCTCGTGTTGCCGCCAGTTCAAGAACCCTCCGGGCTCTGTATCGACCAGTTCGAGACTGCGCACGCTTGTGGTAAAAAAATCAGGCAACCGGGTTGGTATCTCGTGCAGCGATACGCCTTGCAGGCGCAATGTCGGGGCATTGCCCATAGCGGGCGCGAAGGCTGTGTCGTACCAATACTGCAGTATTGCCTGACGTACCTCATCCAGCACCGTCTGGCGCTGTGGGGGGCTGGTCGGGTTCGCCTGGTGCCAGTCGTTCAAGCGGTCCTGCAGCTCGGCATTCTGCGCTCTCAATTGCTGCAACCGGGCCTGGATGGCGCTTCGGCTCATGCCGCTGTTTTCCATTGCCGAAAGGATGAGTTCGGCGGCGCGGGGCGAGGCCACGGTCTGGCCGAGCTGGCGCACCACATTGAGCAGGCTGTGGCGCGAAACGCTCCCACTGCGGGCGCGCATGCCGCTAAGCGGGTAGCCCAGACGGCCGTCGGCCAGGCGCATGGGTGAGGTATAACCTGGCCGTGCAAGCCGCATGCCCAGCACTTCCCTGAGGGTTTGACGCGCAAGCAGGGGGGCGGCTTGGATTTTCTGTCGGAGCGCCGTGCCGTGGTCGAGGGCCAGCGCCTGTCGCAGCGAAGGGGTGAGCGCCTCGTAGAGAGCGTCATACAAGGTGTCGTGAATCACCGGCTCCTGGTCCAGGTCGACGGCGTCCCCAACGATGTAGCCAGCCCTGGCACAGATGATCGACCGCTGCAGTGCCGCTTGTCGTGGGCCTATGCTGTCGACCTGGCCTGGCGAAAACCGGCGTTGCTCCAGCACGACCCGGAGGTCTGCGCGCCAGCCGGGAAGCTGTGCCAGGGTGTGCAGGATGAGGCGCTCACTGTCCCAGTTGCGTGGCGCGCGCAGGTACAGGCCTTCGTAGGCGCGAGCGAGGCGGATATGGTGTTGGAAACAGCGGATTTCCTCGCCCAGCCGTCCGGGAATCTTCCCGTGATCCAGGGCCTGCAGTTCGGCCTCGTCCGCACTGGGCAGCAGTGTTTCCAGCACAGGCCTGGGGAGCGTGGGGTAGACCCTGCGAACCAGCTCGGCTCGCGGCCCCTGTGCTGTCAAGCTGGCTGCATAGCGCTGCTCGAACAGGGTAGCGCGTGTGTGCGGTGGCGCCTCTGGGTGGGACCGCTCCAGTTCGTGGTCCAGCTTGAAGCGCAATAAGGTGTCCTGCAGCAACGCCGGTAAGGGTTCGCGCTCTGCAAGCACCCGGCGCAGCACATCCTCCGAGGTACCGCTGACCTGCATGATCTGCCGTGCGGCCTGGTCGTCGAATGCGGCTGTCAGATGCCCCAGGCGGCGGAACAGTTTCAAGCCTTGCCATTCGCGCGGCCGTTCATCTTCCTGCAACCAGGCACCCGCACCGTTGTGGAGCATGCGAGGTTGGTAACGCTCAGGCCCGCGTGGGTGCTCAAGGTGATAGTCGTTGGTCTGGGGATGCTGGCGGATCGAATAGGTCTGGTCTTCCAGTGCCAGCCACATTTTGCCCTGGTGCTGGTACACGCCGAATTCGTCCGGCTGCAGGTCGGCAGGCAGCACGATGTCATGGGCGAACGGGCGCAGGTCGGGGAGCCATAGGCGTGTTTGGCCATCGGGCAGCTCGACGGGTTTGAGTTCTGTGATGAACGACGGCCTTTCGACCGGGATCTTTTCATTGGCCGGTGTGCCTGCTGCACGGCCTGCGGTACCCAGGGCGGCGGTAAGCGCAAGGTTCTCCAGCACATCCAGAAGATCGTCCAAGGCTTTATCGCGATCGCCATCGGCCCAGCTCTCGAACCCTTCGAATACTTCGTAACTCAGCTGGATGACGGACAGGCCCATCATCAACTGGCCCAGGCCGGGTACGAAAAACGCGCCTACGTTGATGGCGTTGAACGCCAGCTGCGAAAAGTAACTGATGCGCTTCTGGGTCGTCTTCTGGTCTTCGAGTGCGGTGGGGACGGCGTGGAAGCGAGCGTCGTCCTTGAGCCGCTGGTACTTCTGGTGCACCAGGGCGTCGACAAAGGGCCGGCGCAGCGGCTGCAAGGTTACTGCGACCCAGTGCGCAGCCTCCTGCCTGGCCTTTTCTAGGAAATCGTGCTGATGACGCTCAGGCACCAGTGCCCGCAGTTCAGCCACAGGGAGGGTGGAAATCTGTTGGCTCACGTGGGCCTGCACTTGATGGCTGGTCGTGTGCACCATCAAAGGCGCAGGTGCGCCTGGCAAGTAAGTGATCAGCACCTCTTTATAGGGCAGCAGCGTCACGTCGTAGGCCAGCAATCGCTCGGGTGAAGGGACAACACCTATGGCCATCGCGCCGGTCAGGGTTACGCCGAACACCTCGAGGAACGCACAGCGTATCGGGCTGCCCAGGTAGTCGGCCTGGCCATCGTCGGCAAGCTTCAGCAGCGCCTGACAAAGGGATTCGTCGATGGCGTTGGTCAGAAAGGCCATATGTACCTGCAGGCGAAAGGCCGAGCGTTCCGTGTCGCTGAAGGCCTGCCAGGCATCGGACGGCGCTGGGGGCGTGGTCGAAGGTGCGTAGACGGCATCGATCATCGTCTGGTATTGCCCGCCGATGTCCAGTTCCCGCACCAGTGCTGCGAATGCCGGTGCGGCCATGGCAATGGGGCGGCCGAGGGGTTGCAGTGCCAAAAAGGTGTTGCTGTCGACCACTCTGGAGGTGAGTGTGTCAACGTCCAGCCCCTCGGCGTGGGTCTCGGCTGCTTCGAAGTTCTGCAGTGCGCAGTGCAACAGCGACTGGGTGGCCAGCTTCAGCGCACGCTGACTGTCAACCAATGGATCGCCAGTGAGAGAGCGTTTATAGGCCACGGCTTTGCTGGCATTGATCAGGTAGGTCCGGGTCACGTCCAGGCGCAGGCCGAAGCGTTGTTCGATGGCCTGGGTCAGTTGCTCGCAGGCAAACCCTTGCAGCGGTGGCAAGGACGCGAGCAAGGTGTGCGCCTGCTCCTGCGCGCGTCGGTAGCTGCCGTATTCCGCCACCAGTGCCCGAGCGGCCGCTGGCCGCTCCAGGCAGGCCTGCTCGAACCACGGTGCGCGGGGACGCGCCGCCGTGCGCAGGTGGCGATAGGTGTCAGGGGGCAAATTGCGCATCCAGGCCGGCGCCTTGCCGGCAATCAGGTGGTGCGGGTGGGCCTCATGGTCTGGGGACGGCGGGATCGAAAAGTCATTCATGGGCAGCGCTCGCTTGATGGAGCTGCGATGCTATGAAAAGGGCTACCGGGCACGTGCATAACATGATCTACCACTGACACATGCTCAAAGCGCAATTCAGGTTTATGATGCCCAACGGCAGACTTAATCCTCACACGGAGTGCGCAATGCAGACCCTCTACCCGCAGATCAAACCCTACGCCCGGCACGATCTGGCCGTGGAAGCGCCGCATGTGCTGTATGTCGATGAAAGCGGCTCGCCTGAAGGTTTGCCGGTGGTGTTCATCCACGGCGGCCCGGGCGCGGGTTGCGATGCCCAGAGCCGTTGCTACTTCGACCCCAACCTGTACCGCATCATCACCTTCGACCAGCGTGGCTGTGGCCGCTCCACCCCGCACGCAAGCCTGGAGAACAACACCACTTGGCACTTGGTCGAGGACCTGGAGCGCATCCGCGAGCACCTGGGTATCGACAAGTGGGTTCTGTTCGGCGGCTCCTGGGGCTCGACCCTGGCCCTGGCCTATGCCCAGACCCACCCCGAGCGGGTGCATGGTCTGATTCTGCGCGGCATCTTCCTGTGCCGGCCGCAAGAGATCCAATGGTTCTACCAGGAGGGCGCCAGCCGCCTGTTCCCCGACTACTGGCAGGACTACATCGCGCCCATCCCGGCGGACGAGCGGGGTGACCTGGTCAAGGCATTCCACAAGCGCCTCACCGGCAACGACCAGATTGCCCAGATGCATGCCGCCAAGGCGTGGTCGACCTGGGAGGGCCGTACGGCCACGCTGCGCCCCAATCCGCTGGTGGTCGATCGTTTCTCCGAGCCGCAGCGAGCGTTGTCGATCGCCCGTATCGAATGCCACTATTTCATGAACAATGCGTTTCTGGAGCCCGACCAACTGATCCGTGACATGCCCAAGATCGCCCACCTGCCGGCCGTGATCGTGCATGGTCGCTACGACGTGATCTGCCCGCTGGACAACGCCTGGGCATTGCATCAGGCTTGGCCGAACAGCGAGCTCAAGGTTATCCGTGACGCAGGCCATGCCGCGTCCGAACCGGGCATCACCGATGCCCTGGTACGTGCCGCCGACCAGATGGCGCGGCGTCTGCTCGATCTGCCCCTGGAAGAAGCATGAAGGGGCTGCTGCAGCGCGTGCGAGGCGCGCGGGTTGAAGTGGCAGGCGAAATTGTCGGTGCCATTGATCAGGGGCTACTGGTGCTGGTGGCGGTCGAGCCTGAAGATACGCGGGATCATGCCGATAAGTTGTTGCACAAACTCCTCAACTATCGGGTGTTCAGTGACGAGCAGGGCAAGATGAACCTGTCGCTCAAGGACAAGGGCGGTGGTTTGCTGCTGGTGTCGCAGTTCACCTTGGCGGCGGATACGCGCAACGGCATGCGGCCGAGCTTTTCGACGGCCGCGCCACCGGCGCTGGGAGCCGAGTTGTTTGACTATTTGTTGCAGCAAGCCCAGGCCCAGCACGCCGAGGTGGCGAGCGGGCGTTTTGGTGCAGACATGCAGGTGCACCTGGTCAATGATGGCCCTGTGACATTTATGTTACAAATCTGAGGTAAAAAAACCCCTTGTTTCTAGGAAAACAAGGGGTTTTGTACGATAAATAGTTGGTCCAGCCTGATGCGTTGTAACGCGACCTGCTGGATAATCGCGCGCTGCGTGGGCCTGCGTTCGCAGGTTCGTTTCACTCTGACTCGAGCATTGTCTGGATCCGTTTGGGGAATCATTACGCCCTTACGGGGTCCGAACAGTGCTCGCCAACCCGGCATTTGTCGCTGGCCGTTGGTTTCATGATCTGTTTTCGGCGAGGGTTGCTCGTGATTGTTAGTCCCCAAAAAGCATCAAGAATCCCCGGCACGCGGCTGCGCAAGGCCCTGATGGCCAGTGTGGCACTGGTCGGCCTGATGAGCGCTGGCCAGCTGTGGGCATTCAATCTTGACGATGTTGCAGCCAAGGCAAAGGATCTGGCCGGCCAGAAGTACGAAGCGCCAAAAAGCAACCTGCCGGCGGTATTCCGCGACATGAAGTTCGCCGATTACCAGAAGATTCACTTCCTGCAGGAAAAGGCCGAGTGGGCCCAGGACAAGACGCCGTTCAAGCTGTCCTTCTACCACCAGGGCATGCATTTCGACACGCCGGTGAAAATCAACGAAATCACCGCTTCCAAGGTCGAGGAAATCAAGTACGACCCGAGCCGTTTCGAGTTCGGTGATGTGCCGCACGATGCGGACACCACCAAGAACCTGGGCTACGCCGGTTTCCGCGTGCTGTACCCGATCAACAAGGCCGACAAGCAGGACGAAATCATGACCCTGCTGGGCGCCAGCTATTTCCGCGTGGTCGGCAAGGGGCACGTATACGGCCTGTCGGCCCGTGGCCTGGCCATCGACACCGCGCTGCCGTCGGGCGAAGAGTTCCCGCGCTTTACCGAGTTCTGGGTCGAAAAACCCAAGCCGGCCGACAAGCACCTGGTGATCTATGCCCTGCTCGATTCGCCGCGCTCCACCGGCGCCTACAAGCTGATTCTGCGCCCAGGCAACGATACCGTGGTCGATGTGCAATCGCGCGTGTTCCTGCGTGATCACGTCAGCCGCCTGGGCATTGCGCCGCTGACCAGCATGTACCTGTTCGGCCCCAACCAGCCTTCCAAGGTCATGAACTACCGTCCGGCCCTGCATGACTCCGAAGGCCTGTCGATCCACGCCGGTAATGGCGAGTGGCTGTGGCGCCCGCTGAACAACCCGAAACACCTGGCCGTTAGCAACTTCAGCGTCGAAAACCCGCGCGGTTTCGGCCTGATGCAGCGTCAGCGCGCCTTTAGCGATTACGAAGACCTTGACGACAACTACCAGAAGCGTCCGAGCGCCTGGATCGAGCCGAAGGGCGACTGGGGCAAAGGCACTGTCGACCTCGTCGAGATCCCGACCGCCGACGAGACCAACGACAACATCGTTGCCTTCTGGAGCCCGGAAAAGCTGCCTGAGCCCGGCAAACCGTTCGAGTACGCCTACCGCCTGCACTGGACCATCGAAGAGCAGCAGTTCCAGGCGCCGGACCTAGGCTGGGTCAAGCAGACCCTGCGGTCCACCGGCGACGTCAAGCAGTCCAACCTGATCCGTCAGCCGGACGGCAGCGTGGCCTTCCTGGTCGATTTCGCCGGCCCGGCGCTGGCAGCCCTGCCGGAAGACACCGCCGTGCGTAGCCAGATCAGCGTCGGCGACAATGCCGAGGTGGTCGAGAACAATCTGCGCTATAACCCGGAGACCAAGGGCTGGCGCCTGACCCTGCGCCTGAAGGTCAAGGAAGCCAACAAGGCTACCGAAATGCGCGCTGCGCTGGTCCGTGACGTGCCGGCCGAGGCGGCCAAGCCTGCCCAGGAAGCCAAGCAGGAAAAACCCGCTGCCAAGCACGCCAAGCACGAAAAAACTGCCAAGGCGCAGGAGCCAGCCAAGGCCGAACAACCTGCCGCCGATGCGGCGTCCACCAACGGGACCCCGGCCACCACCGAGAAAGTGCTGACCGAGACCTGGAGCTATCAGTTGCCTGCCGATGAGTAACTCAAGCGCAAGGCCAGAATCGCTTGGCGAGTACCTGGCCCACCTCCCACTGAGCGACGAGCAGCGCGCTGAACTCGCCAGCTGCACGTCGTTCAGCGAGCTGCACCAACGCCTGGCGGCCAACCCAGTCGCCAACGCCAGCGAGGCCGTGCAGGCCTCGGTTGGCCCGCGCCTGACCGTGGGCAGCGCCGCCGAGCTGGAAGAGGCCCAGATGCTCGGCCTCGACGGCAGTGGCCGGTTGTGCCTGAAGATCGCGCCACCGATCAAGCGTACCCGCGTGGTGCCCGAGCCATGGCGCACCAATGTGCTGGTCCGCATGTGGCGGCGCATGACCGGGCGCACCAATGCCCCGCAGCCGGTGGAGCGCGAGCTACCCAAGGCGCGCTGGCGCACGGTCGGTTCGATCCGCCGCTACATCCTGCTGGCCTTGATGATCGGCCAGACCATCGTCGCCGGCTGGTACATGAAGGGCATCCTGCCGTATCAGGGCTGGTCTTTCGTCGACCTCGACGAAGTCGTCAGGCAGCCGCTCTGGGACACCGTGGTGCAGGTCTGGCCCTATGCCCTGCAAACGTCCATCCTGATCCTCTTCGGTATTCTTTTCTGCTGGGTTTCGGCGGGTTTCTGGACCGCGCTGATGGGCTTTCTGGAGTTGCTCACCGGGCGTGACAAGTATCGTATCTCCGGCAGCAGCGCCGGGAGTGAGCCGATTGCCCCCGAAGCGCGCACCGCGCTGGTGATGCCGATCTGCAACGAAGACGTGCCGCGGGTGTTCGCTGGCCTGCGGGCGACCTTCGAGTCCGTCGCTGCAAGCGGCAACCTCGACCGTTTCGACTTCTTCGTGCTCAGCGACACCAATGACACCGATATCGCCGTGGCCGAGCAACAGGCCTGGCTGGACGTGTGCCGCGAGACCAAGGGCTTCGGCCGCATCTTCTATCGCCGTCGCCGCCGACGGGTCAAGCGCAAGAGCGGTAACCTCGACGACTTCTGCCGTCGCTGGGGCGGCGAGTACAAGTACATGGTCGTGCTCGACGCCGACAGCGTCATGAGCGGCGAGTGCTTGAGCAGCCTGGTGCGCCTGATGGAGGCCAACCCGGACGCCGGCATCATCCAGACTGCCCCCAAGGCGTCGGGCATGGACACCCTGTATGCACGCATGCAGCAGTTCGCCACCCGTGTATACGGCCCGCTGTTCACCGCCGGCCTGCACTTCTGGCAGTTGGGCGAGTCGCACTACTGGGGCCATAACGCGATCATCCGCATGAAGCCGTTCATCGAGCACTGCGCCCTGGCGCCGTTGCCGGGCAAGGGCGCGTTTGCCGGTGCGATCCTTTCCCACGACTTCGTCGAAGCCGCGCTGATGCGCCGCGCCGGCTGGGGCGTGTGGATCGCCTACGACCTGCCGGGCAGCTACGAAGAGCTGCCGCCCAACCTGCTCGATGAACTCAAGCGTGACCGACGCTGGTGCCACGGCAACCTGATGAACTTCCGCCTGTTCCTGGTCAAGGGCATGCACCCGGTGCACCGTGCGGTGTTTCTCACCGGCGTGATGTCGTACCTGTCGGCGCCGCTGTGGTTCTTCTTCCTGGTACTGTCCACTGCACTGCTGGCGACCAATACGCTGATGGAACCGCAGTATTTCATCGAGCCGTATCAGCTTTACCCGCTGTGGCCGCAGTGGCACCCGGAAAAGGCCGTTGCGCTGTTCTCCACCACCATCGTGCTGCTGTTCCTGCCCAAGCTGCTCAGTATCATCCTGATCTGGGCCAAGGGCGCGGTTGAGTTCGGTGGGCGCATCAAGGTCACCCTGTCGATGCTGATGGAGATGCTGTTCTCCATGTTGCTGGCCCCGGTGCGGATGATTTTCCACACCCGCTTCGTGCTGGCCGCGTTCCTCGGCTGGGCGGCGACCTGGAATTCGCCCCAGCGTGACGACGACTCTACCCCGTGGAGCGAAGCGGTGCGCCGCCATGGCCCGCAGACCCTGCTGGGCTTCGCCTGGGCCGCGCTGGTGGCCTGGCTGAACCCAAGCTTCCTGTGGTGGCTGGCGCCCATCGTCGGTTCACTGGTGCTGTCGATCCCGGTGTCCGTGATTTCCAGCCGCACGCGCCTGGGCCTGGCAGCCAAGGACGAGAAACTGTTCCTGATCCCTGAGGAATACGCGACGCCTCAGGAGCTGCTGGCGACGGACCAGTACACCCACGAGAACCGCTGGCATGCCCTGCACGACGGCTTCGTGCGGGCAGTGGTCGACCCGCGGCAGAACGCCCTGGCCTGCGCCATGGCCACTGCCCGCCATGGCCAGGCGGCACCGATCGAAGCGCTGCGCGCTGAGCGTGTGGCCAAGGCGATCGAGGTTGGCCCAAAAGGGCTGGACCTCAGCACGCGCCTGGCCTTGCTCAGCGACCCAGTTGCCCTGTCGCGCCTGCATGAGCAGGTCTGGGCCGAGCACAATGCGGCGTGGATCGACGTGTGGCGCGCGTCGATCAAGAACGACCCGCATTCGCCGCTGTTGCCGCTGCACCCGGAGAATGAAGGCCAACCGGCACTCGTCGGCGCCTGATCGACCCCTGGGTTTGCAGCCCATTCGCCGGCTCGCCGGCGAATGGGGGCTACCCCATCGCCCTGATCACCTACGGATTTTGGCCAACAAAGTCCCCCCTGGCTCTAGGTCCCAGAGCCGCCATGCGTTAGCATCCCTCTCCGATAAGCCACGCCGGCCAGTACGGCCGTGCCAACAATAAGATTCGCTACTTTTCTTGCTAGGGGACTTGGTGATGATGAAGAAATACCTTTCGCGGCTGCTGGTAGGCGTCACCGCGCTGGTCGCAGTGGCCTCGGCCCAGGCCGGCGCCATCGACGACGCGGTCAAGCGCGGCACCCTGCGGGTGGGCATGGACCCAACCTACATGCCGTTCCAGATGACCAACAAGCGCGGCGAGATCATCGGCTTCGAAGTCGATATCCTTAAAGCCATGGCCAAGTCCATGGGCGTCAAGTTCGAGGCAGTCTCCACCGCCTATGACGGGATCATTCCCGCCCTGCTGACCGACAAGTTCGACATCATCGGCAGCGGCATGACCCTCACCCAGGAACGCAACCTGCGCCTGAACTTCAGCGAACCCTTCATCGTGGTTGGCCAGACCCTGCTGATCCGCAAGGAGCTGGCGGGCGAAATCAAGTCGTACAAAGACCTGAACAACGAGAAGTACCGCATCACCTCCAAGCTGGGCACCACCGGTGAGATGGTGTCCAAGAAGCTGATCGCCAAAGCCAAGTACCACGGCTACGACAACGAGCAGGAAGCGGTGATGGACGTGGTCAACGGCAAGGCTGATGCCTTCGTCTACGACGCGCCGTACAACGTGGTGGCGGTCGAGAAGGCGGGTGCTGGCAAGCTGCTGTTCCTCGAGGAGCCGTTCACCTACGAGCCGCTGGCCTTCGGCCTGAAGAAAGGCGACTACGACAGCATCAACTTCATCAACAACTTCCTGCACCAGATCAAGCATGACGGGACCTACGATCGTATCCACGACAAGTGGTTCAAGAACAAGGACTGGCTGAAGGAAATGGAATAAGGCCCAGGCCACAAGCCCCAGGCTTTGACCCCAACGCGCAGGTAAACCCTGCGCGTTCGCATTTACGGAAGTACCCACGTGATCAAACACAAGAAAGCCCAGTGGCCCTGGCATGCGCTGACCGCGCTGGTCCTGGTGGGCCTGGCGATCAGCCTGTACCTGGCCACCTCGATGATTTCCTATGAGTGGCGCTGGAACCGCGTACCACAGTACTTTGCCTACAAGGCCGAGGAAGTGCAGCGTGCCAGCGGTTACGGCACGGTGCAGGAAATTGTCGTCTCCGGCGATAACGCCCGCGTTACGCTCAAGGACGAGAACGGTGATGAGCAAGTGCTCGACGTGGCGAAGGACAGCCTGCAACTGAGCCGCGGTGACGATGTCGCCGAAGGCGACCAGGTCGGCGTCACCCGCCACTGGGCGGCGGGCCCGCTGGCCTGGGGCCTGTGGACCACGCTGTGGCTTTCGGTGGTATCCGGTGCCTTGGGGCTGCTGATCGGCCTGTTCGCAGGCTTGTGCCGGCTGTCGAACAACCCGACCCTGCGCGACCTGTCGACCGTGTATGTCGAGCTGGTGCGCGGCACGCCGCTGCTGGTGCAAATCTTCATCTTCTACTTCTTCATCGGCACCGTGCTCAACCTGTCCCGCGAGTTCGCCGGGGTCGCGGCGCTGGCGCTGTTCACCGGTGCCTACGTGGCGGAGATTGTACGTGCCGGCGTGCAGTCGATCGCCAAGGGCCAGAACGAAGCCGCCCGCTCGCTGGGCCTGAACGCCAGCCAGTCGATGCGCCACGTGATCCTGCCGCAGGCTTTCAAGCGCGTGCTGCCGCCCCTGGCAGGGCAGTTCATCAGCCTGGTCAAGGACACCTCGCTGGTGTCGGTGATTGCCATCACTGAATTGACCAAGAGCGGCCGTGAGGCCATCACCACCTCGTTCTCGACCTTCGAGATCTGGTTCTGCGTGGCAGGCCTGTACCTGCTGATCAACCTGCCGCTGTCGCACCTGGCCAGCCGGCTCGAGCGGAGGCTTGCGCAAAGTGATTGAAGTCCGTGACCTGTTGAAAGTCTTCGATACCCGGGGCCAGGTGGTTCGTGCGGTGGACAACGTCACCACCCAGGTGGCCAAGGGTGAAGTGGTGGTGGTGCTGGGCCCGTCGGGTTCCGGCAAGTCGACCTTCCTGCGCTGCCTGAATGGCCTTGAGCACTTCGACGAAGGCCATGTGGCCATCAACGGCCTGCGCCTTGAAGACCCGAAGACCGATATCAACGCCTACCGCCGTGAAGTCGGCATGGTGTTCCAACATTTCAACCTGTTCCCGCACATGACGGTGCTGGAAAACCTGTGCCTGGCGCAGAAGGTCGTGCGCAAGCGCGGCAAGGCCGAGCGTGAGGCCAAGGCGCGGGCGCTGCTGGAGAAGGTAGGCATTTCGCAGAAGGCCAACGAATACCCCTCGCGGCTTTCCGGTGGCCAGCAGCAGCGGGTAGCGATTGCCCGCGCCTTGGCGATGGAGCCTAAGGTGATGCTGTTCGACGAGCCGACCTCGGCGCTGGACCCGGAAATGGTCGGCGAGGTGCTGGACGTGATGAAGACCCTCGCCCAGGAAGGCATGACCATGGTTTGTGTCACCCATGAAATGGGTTTTGCCCGGGAAGTGGCGGACCGCGTGCTGTTCTTCGATCACGGCAAGCTACTGGAAGATTCGCCGCCGAACGAGTTCTTTGCCGCGCCGAAGGACCCGCGGGCGCAGGCGTTTCTGCGCCAGGTGCTGTAACGCTACGGGGCCGCGCAGCGGCCCCGGCAATCTCAGAGGCTGAACCGCCCCACCATCCCCCGCAGTTGCTGCCCCAGGTGCTCCAGCTCCCCGCTCGACGCCGCGGTCTGCTCACTGGCCGCGCTGGTCTGGTCTGACACGTCGCGCACGTTGATCACGCTGCGGTTGATCTGGTCGGCGACTACGCTCTGTTCTTCGCTGGCCGTGGCAATCTGCTGGTTCATACCCTGAATGCTCGACACCGTATCGGTGATCTGGCTCAAGGCTTGCCCGGCCTTGCGGCTCAGCTCGACACTCTGCTCGGTCAGCCGTTTGCTATTGTCGAGCAGGCTGGTGACCTCATCGGTGCCGCTGTGCAGGCTTTCAATCAATTGTTCGATCTCTTCAGTGGATTGCTGAGTACGTTGAGCCAGCCCGCGTACCTCGTCCGCTACCACCGCAAAGCCACGCCCGGCCTCGCCAGCGCGGGCGGCCTCGATGGCCGCGTTCAACGCCAGCAGGTTGGTCTGCTCGGACACCGACTTGATGACATCCAGAATGCTGCCGATGCGCTGGCTTTCACCGGCCAGGTGTTGCATGGCGGCCAGGCACTCGTCCATCTGCCCGGCCAGTCGTTCAATGCGCTCAATGGCATCGGCCACCACCTGGTCACCCACCTGCGCTTGCTGGTCGGCGTTGGTTGCCGCCAACGAGGCCCTCTCGGCATTCTGCGCTACCTCCTGAACCGTCGCGCTCATTTGGTTCATGGCGGTGGCCACCTGGTCAGTTTCCTCGCGCTGCTGGTTGATGCGCAGCTTGGTGTTTTCGCTGCTGGCAGCCAGCTGCGTGGCGGCCTGTGACAGGTGGCCCACTCCCTGGTCGATACCGCCAATCAGCTCGCGCAGGCTCAGGGTCATTTCGCGCATGCTGGTTTGCAGTTGACCCATCTCGTCACGGCGCTGTACTGGCTCCAGCTGGCTCAGGTCGCCACGGGCGATGCGCGCCGCCACAGACAGGGTCTGGCCCAAGGGTTGGGTGATCTGCTGGGTAATCAGCCAACCAGCCAGCACGCCCACCAGCAGCGCCAAAAGGGCCACACTGGTCAATAGCGAGCGCGCTGCCAGCGCCTCGCTGTCACGTTGTTCGATCTTTTTGGCGCTCAACTCAAGGCTGGTCGCCCGCAGCTGGTTGCCCATCTGCTCCATTTCATTTTGCAGCTGCTCCACCTGCAGGGCGGTACGCCGGTATTGGTCAAGGCTGGCGCGATACCTGGCCAGTTCCAGGCCTGGCTGCTCCATCACCGCGCGCGGCAGGCCCAGTGCAGCCAGGCCTTTGAGCAATTGGGCGAGGCTGGTGTCGGCGGCGGTCAGGGCAGCGTCGCCCACCTTGGCGAAATCCTCCAGCGGCGAAAAGGTATAGGCGGGTACCAGGCTCTGCTGGTTGGCGCCGTCGATGTGTCGGCTGAGGGTATCCATCAGGCCCAGCACACCACCTTGCTGACTGTCGGCGGGCATCTTCAGCAGCGCTTGGGTCTGCAGCTCGTCGATGGCGTCATTGAGCTTCTGTTCCTGCACCTGCATGGCCTCGCGCAAGGCACGCCGGTGCTCAACGCTGCGCTGCAAGGTGGTGAAGTTTTCGCGCAGGTGCTGCAGCATCTGCACCTTCTGGCTCAGCATCTGGTGCGACTCATCGACGCTGCTGCGTTGCTGCAGCAGGGTCAGCTTGGCTTCCAGTTGCTCAAGGGTGCTGGCGATCTGCGCCTTGCTGGTTTCGTCGGCGAGCACCCTGTAGGTGATGCGTTCGGCACGCAGGTCTTTGGCCAGGTCATTGATCTGGCCAATTTCACTGAGTTGCTCCGAGCGGGTGATGGCGCCGTCCAGGGCACGCCAGCCGCTCACGGTGGTGGCCAGGGTGAGCAGCAGGACCACGGCGAAGCCCAGGGCGAGCTTGGCGCCGACACTTATGTTGCCGAGTCTGCGGTTGAGGTAGCCGAACATGGCAAGTCTCCGTCCAGGTGAGAAGGGATGCCACGCCGGCCTTCTGCTGGCATGACACCCTGCCCATCGGCGGAGGAGGTGTAAGACTTGACCTGAGAATCGAGTAGGAAAATTCAGCCAAGAATGTATGAATCAGTACCCTACTCGTGTTTACAGGCGGAACCGCCCTACCAGGCCCTGCAAATGCGTGCCCAGCCGCGCCAACTCAACGCTAGAGCTGGCCGTCTCTTCGCTAGCTGCCGAGGTCTGGTCGGAGATATCCCGCACATTCATCACGCTGCGATTGATCTCCTCGGCTGTCGCACTCTGCTGCTCTGCCGCCGTGGCGATCTGCTGGTTCATCGCCTGGATCGACGACACCGTTCGGGTGATGGTCTCCAGTGAAGTGCCTGCACGGCGTGTCAGCTCGACGCTGCTATCGGTGAGCTGACGGCTGGCGTCCATTACGCTGGCCACACGCTGGGTACCGCTTTGCAAGCCGGCGATCAGTTCTTCGATCTCTTCGGTGGACTGCTGGGTGCGCTGGGCCAGGCTGCGCACTTCATCGGCGACCACGGCAAAGCCGCGCCCGGCCTCACCGGCCCGCGCGGCTTCGATAGCGGCGTTAAGGGCCAGCAGGTTGGTCTGCTGGGCCACCGATTTGATCACGTCGAGCACGCTGCCAATCTTGTCACTTTCAGCCTTGAGTACATTCATCGCTTCACTGGAGTTGATCACTTCGCTGGCCAAGCGCTCGATCTGGTTGACTGCCTCGGTGACCACGCGATCACCCTCACGGGCCTGCTGGTCGGCCATCAGTGCCGCCTCCGAGGCCTGCTCGGCATTGCGCGCCACTTCATGCACGGTGGCGGCCATTTCGTTCATGGCAGTCGCTACCTGGTCCGTCTCGATCTTCTGATTGTTGACCCCGGCGCTGGTCTGCTCGGTCACCGCCGACAGTTCCTCGGCAGCGCTGGCGATCTGCGTGACGCCGTCGCCTATGCCGCCGATCAGTTCGCGCAGGCCTTGGGTCATGCGCTGCATGCTGGCCTGCAACTGGCCCAGCTCGTCGCGGCGGGTCGCTGGCAGGTCCTGGCTCAGGTCACCATTGGCCACTCGCTCAGCGGCGGCGAGCGTCTGGCGCAGCGGGATGATGATCTGCCGGGTGATTGTCCAGGCGGCCAGTAGCCCAAGCAGCAGGGCCAGGCCAGTGGCAATCGCCAGCATGGTCTTGGCCTGGCGAGTCCCGGCATCACGCACGGCGGTTTGTGAGAGGGTCATCGCCTGGCTGGTATCCAGCAGCACTGAGCCTTGCTCAGCCATCACCTGCAGGGCCTGCTCACTGGCCGACTGTGCATTGCCGAACTGGTTGACAGCATCACGGTAAGCGGCGAGAGCGTCCGCGGAATCGTCCAGGCTGGCGGCGTATTCGGCCGGCAGCTTGGCCGGCAGTGCCTTAAGGTTGGCCATGGCCTGATCGATGGCTGCGAGTGCGGTCTGCTGGTAGTCGGCGTTGCCGCTGTAGGTGTAGCCGCGTACCTGGAAGCGTGCCTGCTGCACCAGTGCGCTGACCTCTACCGCGCTTTGGTATGGCGCGATATCGCCGCTTTGCAGCAAGCGTTGCTGAACCCGGCTGATCAGCTCGGCGGCCTTGTCGGCGCTGTCACCCAGCACACTGCGGCTGGCTTCGCGCCGTTGTGCGGCCTGCTTGAGGTCGGTGAAGGCCTGTTGATACTTGCGCACGGCGTCCTGTTGCTGCTGCAGGCGCTGGCGGTCGGCAGGGTGTTCGATCTGGCCGAGCATGAAGGTGATCTGGCGTTCCAGGCCTGCGAGGGCTTTTTCCAGTTCCCCGATCGCGGCGTCGTTTCGGTCGCGCTGGTAGTGCTGGCGTGCAATGCGCAGTTCCTGGGTGCCTTGGAGGATAAGCGAGATGTTACCCAGCTTGTCGCCTCGGGCGATGACGCTGTTCAAGCCCAGCCAGCCCGTCAAGGTGATCGCTAGGGTCAGTAACAATACCAGGCCGAAGCCCAGGCCCAGTTTGCGATTGACGCTCACATTCCCCAGCGAGTGGGATAACCATCGGTACATGTTCGACTCCCCGGTAACTCGGCAGCACAGTTTAATTGTTGTGTTGCCAAGGCCATCGGCTTGCGCTGGGGAAACTTGATGGGGGGAAAGTCTACTTGGCTCGTCAGAAAATTCGCGATAGGAGCGCCGTCACGGCCGTTTCTACCCGCAAAATCCGTTCGCCCAGTTGTACCGGGGCAAGGCCCGCCTTGCCCAGCAGTTCGACTTCATAGGGGATCCAGCCGCCTTCGGGGCCGATTGCCAGGGTTACCGGCCCTTCTACGGCGCGTGGGCAGGCCGGGTAAGGGCCAGGGTGGCCAACCAGGCCCAGGGTGCCGTCGGCGATGGCGGGTAAACGGTCTTCGACGAACGGCTTGAAACGTTTCTCCATGATGACTTCGGGCAGCACCGTGTCGCGGGCCTGTTCAAGGCCCAGCACCAGGTTCTCGCGTACAGTCTCCGGGTTGAGGAAGGGCGTTTGCCAGAAGCTCTTCTCGACCTTGTAGCTGTTGACCAGGATCAGCCGTGGCACACCCAGCGTGGCCACGGTCTGGAACAGCCGGCGCAGCATTTTGGGCCGCGGTACAGCCAGTACCAAGGTCAGTGGCAGCTTGGCAGGGGGCTGCTGGTCGAAGCCGACTTCGAGCTCGGCTTCGTGCGGTGCCAGGCGCACCACCGTGGCGCTGCCCATCAGGCCGTTGATGCGGCCCACGCGCAGGGTGTCACCCACCGCTACACGGTGAATGTCCTGCATGTGGGTAAAGCGCCGGTCGGCAAGGACGACGCGGTCGGGCGCGACGAAGTCGGCCTCTTCGAGGAGCAACAGGTTCACGGCTGGGTCGCTGGCGGCTGGTCGTTAGGGTCGTCTGCCGCTTCATCGCGGTCATGGCTGCGTTTACGGATCAAGCTGCCACACAGCACGCCGATCTCGAACAACAGCCACATGGGCACGGCGAGCAGGGTCTGGGAGAAGATGTCCGGCGGGGTCAGGATCATCCCTACCACGAAGCAGCCGATGATCACGTAAGGGCGGACCTTCTTCAGGTATTGCACATCGACCACGCCGATCCATACCAGCAGCACCACCGCCACGGGGATCTCGAAGGCGACGCCGAAGGCGAAGAACAGGGTCATGACGAAATCCAGATAACTGGAGATGTCAGTCATCATCGACACGCCTTCCGGCGTGGCGCTGGCGAAAAAGCCGAAGATCAGCGGAAATACCAGGAAGTAGGCGAACGCCATGCCGGCGTAGAACAGGAAGATGCTCGAGACCAGTAGCGGGATGGCGATGCGCTTTTCATGACGATACAGCCCAGGTGCGATAAAGCCCCAGATCTGTTGCAGGATGAACGGGATGGCCAGGAACAGCGAGACGATCATGGTCAGCTTGAACGGCGTCAGGAACGGCGAGGCCACATCGGTGGCAATCATCGTCGCATTGGCCGGCAGGTGCGCACGCAGTGGCGCGGAGACCAGGGTGTAGATCTGTTGGGCGAAAGAGAACAGGCCGGCAAAGATCAGGAAGATGGCGGCAACGCAGCGCAACAGACGCGTGCGCAGTTCGGTCAGGTGCGAGACCAGCGGCATGGGCTGGTCGTCTTGCGGATTTTCGCTCATGGGGCTCGCGGCGGTTGAGGCTGTTCGGGCTGTTCAGGCGTGCTTGCCGGCGCTGCAGGCGCAGGCGCAGCGTCGGGCGGCGTGGCAGTGTGCTCGGCGGCCGTAGCGGCCGGGGCCTGGGCAGGTGGCGTCTGCGGATTGAGAATGCGCTTGGCTTCCTGCTCCATCTGCAGGATGTGCTCGTTGTGCAACTGGCGGCGGATGTCGTCGGCGCCGATTTCGCGCTCGACTTCCATCTTGATCGCGTTGAAGCTGCGTTTCAGGCGGCCGATCCACAGCCCCGCCGTTCGCGCAGCACCCGGCAAGCGCTCAGGGCCCAGTACCAGCAGGGCGACCAGGCCGACGAGCAGCAGCTCACTGAAACTGATGCCGAACATGGCTCAGTCTTTCCGCTGCGGCTCTTGGACCGGCTGTGCCTGGCCCTCGATGGTGTGCCCCGCACCCTGGTTCTGCTGTGTGGTGGTCTGTACCGGTGGCACTGGCTGGGCGGGCGGCGGGGCCTGCTCGGCCGGCTTGGTCTCTTCTTCGTTCATGGCTTTGCGAAAGCCTTTGATCGACTCGCCCAGGTCGCTGCCGAAGTTCTTCAGCTTCTTGGTGCCGAACACCAGGACCACGACGACCAGCAGGACAATCCAGTGTTTCCAGTCAAAAATACCCATGGTGTTCTCCTAGAATGCGATTCAGTCAGGCCGAGGGCTGACGGGCGGCCTTTTCATCGTGCCCGGACAGGCCGAAACGGCGCTCCAGTTCATCGAGCACGGCTTGTGGATGCTGGCCCAGCGCGCTGAGCATGACCATGCTATGAAACCACAGGTCTGCGGTTTCATAGATGACATCACTGCAATCCTTGCTGATCGCGGCATCTTTTGCAGCAATGATGGTCTCGACGGACTCTTCGCCGAGCTTCTCGAGGATCTTGTTCAGGCCCTTGTGGTACAGGCTGGCCACATAGGAACTGTCGGGGGCCGCGTGTTTGCGCTCCTCGAGCACTTCGGCCAGGCGAGTGAGGGTGTCGCTCATGTCAGTGTCCTGCGCTGTAGATGGCATCCGGTTCTTTCAGGACCGGGTCGACGGTTTTCCACTGGCCGTCTTCGAAGACGCGATAGAAACAGCTTTCACGGCCGGTATGGCAGGCGATATGGCCCAGTTGCTCGACCATCAGGATGATCACGTCGGCATCGCAGTCCAGGCGCATTTCGTGCAATTTCTGCACATGGCCCGATTCTTCACCCTTGCGCCACAGCTTGCCACGGGAGCGCGACCAATAGATGGCGCGTTGCTCGGCGGCAGTCAGTGCCAGCGCTTCGCGGTTCATCCAGGCCATCATCAGCACGCGTCCGGTCTTGTGGTCCTGGGCGATCGCCGGTACCAGGCCATCGCTGTTCCACTTGATCTCGTCCAGCCAGTCTTTCATCGTCGACTCCAAAGCCGGGCCCGCTCCTGTACCGGGCCCTTTGCGCTAGTGTGCCAGCCAGCAGCGCGGCTGGCTATTGGCGCACGATCAGGTAAAGGCCTGCGGCAAACATCAGCCAGGCCGGCCAAGCCGCCGGGGCGGCCAGGCTGGCGGCCTCGGCGGCACCCGCAGCCAGCACGGCACCGCCCCCTAGCAGGCCAGCACCCAGCAGGCGCAGCGCCCAGCGGTCGCCCTGACGCCGTCGCTCGGGCAGCTGCGGGTCGTGCAGGTGTGGCTGCGACAGGCGTTCGAGCAGGTCGCGGGTCATGTTGGCCAGATGCGGTAATTGCTCGACCTGGCTGTGCAGGTTGCCCAGCATGGCTTTGGGGCTCATGCGGTCGCGCATCCAGCGCTCCAGGAAGGGTTTGGCGGTGCTCCACAGGTCAAGGTCGGGGTACAGCTGACGCCCCAGGCCTTCGATGTTGAGCAGGGTCTTCTGCAGCAGGACCAACTGCGGCTGGACTTCCATGTTGAAGCGCCGGGCGGTCTGGAACAGGCGCATCAGCACCTGGCCGAAGGAAATGTCCTTGAGCGGTTTTTCGAAGATTGGCTCGCACACGGTACGGATGGCCGCTTCGAACTCGTTGACCTTGGTGTTCGCCGGCACCCAGCCCGAATCGATGTGCAGTTCGGCGACGCGGCGGTAATCGCGCTTGAAGAAGGCGATCAGGTTGCGCGCCAGGTAGTCCTGATCCTCGGCCGTGAGGC
Organism: Pseudomonas sp. NBRC 111131; assembly: GCF_001320525.1. NCBI lineage: Bacteria > Pseudomonadati > Pseudomonadota > Gammaproteobacteria > Pseudomonadales > Pseudomonadaceae > Pseudomonas > Pseudomonas sp. NBRC 111131. The sequence goes on along the minus strand of NZ_BCBH01000004.1, from coordinate 274,131 downwards.
TGCCGACGATACCGCAGTCGATGGCGATGTACTGCGGGCTCCACGGTTTGACCGTGCTGACGAAGATGTTGCCCGGGTGCATGTCGGCGTGGAAGAAGCTGTCACGGAACACCTGGGTGAAGAACACCTCCACGCCCCGTTCGGCCAGCAGCTTCATGTCGGTGCGCTGGTCGGCCAGGGTCGCCATGTCGGTGACCGGCACCCCGTAGATGCGCTCCATTACCAGTACCTTGGGGCGGCACAGGTCCCAGTAGACCTGGGGCACGTACATCAGCTGCGAACCTTCGAAGTTGCGCCGCAGCTGGCTGGCATTGGCTGCTTCGCGCAGCAGGTCGAGTTCGTCGTAGATGGTTTTCTCGTAGTCGCCGACGATTTCCACCGGGTGCAGGCGGCGGGCGTCGGCCGAGGCCCGTTCGGCGCCTTTGGCGATCAGGAACAACCAGGCCAGGTCCTGGGCAATCACGGGCTTGAGGCCCGGGCGCACGACCTTGACCACCACTTCCTCGCCGCTTTTCAGGCGCGCGGCATGCACCTGGGCGACCGATGCCGATGCCAGCGGCTCGACGTCGAAGCGGCTGAACACCTCGCTGACCTTGGCCCCGAGCTGTGCCTCGATCAGCGCCACGGCCTTTTGCGGGTCGAACGGCGGTACGCGGTCCTGCAAGAGCATCAGCTCGTCGGCGACGTCGGTGGGCAGCAGGTCGCGCCGGGTAGACAGCAACTGGCCGAACTTGATGAAGATCGGCCCCAGGTCCTGCAGCGCCAGGCGCAGGCGCGCGCCGCGGCTCAGTGCCGACGGTTTGCGCGGCAGCCAGCGCCACGGCATCAGCAGGCGCAGGCTGCGCAGCCACCAGGGCAGGGGCAGGTCGAACAACAGGTCATCGAGACGGTAGCGGATCACCACGCGCTGGATGCGGAAAAGACGGCGGACGGCGAGCAGCTTCATGCGTTATCGCTGGTATCAAGGGATCGGGAGAGGCGCTGCAGGCGCGCCTCGAGGCGTTCTATATCGACCTTCAGGGTATCGAGCTCACTGAAAGCAGCTTCGGCTTCGCGCTTGCCAACCAGTGTGCGCGACTCTTCGGCCAGGTACTCGGACAGATTCTGGCTGAATCGTGCCAGGCCCTGGCGGGTCCAGCGTGCGCGCAAGCGCACATGGCCGGCCAGCAGCGAAGTGGCGACGGGGCCTAGCCAGCGTTGCAGCTCGTGCTCCCAGTCCAGCTCCAGGTCCTGCAGCACACCGAACAGGTCGAGCAGCGCGGCACTGTCGCCATGCAGTTCGACCTGCGGGCTGTGCAGTACGGCGCTCTTGTCCTTGGCCACGGCCAGTTGCAGCAGGCTGCCGGCCGGGGCGCGCAGGCTGCAGTCGACCTCGCCCTGCCATTGCCCAGCGAGCATCAAGCCCTCTTCATCGGGCAGGATGAATACCTGCAGGGCCGGCTGGCGGCAGTCGATTTCGATGACCTTGCCCTCCAGCGCGGCCAGCCGCGGCAGGGCCGTGCTGTCCATGCGCAGGACGCGGTTCAGGCCATGTTCGACGCTGGCGAGCAGCCCTGCCAGCAACATCAGGGCTTGATTCCCCGGTGCACGGCGACGATACCGCTGGTCATGTTGTGGTAGGTGACGCGATCGAAACCGGCATCGATCATCATGGCCTTGAGGGTTTCCTGGTCGGGGTGCATGCGGATCGACTCGGCCAGGTAACGGTAGCTTTCCGAGTCATTGGTGATCAGCTTGCCGGCCAGGGGCATGAACGCGAACGAGTAGGCGTCGTAGGCCTTGGACATCAGCTTGTTGGTCGGCTTGGAGAACTCCAGCACCAGCAGGCGCCCGCCCGGTTTGAGCACACGCAGCATCGAGCGGATGGCTTCGTCCTTGTGGGTGACGTTGCGCAGGCCGAAGGCGATGGTGACGCAGTCGAAGTGGTTATCCGGGAACGGCAGTTTTTCCGCGTCGGCCTGGACGAACTCGATGTTGCCGGCCACGCCACGGTCGAGCAGGCGGTCGCGGCCGACCTTGAGCATCGATTCGTTGATGTCTGCGAGCACCACCTGCCCGGTGGGGCCGACGAGGCGCGAGAACTTGGCGGCCAGGTCGCCGGTACCACCGGCGATGTCCAGTACCCGGTTGCCGCTGCGCACGCCCGACAGCTCGATGGTGAAGCGCTTCCACAGGCGGTGCATGCCGCCGGAGAGCACGTCGTTCATCAGGTCGTACTTGGCGGCCACCGAGTGGAACACCTCGGCGACTTTTTTCGCCTTCTGGCTCTCGGGAACATCCTGATAGCCGAAATGAGTGGTGGGTTCGGCGTGTTCGCCTTTGCGCTGGTCGTTCATATCGCTTCACCGAAAAAAATTACCGCCATTCTAGGGCGAACGGGCGGATTTGTCTTGGCGGGGTGTGCCATGCGGCAGGGGCGGGCATAATGCCAATTATGTCTTCATACCCAGGATCCTCCGCATGACCCAGATCAGCGTCGAACGTAAACACTCCCTCGGCCGCGACGCCGCCCGTGCCAAAGCAGAGGCGCTGGTGGACAAACTGAGCCGTGAATATGACCTCAAGGCTACCTGGAACGGTGATCGCGTCGATGTAGCGCGCAGTGGTGCCAATGGCAGCGTGCACATCGGTGATGACAGCATCCGGGTCGAGCTCAAACTGGGCATGATGCTGTCGATGATGAGCGGCACCATCAAGGGCGAGATCGAACGGGCATTGGACAAAGCGTTGGCCTGAGTGGAACGGGCCGACGCATGTCGGCCCATTGCAGGATCAATCGGGGGGGAACGGTATGATATCTGCCACCTCTTCGAGCTTCAGATCGCCGCGGTAGATCTTGATCCGTTCGGCATTCGTGGCGTTCTTCAGCTTCTCTTCTCGCTCCAGGCTCCTGGGCTCCCAGAACTTCAAGTGTCCCTTGACGAAGCGGCGGGCGCTGGCCTGCGTGCTGCGGTAATGAAAATGCGCTTCCCAGAGCACCGCTGTGGGGGCGTGCGTGTCGCGCACCTCATACACATCCAGGTAATCATCAGGTCGGCGCGTGGGTTTTCGTACCACGGTTGGGGTGATCTGCAGGCGTTGTTGTTCATGCAGGTAACGCAATGCAGTGCCATCGGGGTGTTGCGTGGTGAGGTAAGACTGCGTAAGCAGGCGGTTTTTCTCCGCCCGCACGTGTGCGGCTGCGGCACGCAGTTCTTGGGTCAAGGCCAGCGACCGGGGCGTGTTCTCGATGGCCTGCAGTTTATGGGTGATTTCGAGAAGGTCTTCGATGTGCCAGTCCATCAAATCTGACAGGGCATTCGGTTCGTTGAGGTGACGTGCGGCTTTTGCTATGCGCACGTCACGGTTGGCGAGCAGGCTGGTCGCGCGTTGGCGCAGTTCGGCTGTGTCGAGCGTTACCGGCAGTTCCGGCGGGGCCAGCTCGAACCACTCGCCGTCCCGCTGTTCGAAATTGCTGACCGGTTGCTGGGTGACGGGGTCATGCTGAACCGCGCGGTTGCTGTCCTGTGATCGATCAACCAGTAGCCGGCGGCCTTGGGCGGTCTTGATGACCGTACTTCTGCGAGGATGCACGCGGTGCATCACAGGTGCTGGGGCGGGGCTTGCGCCGCTGTCCACGTTGACCAGGGCATTGGCAAGCTGCGTTTCGGTGATGCGCACCAGTACAGACAATTCTTCGATGTACGCTTTGAGCATGCTCTGGTCGAGGGCCGGGTGATCGAAGGCCTGCAGGTACTGAGCCTTGCCAAGGGTGGTTTGATATTCGCGCAACGCGTCGCCGAGCAATCCTGCCTGCTCTTCCTGGGACAGGTTGGCCGTCGCTATGCCGTCCTGTGTCCAGATGGTTTGTGCGAACTCTCGGCTGTCCAGCGTTTGCTGCAGCGGCAACAGATCGACGGCCGCCTGCTCGGTCAGGCGCGTCTTGTCCAGCAGCAGGTACGCCATGTCACTGAGCTTCTGCGCGCGAATGATCAGCGTAGAGTAGGGGCGCAGGCCTATGGCGTCCTCGATCTTGGCTTTCTTGTCCTTGTTCTGAAACACGATCAGCGGGTCGTCGAGCATCTGAGGCAAGAGCGTGTCCAGCCGTTCACTCACCGTGAGAAGGCGGCTGATGTTGTCCAGCGTGTCCCGTATCGCCTGGCGGAGCGTAACGTGTTGTTGGACCTGCTCATCGGTAGCAGGCCGTTTCTTCAGGCCGACGGACTTTTGCTGAACGCTCTCGTGATCCGATTGCTCCAACAGCCGGCGAAGCAGGAGGATGTCGTTTTCGATCAGCGTTTCGGACAGCACCCCCAGGCTGCGTCGGGCGGACCCTAGCGGGTCTAATCTGGCGAACTTAGGCTCCATCAACTGACGCAGGAGAGAGGCATTGCGCTGCAGCAGCGATGACTGTTTTTCCAGGCAGAGCGATATTGTCCGAATCTGCGGCAGAAGCACGATGCGCTGGTCAGTCAGATCCCGGCTCTGTTGGCTGAGCGCCTCGTCCATGGCTGCCGGGCCGCCCACTCTGGCCAAGGCCTGCCCGAAGGCATTCGCCTTGGCATCGTACTCGGCCATCAACTGCTGGTTCGCTTCCAGCAGCGGTTTAAGCTTTTTCAGTGCGGTTTGATTGGCCAACACGGCTTGGTTCAAACTGTCGAACTGCTGCTGGTTCAGCGCGATGATCTGCTGCCTGCTCCTCGGCATGCCCCCTGCCAGGGTGAGGTCCAGGACCCAGGTGTCGTTCCAGCGTGTCAGCCATGGGCCGTAACTGCGTTGCCGGCCAACGATATGGTAGCCGTCCGGGTTGCCACCCCAGCGGGTTTGCCATTCATCCGCGCTTTGCGGCGGGCCGATGACGCGCAAGCCTGTTTCGCTTTCCTGCACCTCATAGGCTGCGCCGTGCAATTTTACGTAGTAGCGGCCATCGATGGCATACAACCCGCGTAGCCGGCCCTGGCGTTGCGCCGTACGCCCCTCCAGTGAAATGGTGGCCTGCAGCTGGCCCAGCGCTTGCCGTGCAGGCGCTGGCAGGTTGCTCAGGCGTTGGTTGTCGCTCCAGTTCAGCAGGGTGACGTGGGTTTGGGTCGGTATCGGCGATCGCCATTCACCTTCGTTGGGTGCCTTGAGCAAGACGGTGGTAGGTGCCGGCCGGGTTTCCAGGCCCTCCAACCGTGGTAGCGGGCCTTGCAGCCGGGCCTGAGGTTGCTCAGGCGTGACGCCGCCCACCTCATGAATCAGCAGCATGGCGACACTGGCCAGCAAGTCAGTGACTGCCAGGGCCTGCTCTTGGGGTGTGCCTTCAGTGAGTGCGGACAGATCGTCGCTCATCTGTGTCACCGCAGCCACCACCCAGGCCACGACCGCAACCGGGCCCCGCAGCAGCGGCGTGGTGGCGTTGAACAGCATCCAGCCGAGCTGCCTGGCTAGCGCCCAGCGCTGTTGTGAGTTCGAGACTGTCTGGCGCGAGGCAAGCAGTAACAGCGCCTTGACTCTGGCTTCATGCAGCGCAATGTCCAGGTCGCCCTGCCAGGGTTCATCGGCAAGGGTCACCGGGGCACGCAGGGCCTCCAGCGCAGCGTCTGTCCACGCGGTGTCACCGCCCAGCCAACGCGCCAGCTTCGACATGCGCGGGTGCAGGTGAGGGCGGAGGAAGCCGCCGTTCTGGTAAATGGGCCGGTTTTCATCGTCTATCCAGTCAAGCACGTCTTGCTGCAGTTGCTGATTGGTCTGGATCTGCGCCATCAGGGCATCCAGGCTGGCTTGCTCGATCAAGGGTTGGTCGGCAAAAAATGGGCGGTAGAGCAGATAGCTGGCGCTGGCCCGGACATGTAGCAGGAACATGCCGTGCACCGTGTCGCCTTCGCAGCCTGCGAGCGGTTTGAGCGTCAGCGCCGAGAAGGTCAACGGCTGCGATGACCGCACGTTACCCAGGCAGAATTCGACCACCGCCTGGCAGGCAACCTCGCCAATCTTGCCGTCAATCTTCGCCTTGAGGGCCGAGAACGCCAGATTCCCACGCCATTCACTGGCAAAGCGCTGGACTTGTTCGGGCTCATGCTCGAATGCCCGCAACTGGGCGGCCACGTACAGGGGGTACTGGCCACCGATGTCCACGTCTGCGATCAATGCCTGGATGTAGTCGAGTGTCATCCAGGCCGGGTCCGGCTTGCGCCCCTGGTAGGTCAGGCCGGAGGCCACTTCGTTCATCTCGGTGTGCAGGCGTGCTACCGCCATTTCGGTAAGGGACATGCTCTTGAGGTAGGACAACTCGGCGGGCCCTGTCGAAGACAGCGGCACCACGACGGAGATCTCTATCATCAGCACATCAGGGTCGAGCGGTGCCTGGCCTGGGTGGGCGGCCTGCATTTGCTCGCGCAGGCGCCGCCTGGCATAAGCGTCCAACGACTCGATATCGTCCAGCGAGCCTTTGCTCGCCGCCTGCGCCTGGCGTGCGCAAAGCCGCAGTAACGCAGCGCTGTAACGCAGGCGGTCACCGGCAGTTGCCGACACCAGCCAGGCCGGTAGGGCGGTGCCTGGTTGACCATCATTCACCAGCGGCTGGCCAGAAATGCCGACGCTGGGGTCTGTCATGGCATTGAGCGTGTGTTCCAGCGCCTCGACGGTGCTGAGTGACGCGATATTCAGGCGGCCGAGGCGCTCAAGCACACCATTGAGCATGGCGGTGGCCTGGTATTCGAAGGGGTCGCCGACCACTGGGCGCTGTGCCCAGCTGAAGGCGTCGAAGTGATACCCGTGCGCCAGCTCGTCGCGCAGGGCGCTCGCGAAGGTGGCGGTGTCGCCGTAGCTGCGGACTGTGCCGCAAGGGCTGCACCACAGCACCTGACCCGGCTCGATGAGCAAAAGGTCGGCCAGGATGAACGATTGGATGTTGCCCGATGTGCTCAGTGCTATCTGCAGGCCGCTGACGGCTGGGGCGTCGACCCCTTCCAACAGGCGATAGAGCCTCTCTTTGGCGGTTTCATTCAGGCCTTGGCGTTCCACCCCGTTCAGCAGCGACGCTTTCAGCGTATGTGCCAGCCAGCGCAAGTTAGACACTTCGGCATTACCATCGCAGCCCGCCCAGAAGCTGATCTGCGCTTGCTGGAAAGCATCGCCGAGGGCGGGCAGCAGCGTGTCGAAGCCGTCGTTGAGTATTGCCATATCCAGCGCGATGCTGGGTTGCCTGCTGGGATCGGCGCCTTGCTCCTGGGGGTAAAAGGGCTTCGGTGGGGCGAGGCTGAGCTGATCCTCTGCGCTCAGCGCCTTGGGTTGGCCGCTCAGGTAGTGCTCCAGCAGCAACTGCACCAGTGGCTGTTGCGGCGGCTTGGACGGTTCTGCGTGGAGTACGGTGAAACGGTCGAGACCTTGAAGGTTCGGGTAGTTGCGAACGATCCAGGGGTAGCGGTCGGCGAGCACGCTGAAGCCTTCTTTAGCCAGCAGTTGCCGTAGCGTGGGGCGTGTGGCGAAGCGGGTGGCCACCAGCTGTCGATAGGTGGTGGTCGAGGAGGAAACCGCCATGTGCGTCGAGCTCCGGTTAGCAAGTGAGCGCGAACGATAGAAGTTGTGAGGGAGGCTGGTGGGGTAAATAGTTCATGAAGCGCGTTCTTAGGGTGTGGTTTCTAATTTTGTTCCCTACCTTAGGCATCAGCCCAGCTTCCATGGGCGCATCCTCCTCCACTGACGAATATGAGGCACAGAACATGGCCAAAGTGACTGTGAAGAAAAAGGAAGACGCCCTGGGCACGCTGGGCGAAGTGCGCGGCTACGCACGCAAGATCTGGCTGGCGGGCATTGGCGCTTACGCCCGTGTCGGGCAAGAGGGTTCCGACTACCTCAATGAGCTGGTCAAGGCCGGCGAAGGCGTTGAAAAACGTGGCCGCAAGCGCATCGACAAAGAGCTCGACGCCGCCAACCACCAGCTTGACGAAGCCTCCCATGAGGTAAGCCGCGTACGTGGCAAGGTCGAAGTTCAACTGGACAAGATCGAAAAGGCTTTCGACGCACGGGTTGGTCGCGCCTTGAATCGCCTCGGCATTCCGTCTAAACATGACGTTGAGGCGTTGTCCATCAAGCTTGAACAGCTGCATGAGCTGCTCGAGCGTGTCGCGCACAAACCATAAGGAGAGCAGGATGGCTGGCAAGAAGAATTCCGATAAAGAAGGCAGCTCCTGGGTCGGCGGGATAGAGAAGTACTCCCGCAAGATCTGGCTGGCAGGGCTGGGTATCTACTCAAAGATCGACCAGGACGGCCCGAAGCTGTTCGACTCGCTGGTCAAAGATGGCGAGAAGGCCGAGAAGCAAGCGAAGAAGACGGCTGAGGATGTGGCGGAAAACGCCAAGTCTTCGACCACTTCACGTGTGTCCGGCGTGAAGGACCGTGCGCTGGGCAAGTGGAGCGAGCTCGAAGAGGCCTTCGACAAGCGCCTGAACAGCGCCATCTCGCGCCTGGGCGTACCAAGCCGCAACGAAATCAAGGCGCTGCACCAGCAGGTCGACACCCTGACCAAGCAGATCGAGAAGCTTACCGGTGCTTCGGTCACGCCGATCTCGTCGCGCGCCGCGGCCAAGCCTGCCGCCAGCAAGACAGCGGCCAAACCGCTGGCCAAGGCGGCGAAACCTGCTGCGAAAACGGCGGCGGCCAAGCCGGCAGCCAAAGCTGCTGCGAGCAAACCTGCTGCCAAGACTGCTGCGGCGAAACCTGCAGCGAAACCGGCGGCCAAGCCTGCAGCGGCCAAACCCACCGCGGCGAAAAAACCTGCGGTGAAAAAGGCTCCAGCCAAACCCGCTGCCGCCAAAGCGGCACCGGCAGCCAGCAACGCACCGGCCGCTACTGCGGCGCCAAGCGCAGCGCCCGCCAGCAGCGCGCCGTCGGCACCGGGGAATTCGGCCTCTCAGGCCTGATACCGCGTCGGCCCTTCGCCGATGAGCCCGCGCCCACACCTACACGCTGCCTTGAAGGCAGCGCTGGCCAGGTGGAGGCGGGCCCATCGGCGAAGAAGGCATTGCCAAGCCGGTAGGCTCACCCCTCCAGATACCGCTGCGCCAATTGCTCGGCCGCCCCCCGTGCCTGCGCCTGCAGATGCGGCGTCACCAGCATCATCACCTGATAAACCACGACCCCCACATCCCCCTCGCGCCCCAGGACCCGCTGGTAATCCAGCGAGAACATCAGCGTCAGGGTGATCTGTTCCACCAGTTGCCCCAATGCCTGCGTTTCACTGACCACCTGCCCCTGGCCCTTGAGGCTGGCCAGCAACGCCGCCAGTGTGCGCTTGAGCGCATTGATCAGGCTGCGCATGCCACGCGCCAGTTTCGGCAGGCGCCCGGTGAGGTTCGACAGGTCCTGGAACAGAAAACGGTACTGGGCCATGCGTTCGACGATCAGGTGCAGGAACAGCCAATAGTCCTCGGCGTCCAGGCGCACGTCCAGCGGCGGGTCGAGCAAGGGCATCAGCCCCTCCTCGAAGCGCTCGAACAGGCCGAGCACCAGTGGCTCCTTGCCGTGGAAGTGGTAGTACAGGTTGCCGGGGCTGATGCCCATCTCATTGGCAATCTCAAGGGTGGAAACATTGGGCTCGCCTTGCTGGTTGAACAGCTGCAGGGCGCATTCGAGGATTCGGTCGCGTGTCTTCATCCAGTCACTGCGCTCATCGGGTCAGGACATAGGTGCCTGGCGCGGGGCCCAGGGGTGGATACGTTGCGTTGCCCAGTTCCCGCCGCGGTGCCTTCAGCGGGCCGGAGCGTGGTGTGATCCACGCCAGCCACAACGGCCACCAACTGCCGTCGCTGCGTTGCGCATCATGGAACCAGGCGCGTGGGTCGCTGGGCAGCCTGGGGTTGTCCAGGTAGTACGCCTTGGGGTTGCCAGGCGGGTTGATGATGCTCTGGATATGCCCGCTGTTGGACAGCACGAAGCGCCGGTTCCCGCCCAGCAGCAGGGCGGAACGGTACACAGCATCCCACGGGGTGATGTGGTCGTTGCTGCCGGCCACGGTGAAACTGTCGAGGTCGACCTGGGTGAGGTCGACAGGTGTGCCACACACGTTCAGCCCAGTGGGGTGGGTCAGCGGGTTGAGCTTGAAGAAATCCAGCAGGTCACCGTGCAGGGCGGCGGGCAGGCGCGTGCTGTCGGCGTTCCAGTAGAGGATGTCGAAGGCAGGTGGCGTCTTGCCCAGCAGGTAGTTGTTGACCCAGTAGTTCCAGATCAGGTCGTTGGGCCGCATCCAGGCGAAGATGCGCGCGACTTCGCCGCCGTCCAGTACCCCGCGCTGGTAGGACCGGCGTTTGGCCGATTCGATGGTCTGCTCATCAGCGAACAGGCTGGCGGGGCTGTCGAACGTGCTGTCGAGCAGGCTGACCAGGTACGTGGCGCTGCGCACTCGGCGCAGTTGGTGCTTGGCCTGCAGGTGGCCCTGCAGCGCGGCCATGGTCAGGCCACCAGCGCAGGCCCCCATCAGGTGGGGGTCGCGGCTGCCACTGATGCTGCGGCAGGCGTTGAGAGCCTCTTCCAGGGCCTGGACATAGCTGGACAAGCCCCATTCGCGGTGGCGTGGGTCGGGGTTGCGCCAACTGACCATGAACACCTGCAAGCCATGCTTGAGCATGTACTGGACGAAGCTGTTGGCCGGTTGCAGGTCGAAGATGTAGTACTTGTTGATCTGGGGTGGCACCACCAGCACGGGCCGGGCGTGCTGTTTCTCGCTCATGGGGCTGTACTGGATCAGCTCCAGCAGTTCATTGCGAAACACCACGGCGCCCGGCGTCGTCGCCAGGTTGCCGCCGACTTCGAAGGCGCGCTCGTCCACCTGGCGCGGCAGGCCGTCGTTATGGCGCAGGTCGTCGAGCAGTTGGGCCGCACCGCGCACCAGGCTTTGCCCGCCTGTGTTGAACAGCTCCTTGACTGCCAGGGGGTTGAGCAGTGAGTTGCTCGGCGCCAGGGCGTCGTTGATCAGGTTGAACAGGAAATGCGCACGGGCACGGTCATCGTCATCCAGGTGGCTTTCCTCGATCCACAGGCGGGTCTGCTTCTGCCAGGCCAGGTAGGCCTGCAGGCCGCGGCGGTAGAACGGGTTCTGGCTCCAGGTGGGGTCGGCGAAGCGGCTGTCACGCGGGTTGGGCTGGTAGGGGGTATCACCCAGCATCACGCGCCCCAGCTCGCCACTGAGGGCCAGCAGGTGGCGGGCTGTGTGCAGTGGGTTGCGCAGGCCCTGGCGGCCCACGTTGCGCAACGTGGAAATCAAGTCGCGTCCGCGCAGGCCAAGCATGGCGTTCTGCGCGTTCATGCGGGTGGCGGGGACCGTTGTCGTTCCTTTGCCTGGTTTGTCTTTCATGGCAACACTCCCTCGTCAGGCCATGGTCTGGTCAGCACAGCAACAGGCAGCACCCTAGCCGCCAGAGGCCGGGCGCGGGTGCATGACCGCGCGCTGACGCTCTTGCTGGAGGAACTTCATGATGATCGGGGCAACGGCCTCGGCCCGGGTGATCAGGAACAAGTGACCGTCGTCGATAATGTGTAGCTGGGCATTGGGAATTCGCCAGGCCAGCAGGCGCATGTTGATCAAGGGGATGAGCGGGTCATCGTCGCCGGCCAACACCAAGGTTGGCTGCTGGATCTTGTGCAGCCAGTGGATGCTGGTCCAGCCCAGCCCGGCAAACAGTTGCCAGTAATAGCCCAGCTTACCGCCCGACCGCACCTTGGATGCGTGATGCATGGCCAGATCCGGGTCGCGGCGAAAGCCTCCGCCATAGATCAGCGGGGCAATGCGGATGACGTGTGACGGCTGCACGTAGCGCCGGGGGCTGGCCATCATCCACAGCACCTTAGGCTTGCCCGGCACCATCACCGCGCCGGCGGCAGTCGCTGCCAGCACCAGCTTCTTGCAGCGCTCTGGGTAGTCATGGGCGAACTGCTGAGCCAGGGCGCCACCCCAGGACACGCCGATCACGTTGACCTGGCCGTAATCCAGGTAATCGAGCATGCGCGCGGTGAGCTTGGCCAACCCGGGGAAGCGATAAGGGTGGCGTGGGGTGGACGAGCCCCCCACACCAGGCACATCGAACGCAATGACTTCCAGGTCCGGGTCCAGCGCTTCGATGAACGGGAAGACCAGCTCCAGGTTGGCGCCGATACCGTTGAAGATCAGCAGCGGCGTGAGGTGTGGTTTGCCCGGGCGTACGGCGGTACGGATGGATTGGTCGTCCAGCTCGACGGTGCGGAAAACATAGGGTTGCGACATGCGCGTGGCTCTTTAGTGAAAAAAGCACCGTGGCGCACGAGTACGCCACGGCGTTGCAACTAGCGTTCGTGGACGTAGGTTCCAGGTGCAGCCTCGCCAGCCGCATAGGCGCGCTCGCCCAGCCAGCTCTGCCAGTGCAGCCACCAGGAGTCGGCATGCTTGTCGGCGTTCTCCTGCCAGGCCACTGGGTCGCCCGGCCGGTCCGCCCCGGTCATGTAGCGGGACTTGGGGTTGCCGGGCGGGTTGAGGATGCTCTGGATATGGCCGCTGTTGGACAAGACGAACTCGATCTTGCCGCCGAACAGGTGCGCCGAGCGGTAGCACGATTGCCAGGGAGTGATGTGATCGGCGGTGCCGGCGACACTGAAAATGTCGCACTGGACTTTCTTCAGGTCGATGGCGGTGCCGCACACCTCCAGCGCATCGGCGCGGGTCAACGGGTTGTTCTTGAACATCTCGATCAGGTCGCCATGGAAGGCTGCGGGCAAGCGCGTGGTGTCGTTGTTCCAGAACAGGATGTCGAACACCGGCGGCGCGTTGCCGAGCAGGTAGTTGTTCACCCAGTAGTTCCAGATCAGGTCGTTGGGGCGCATCCAGGCGAACACCTTGGCCATGTCGCTGCCTTCAAGCACGCCTGCCTGGTAGGAATGGCGCTTGGCGGACTCGAGGGTCTGTTCGTCGACGAACAGCGCCACCTGGGTGTCCAGGGTGGTGTCCAGCACGCTGACCAACAGGGTCAGGGCATTCACTTTCTTCTCGCCCAGCGCGGCATAGTGGCCGACCAGCGCGGTGCAGGTAATGCCGCCGGAGCAGGCGCCGAGGATGTTCAGGTCCTTGCTGCCGGTGATCGCCAGCACGGCATCCACCGCTTCCTTGAGCGCGTCGATGTAGGTCGACAGGCCCCACTCGCGCTGAGCCTTGGTCGGGTTGCGCCAGCTGATGATGAACGTCTGCTGCTGGGAGCGCAGGCAGAAGCGCGCCAGGCTCTTTTCCGGGCTAAGGTCGAAGACATAGAACTTGTTGATCTGTGGCGGTACCACCAGCAACGGGCGGGCATGCACCTGCTCGGTGATCGGGCTGTACTGGATCAGCTCGAGCACGTCGTTGCGGAACACCACCGCGCCCTCGCTGGTGCCGAGGTTCTTGCCCACCTCGAAAGCGTCCATGTTGACCTGGCTGGGCATGCCGCCGTTATTGACCACGTCCTTGGCCAGGTTGGCCAGGCCATCGAGCAGGCTTTTGCCGCCGGTTTCAAAGAAGCGCTTGACCGCTGCGGGGTTGGACAGGGTATTGGTCGGTGCCATGGCTTCGGTCATCAGGTTGATGACGAACTGCCCGCGGCTGATGTCCTGAGGCGACAAGTCGCTGCTGGCGATCCACTCCTGCAGTTCCTTGCGCCAGGCCAGGTAGGTCTGCAGGTAGCGCCGGTACAGCGGGTTGTTGCTCCAGGCAGGGTCGGTGAAACGGCGGTCATCACCCTCAGGGGCAAGGCTTGATTTGCCCAGTAGCACATTTTTCAGCTCCAGCCCGAAGTGCGCCACGTGCTTGGCGCTGTGCAATGGCTGGCGCACGGCCTGGCGCAGCACGGTCCGCGCGGTACTCAGCAGGTCCTTGCGGCGGATACCAATGACCGGGTTCAGGCCCAGAGTGTTGTCCGAGGCTTGCCGCTGCAACTCATCGTTGTTCTTGTTACTCATCTACGACGCTCCGTTGTCCTGAGACGAGTACCGGTTTGCTGTGGCATAGGCACAGTCGACAGCCCGGTACTGTTACTCGGGTGACCAGTGATAAGGAACAGCGGTGCTGCGGCCGGATGCATTCGGCGATGAGCTGCGGGGAGTTCTGCGTGTGAAGACAGCCTGCTTTCGCTCGCGACCTCTGCAAACCAGCCATGCCCTGATGGCCTTAATGGCGATGCAGGGAACTTGCCAGCTCCATTGGTTACCCGACTTTCATGTAATGCGCAAGACAGCCCATCAATGAGCTGTCTGTAGGGCATTCAAGCAGATGAGATTAGAAAATGCGCTCTAAAGGCTGGAAGGGTTGCGCTAGAGCATCAGCTTGACGACCGACTCGGCCGGGTCGCGAGATTTGCCCGCCTTGTGCAGTTCGTCGAGGTACTCGGCCCACAGCTGGTCCTGGCGCAGGCAGAGCTGTTCGAGGTATTCCCAGGTGAACAGGCCGCTGTCATGGCCGTCGTCGAAGGTCAGTTTCAGTGCGTACTGGCCGGCGGGTTCGAGGCCGGAAAGCCCGACATTGACCTTGCCAAACTGCAGGATGGGGTTGCCGTGGCCTTGAACCTCGGCGGAGGGGGAGTGCACACGCAGAAACTCGGCGGGCAGGTGGTAGACCTCATCGGGTCCGTAGGTGAGGCTGAGGGTTTTCGAGGCTTTGTGCAGATTGATGGCGGTGGGCAGGCGGGCCATGGCTGGAATCTCTTCAGGGCGACAAGCTGCAAGCTTCCAGCTACAAGAAATGATATTCAAGCCATGGTGGAAAAATCATGTATCGCAGTGCTGCAAGCGACGCTCAACAGCGTGTCGCTTGCAGCACGCTTGCCGCTTACAGGATGTAACGCGACAGGTCTTCGTTCTGCGCCAGCTCACCGAGGTGGCCGTTCACATACGCCGCATCGATCTGGATCGGTGCTTCATCGTGGGCACTGGCCAGGTCACCGGCACTGAACGATACCTCTTCGAGCAGGCGCTCGAGCAAGGTGTGCAGGCGGCGAGCACCGATGTTCTCGGTCTTCTCGTTGACCTGGTAGGCGATCTCGGCCAGGCGCTTGATGCCGTCGCCGAGGAACTCGATGTTCAAGCCTTCGGTCTTGAGCAGCTCGCGGTACTGTTCGGTCAGCGAGGCGTGCGGCTCCTGCAGGATGCGTTCGAAGTCTTCCGGGGTCAGGGCCTTGAGTTCGACGCGGATCGGCAGGCGGCCTTGCAGCTCCGGCACCAGGTCACTCGGCTTGCTCAGGTGGAACGCACCGGATGCGATGAACAGGATATGGTCGGTCTTGACCATGCCCAGCTTGGTGTTGACGGTGCAGCCTTCGATCAGCGGCAGCAGGTCGCGTTGCACGCCTTCACGCGAAACATCGGCGCCGCCAACGTTGCCACGCTTGGCCACCTTGTCGATTTCGTCGATGAACACGATACCGTGCTGTTCGACCGCCTCCAGGGCCTTGGCCTTGAGCTCTTCCTCGTTGACCAGGCGGCCCGCTTCTTCGTCGCGAACCATCTTCAGCGCTTCCTTGACCTTGAGCTTGCGCGCCTTGCGCTTGCCCTTGCCCATGTTGGCGAACAGGCTCTGCAGCTGGTTGGTCATTTCTTCCATGCCCGGCGGCGCGGCGATTTCGACGCCTACCGAGTCGGCCACTTCGATCTCGATTTCCTTGTCATCCAGCTGGCCTTCGCGCAGGCGCTTGCGGAACAGCTGGCGGGTGTTGGAATCGCTGCTGGTCTGCGCGGCTTCCTCGCTGAAGCTGGTCACCCGGGCCTGGGGCAGCAGGGCATCGAGGATACGGTCTTCGGCGGCGTCTTCGGCGCGGTGGCGCACGCGGATGATTTCCTGCTCGCGCAGCATTTTCAGCGCGGCGTCGGCCAGGTCACGGATGATCGACTCGACATCGCGGCCAACGTAGCCGACTTCGGTGAACTTTGTCGCTTCGACCTTGATGAACGGCGCGTTGGCGAGCTTGGCCAGGCGACGGGCGATTTCGGTCTTGCCGACGCCGGTGGGGCCGATCATCAGGATGTTCTTCGGGGTCACCTCGGCACGCAGCTCGGCCGGCAGTTGCATGCGCCGCCAGCGGTTGCGCAGGGCAATGGCCACGGCGCGTTTGGCGTCGTCCTGGCCGATGATGTGGCGGTTGAGTTCGTGGACGATCTCGCGGGGGGTCATGGACATGATGAAAATGGTCCTCGAGCGGAGTGATCAGTGTGGAAAAGCCCCGGCTGGCTCTACTGAAGCAGGCGGGACGCCAAAACAACTGATCAGTCGGCCAGGTCCTGCTCCTCGATGGTCAGGTTGTGGTTGGTGAACACGCAGATGTCACCCGCGATGTTCAGGGCGGTCTCGGCGATTTCGCGGGCCGAGAGGTCGGTCTTGTTCAGCAGGGCACGGGCTGCGGCCTGGGCGTAGGCGCCGCCGGAACCCATGGCGATCAGGCCGTCTTCGGGTTCTACCACGTCACCGTTGCCGGTGATGATCAGCGATGCGTCCTTGTTCGCCACGGCCAGCATGGCTTCCAGGCGGCTCAGGGAACGGTCGGTTCGCCATTCCTTGGCCAGCTCGACAGCGGCACGTACCAGATGACCGGAGTGTTTCTGCAGTTGCGCTTCGAAGCGTTCGAACAGGGTGAAGGCGTCGGCGGTGGCACCGGCGAAACCGGCGATGACTTCGCCGTTGTACAGGCGACGAACCTTTTTGGCGTTGCCTTTCATGACGGTGTTGCCGAGGGATACCTGGCCGTCGCCGCCCATGACGACTTTGCCGTGACGGCGGACAGAAACGATGGTGGTCAAGGGGAGAGTCTCCACGCAGCGGGGCGAAAATGCCTGATGCAGACTCATATGGGGGTGGGGGGAAGGATTTCAACCGGGGGGGATGAATGGTCGTGCTTGGCGCGGCAAATTGTGCGGGCCCATTCGCGGGATTGCCCCCGCGAATGGGCCGCCAATCGGCCCCTGGGTCTGTTCAGCCTTCGTGGCAGAGGTGCCCATCGACAAAGGTATACCGCACCGCGCCCGGCAGGCAGTGGCCGATGAATGGGCAGTTCTCGCCACGTGAGAACCACTGCTCGCCAGCAACGGTGGAGGCTTGCGGGTCGAACAGCACAAGATCGGCCGCGCCACCGACTTTCAGCTCACCGGCGGGCAGGCGCAGTGCCGCCGCCGGGCCGCTGCTCAGACGGGCCAGCAAGGTCGGCAGGTCCAACAGGCCATCGTCGACCAAGGTCATGGCCAGCGGCAGCAGCAGTTCGACGCTGCTGATGCCTGGCTCGGTGGCACCGAACGGGGCCAGCTTGGCATCGCGCTCGTGGGGCTGGTGGTGGCTGGAAATCGCCTGGATCACACCCGATTTCACGGCTTCACGCAGGCCATCGCGATCGGCTGCGCTGCGTAGCGGCGGCTGGACGTGGTAGAGACTGGAGAACTCACGCAGCGACTGGTCGGTGAGAATCAGCTGGTACAGCGCCACATCGGCAGTCACCGGCAGGCCGAGCTGCTGGGCCTGGGCGATCAGCCGTGCGCCGCGGGCGCTGGTGATCTGGGTGAAGTGCGCACGCACGCCGGTCTGCTCGACCAGCAGCAGGTTGCGCGCCAGGGCCACTGTCTCTGCCGTTTCCGGGATGCCGGGCAGGCCGAGGAAGCTGGCCATCGCGCCTTCATGGGCCAGGCCGCCCTGGGCCAGGTCACGGTCCTGGGAGTGGAACACCACGGTCAGGTCGAAGGTAGCGGCGTATTCCAGGGCGCGGGCCAGGGTGCGGTTGTTGGGGATTTCCTTGAGGCCGTTGCCGAAGGCAACGCAGCCGGTATCGCGCAGGGCCACCAGTTCGGCCAACTGTTCGCCTTCCAGGCCCTTGGTCAGGGCGCCGATCGGGTAGACCTTGCTGTTGCTGGCTTCACGGGCGCGGTCAAGGATCAGTTCGGCCACCGCTGAGGTATCGAGTACCGGCTTGGTTTGCGGCGGGCAGCACAGGCTGGTCACGCCACCGGCCACTGCGGCTCGGGTTTCGCTGGCGATGCTGCCCTTGCGGCTGTAGCCCGGTTCACGCAGGGACACCCCGAGGTCGACCAGCCCAGGTGCGGCGATCAGGCCGTCGGCCTGGATCGTGCGGCTGGCACGCAAGCCAGCCGGTGCGGCGCCGATGGCGGCAATGCGGCCGCCGTCCAAATGCAGGTCGGTTATCTGGTCCAGGCCACTCTTGGGGTCGATGACCCGGGCGCCAAGAATGCTGATGGTCACTGGGCGTTCTCCTGGTCGAATTGACGTTGCGCGTTCTGCCCGCTCATGGCCATGGACAGCACGGCCATGCGCACGGCGATGCCATAGGTGACCTGGTTGAGAATCACCGAGTGTTTGCCGTCGGCCACCGCCGATTCAATCTCCACGCCGCGGTTGATCGGCCCCGGGTGCATCACGATCGCATCAGGCTTGGCCCCGGCCAGGCGCGCGGTGGTCAGGCCGAACAGGCGGTAGAACTCGCCTTCGCTGGGCAGCAGGCCGCCCGCCATGCGCTCACGCTGCAGGCGCAGCATGATCACTACATCCACGTCCTTCAGCCCTTCGGCCAGGTCGGTGTACACCTTCACCCCATACTGTTCGATACCGATCGGAATCAGGGTTTTCGGGCCGATCACACGGATGTCGGGGCAGCCCAGGGCCTTGAGCGCGAGCATGTCGGAACGGGCCACACGCGAATGCAGGATATCGCCGACGATCGCTACCGAAAGGTTTTCGAAGCTGCCTTTGTGGCGACGGATGGTCAGCATGTCGAGCATGCCCTGGGTCGGGTGCGCATGGCGGCCGTCGCCGCCGTTGATTACCGCCACATCCGGGCACACGTGCTCGGCGATGAAGTGCGCGGCGCCCGAGTCGGAATGGCGCACGACGAACATGTCGGCCGCCATGGCCTCGAGGTTGCGCAGGGTGTCGAACAGGGTTTCGCCCTTGCTGGTCGAGGACGTCGACACATTCAAGCTGATCACATCGGCCGAGAGGCGCTGGGCCGCCAGCTCGAAGGTGGTGCGGGTGCGGGTGGAGTTCTCGAAGAACACGTTGCACACGGTCTTGCCGCGCAGCAACGGGACTTTCTTGACGGCACGGGCGCCGACTTCAAGGAACGAGTCGGCGGTGTCGAGAATCTCGGTGAGCAGTTCGCGGGGCAAACCGTCGAGCGAGAGGAAGTGGCGCAGCTGGCCCTGGTCATTGAGCTGCAGCGGGCGCTTGGCGTCGATTGGCGTCATCGCGAGGGGACTCTTAAAGGGCGGAAGCGGTGGCGAGGTCCTGGCGCTCGAGGGCGAGCGGTGCGGGTCCGGTCAATTTTACCCGTTCATGGGCAGCCAGCGACAGGGTAGCGCCCAGTACATTCGGACGGATCGGCAATTCGCCGGCATCCAGGTCGAGCAGGCAGACCAGGCTGACGCTGGCCGGGCGGCCGTAGTCGAACAGTTCGTTGAGGGCGGCGCGGATGGTACGACCACTCATCAGCACGTCATCGATCAGCACCAGGTGCTGGCCCTCGACCTCGAACGGCAGCTCCGACGGGCGCACTTGCGGGTGCAGGCCGTTCTGGCTGAAGTCGTCGCGGTAGAAGGAAACGTCCAGGGCGCCCAGTGGGCTGCTGTCGCCCATCTCCTGCTGCAGGGCCTGGGCTACCCAGACGCCGCCGGTGCGGATGCCGATGAACCGCGGTTCGGTGATGCCGCGGCGGGCCAGATGGGCGCGAAGGTCGACAGCCATCTGCCGGATCAGGTCGGCGGGATTGGGTAGGCTCATTGCGTGTCTCCTGGAGGGCGCCGGGTTGGCCCGACGGCAAGGCGTAAAATTCAGGTGTTGGCCTCCAGCCAGCCTTGCAGCAGCAGGGCGGCGGCGATGGCATCGACCGGGTTGTCGCGGTAACTGCCGCGCTGGCCGCCACGGGCCAGGCGTTCGCCCTTGGCCTCGAAGGTGGTCAGGCGTTCGTCGTGGGTGTGCACCGGCAGGTTGAAGCGGCCGTTGAGGCGGCGCGCGAACTTTTCGGCGCGGGCGCTCATTTCGCTGGGTGTGCCATCCATGTTCAGTGGCAGGCCGACGACGATTGCGTCGGGCTTCCACTCAGCGATGAGTTTTTCCACCTGGGCCCAATCCGGCACGCCGTTCTGCGCCTTGAGGGTACACAGTTCGCGGGCTTGGCCAGTAACCACCTGGCCCACGGCCACACCGATCTGTTTGCTGCCGTAATCGAAACCCAGCAGCAGGCGTAATTCGGCCATCAGGCGTGACCCGCCTGGCTGGTCAGCAGGCTGAGGTTGATCCCCAGGCTGGCGGCTGCGGCGTTCAGGCGCAGGTCGCTGGCCAGGCCAAAGATGATTTGCGCGTCGAACGGGCAATTGAGCCACGCGTTGTCGGCAAGCTCGGCCTCCAGTTGCCCGGCTTCCCAGCCCGCATAGCCCAAGGTGATCAGGCTTTTCTGTGGGCCCACGCCCTCGGCGATGGCGAACAGCACGTCCTGGGAGGTGGACAGCGACAGGCCCTCCAGCTCGACAGTGGCCTGGTAGCTGCATTCGCTGCTGTGGAGCACGAAGCCGCGGTCGGTCTGCACTGGGCCGCCCTGGTAAATCGGCACCTGCAGGGTGCTGGCAGGGGGCTCTTCGTCCGGGCGCAACTGCTCGAGAATATCCGCCAGGTTCAGTTCCTGAGGTCGATTGACCACCAGGCCCATGGCGCCATTGGCGTTGTGCTCGACGATGTACGTGAGGGTCTGGGCGAAGTTCGGATCGGCCATGTGCGGCATGGCGATCAGGAACTGATGCTTGAGGTAGCTCGGGGCGAGGGTTTTCATGGGGGATAGTGTGGCGCCAGGTGGCGAGGCTGACAAGGTGCTGTGCATGGCTTGCGCGCCCCCACCGGGGCAGCGCCGGCTGCAGATCAGTTACTGGAAAGCCGGTCCCCACGGGCAAACCGCCAGGTGCGGATGATCTCCAGCCGGTCGTACTCGGCCAGGTCCCCGGTAAACGGTGCAAACGGCGCCGCCAGCCGCACGATGCGCTGCGCCGCCTGGTCCAGCACCGGCTGCCCGGAGGACTCCAGCACCAGCACCTCATAGAGCGAGCCATCGCGGTTGATCGACACCATCATCCGCAAGTTGCCGTAGATCTGTTGCCGACGGGCTTCGTCGGGGTAGTTGAGGTTGCCCACCCGCTCGACCTTCTTGCGCCACTCCTCCTTGTACCAGGCACCCTTGTCGCGCATGGTCGAGGCCGCGTTCAGGCGGTGGATACGCGGGCGCTTGGCGTACATCTGCTGCTCGTTGGACAGCTCGGCCTCAAGGCTGGCGATCTGGCTCGACAGCTGCGAGCTGTCGAATTCTGGCGTGGCGGTGGCAGGCTTGGGCTGCGGCTTGCTTTCCCTGGGCTTGGGTTCGACCTTTTGCGGTTTGGGCGCCTTGGTGGTCACCGCGGACTTGTGCGGCGTCGGCGGTGGCGCGACCTCGGGCTTGGCCGCTGGTGGCGGGGTAACCTTGTTGATCTTGCTGTCCTGGAACGGCGCGACCTCGGTGGTAGTGGGCACCGCCTTTTTATCCAGGGTGCCGCTGCCCTGCTGGTTGTCCTGGGCCTGAAAATCCGCCTTCTCGGGTGCTTTCTCGCTCTTGAAGGTGGCCAGGGTGATGTCCATGGTCTGGCGGATTTCAGCCGGCTTGACCACGGTAAAGCCCACGCCCAGGATCAGCGCCAGGTGCACCAGGGCAGCCAGGAAGAGGGTAAAGCCAAGCCGGTCCACCGGGCGGACGCGGGGTGGCAACAGGTCGGCAGGGATGTCGGCGGGCAGCGTCATCGGGTATCCACGGTCAGCTTCAAGCTACAAGCCGCAAGCTGCAAGAAAGTGCAGATGGGTGCATGCCGGCAGTTTATTGCGGCTTGCAGCTTGGAGCTTGCGGCTGCGCATCATAACCCACTCCGCGCGTTTGCTCCGCGTCCGCGGTCAGCGTGCCTGCAACTGGCGATCAATGGCATCCATCAGCTTGCCACCGATATCGGTGTTGTAAGCAGCATCGATCTCGCGGATGCAGGTTGGGCTGGTGACGTTGATCTCGGTGAGGTAGTCGCCGATCACGTCCAGGCCGACGAACAGTAGGCCCTTTGCACGCAGGGTGGGGCCGACCTGCGCGGCGATCCAGCGGTCACGTTCGCTCAGCGGCCGCGCTTCGCCACGGCCACCGGCGGCCAGGTTGCCGCGGGTCTCGCCGCTGGCGGGAATGCGCGCCAGGCAGTAGTCGACCGGCTCGCCGTCGATCATCAGGATGCGCTTGTCGCCGTCCTTGATGGCCGGCAGGTAGGCCTGGGCCATGATCTGCTGGGCGCCCAGCGCGGTCAGGGTTTCCAGGATCACCGAGAGGTTGGGGTCGCCCACACGGTGGCGGAAGATCGAGGTACCCCCCATGCCGTCCAGGGGTTTGAGGATCACGTCGCCATGCTGGGCGGCGAACTCGCGAATGATGTCCGGGCGACGGCTGACCAGGGTGGGGGGCGTGCACTGCGGGAACAGGGTGGCGAACAGTTTTTCGTTGCAGTCGCGCAGGCTCTGCGGGCGGTTGACCACCAGCACGCCGTCGGCCTCGGCCTGTTCCAGCAGGTAGGTGCTGTAGACGAACTCCATGTCGAACGGCGGATCCTTGCGCATCAGGATCACGTCGAGTTCGGCCAGGGTACTGTCCTGTTCTTCGCCCAGTTCGAACCAGCGCGCCGGGTCGGCGAAGACCTTGAGTGGGCGCATCCGTGCGCGGGCCTTGCCTTGGCCCTGATACAGGTCGCGCTGCTCCATGTAGAACAGGCTCCAGCCGCGGGCCTGGGCGGCCAGCAACATGGCCAGCGAGCTGTCCTTCTTGTAGGAGATGGACGCAATAGGGTCCATGACAATGCCGAGGCGAACGCTCATGGGGGTGGTTCCTCTTGGCGGCGTGTGGCCGCGACGAATCGAAAGAAAAGTGGCTCAGGGTGGCGCCGCGAACGCCGCGGGTCAAGGGGCGTGGTAGATGGAATGGCCTCCCGGAGTGTGCTAAAAATGCAGCTGCAAGCCTTGAGCCACACGCTTCAAGAAAGACCAGCCCTGCGACGGGCTGCTTTTGCTTGCAGCCTGGCGCTTGCAACTTGCTGCTAATTTCCTCTGGTAGGCATCTATGGAACAACCCCTGAAGGTGATGGTGATCGACGATTCACGCACGATCCGCCGCACCGCGCAGATGTTGCTCGGCGAAGCAGGCTGCGAGGTGATCACGGCCAGCGACGGCTTCGATGCCCTGGCCAAGATCGTCGACCACGCGCCACAGATCATCTTCGTCGATGTGCTGATGCCGCGCCTGGACGGCTACCAGACCTGCGCCGTGATCAAGCACAACAGTGCATTCAAGGACATCCCGGTGATCCTTCTGTCATCACGGGACGGGCTGTTCGACAAGGCCCGAGGCCGGGTGGTTGGCTCTGACCAGTTCCTGACCAAACCATTCAGCAAGGAAGAACTGCTCGATGCGATCAGGGCCCATGTGCCCGGGTTCGCCGTGCACGAACAAGACGTACCCTGACCGCGCCCGAGGTGGTGCGGCCTTTATTTTCCTGACGGGGAAACAGCATGGCCCGAGTTCTGATTGTCGACGATTCGCCGACAGAGATGTACAGATTGACCGAATGGCTCGAGAAGCATGGCCACCAAGTGCTCAAGGCCAACAACGGTGCCGACGCTGTGGCCTTGGCTCGCCAGGAAAGGCCCGACGCGGTGCTGATGGATATCGTCATGCCCGGCATGAATGGTTTCCAGGCCACCCGGCAATTGAGCAAGGACCCAGAAACCAGCGCCATCCCAGTGCTCATCGTCACCACCAAGGATCAGGAAACCGACCGGATTTGGGCCCAGCGTCAGGGTGCGCGCGGTTTCGTCACCAAGCCGGTGGAAGAAAACGCCCTGATCGCCAAACTCAACGAAGTGCTGGGCGCTTGACCACCCGCCCCCAGGGCGCGTCGCTGACCGCCTTCGAGTTGTTGCTGGACATCGACCGGCGCTGCCGCCTGCTGGTAGCCGACCAACCGCCGCAGGGTACGCGCCCGCAGCAATGGAGCGGTATCGGTTTTCGCATTGCCGGGCAGTGGTTCGTTGCGCCCATGGGCGAGGTGGCTGAGGTGTTGCGCGAGCCGCGCAGCAGCCGCGTACCGGGGGTACAGCCCTGGGTCTGCGGGGTAGCCAACCTGCGCGGGCGGCTGCTGCCGGTGATGGACCTGAGCAGTTTCTTTGGCCTGGGCCCGGTGGCACCGGGCAAGCAGCGGCGTGTGCTGGTGCTTGACCACGAGGACCTGTTCGTCGGCTTGCTGGTCGATGAAGTGCTGGGCCTGCAGCACTTTGCCCTGGACAGCCTGGAGCTGTCACCGCCGCAGCCGCTGATTCGCGCCGCAGCGCGGTTCGTGCAGGGGCATTTCCTGCGTGAGCGCAGTTGGGCGATCTTCAGCCCCTTCGCCCTGGCCCAGGCGCCGGGCTTTCTCGACGTGGCGCTATAGGACTTTCGAACGTGAACAAGCCAGCCACCAATGTCGCGCCTGCCAGCATGACCCCGCGCACCCGCAGTATCGTGCAGATCACCGTGCTGTTCGTGGTGCTGATCCTGTCGATCATCCTGCTGTTCGCCAATTTCGCGTATCTCAACACCCAGTCCAATCACGACAAGCAGTACATCGGCCATGCCGGCGAGTTGCGCGTGTTGTCCCAGCGGATTGCCAAGAACGCTACCGAGGCGGCGGCCGGCAAGGCCCTGGCATTCAAGCTGCTGTCGGATGCGCGCAACGACTTCGAGCGGCGCTGGAGCTACTTGCGCGAAGGCGACAAGTCCACCGGTCTGCCGGCGGCGCCGGCCACCGTGAAGGATGAAATGGAAGCGGTGCGGCAGGATTGGGAAAACCTGCGCAAGAACACCGACACCATTCTTGCCAGCGAACAGACCGTGCTTTCGTTGCACCAGGTGGCAGCCACGCTCGCTGAAACCGTGCCGCAACTGCAGGTCGAGTACGAAAAGGTGGTCGAAATCCTGCTGCAAAGCGGCGCCCCGGCCAATCAGGTAGTGGTGGCCCAGCGCCAGTTGCTGCTTGCCGAACGCATTCTTGGCTCGGTCAATACCGTGCTGGCCGGCGACGATACCGCCGCGCAGGCCGCCGATGCCTTCGGCCGCGATGCAAACCGCTTCGGCCAAGTGCTCGAGGGGATGCTCGGGGGCAACCCGGCCATCCAGGTCACCCGTGTCGAAGACGCCGACGCCCGGGCCCGTCTGGCCGAAATCGCCGAGTTGTTCCAGTTCGTTGCAGGCTCGGTGGATGAAATCCTCGAAACCTCGCCAGAACTGTTCCGCGTGCGTGAAGCGGCCGGCAACATCTTCAGCCTGTCGCAGACCCTGCTCGACGAAGCGTCACACCTGGCCAACAGTTTCGAGAACCTGGCCGCCGGGCGCACCCTCGATACCGTCGGTGGTTATGCCCTGGGCCTGCTGGCGCTGGCCTCGATCATCCTTATCGGCCTGGTAATGGTGCGCACCACCCACAGGCAACTGCACGAAACTGCTGAGAAGAACGAGCGCAACCAGCAGGCGATCATGCGCCTGCTCGATGAAATCGAAGAGCTCGCCGACGGTGACCTGACCGTGACCGTGTCGGTTACCGAGGACTTTACCGGTGCCATCGCCGACTCGATCAACTATTCCGTCGACCAGTTGCGCGACCTGGTGGCCACCATCAACCACAGTGCCGAACAAGTGGCGGCGGCCGTGCAGGATACGCAGAACACCGCACGCCAGCTGGCCAAGGCTTCGGAACACCAGGCCGAGCAGATCAGCGAGGCGTCCGAAGCGGTGGGTGACATGGTCGAATCGATCGACCGGGTGTCGGCACATGCCTACGAATCGGCCAAGGTGGCCGAGCGTTCGGTGGCGATCGCCAACAAGGGTAACGAGGTGGTGCACAACACCATCAATGGCATGGACAACATTCGCGAGCAGATCCAGGACACCGCCAAGCGGATCAAGCGCCTGGGTGAGTCTTCGCAAGAGATCGGCGACATCGTCAGCCTGATCGACGACATTGCCGACCAGACCAACATTCTTGCCCTGAACGCGGCCATCCAGGCATCGCTGGCAGGTGAGGCAGGCCGAGGGTTTGCCGTGGTCGCCGACGAAGTGCAGCGTCTGGCAGAGCGTTCGTCTTCGGCGACGCGGCAGATCGAGGCGCTGGTGCGGACCATTCAGGCCGACACCAACGAGGCGGTGATCTCGATGGAGCAGACCACCGCCGAAGTGGTCCGTGGCGCACGCCTGGCGCAGGATGCCGGGGTTGCACTGGCCGAAATCGAAGGGGTTTCGCAAACCCTCGCCGAACTTATCCACAGCATCTCCGACGCTGCCCAGTTGCAAACCTCCTCGGCAGGGCAGATTTCCCACACCATGGCGGTGATTCAGCAGATTACTGCACAGACCTCCGCCGGTTCTGGCGCCACGGCCGATAGCATCCGCCACCTGGCACGCATGGCCAGCGAAATGCGCCGGTCGGTGTCCGGTTTCACCTTGCCGGCACCCGCCGAGCGGCGCTGAGGGATCATCCATGGCTTCAGCAGCAGTAAGCCCCGAACGCCACGACACGGTCGCCCTGGCCTGGACCAGGGCGGCGATCCTCGATTGCCTGGGCCAGGCACGTCAGGCCCTGGAGCGCTTTGCCGGGGAGACGGACGACCTGTCGATACTGGCGTTCGTGGTGGATAACCTGCACCAGGTGCACGGCTGCCTGCGCATGCTCGAACTGCGCGGTGCCACGCGCCTGGCCGAAGAACTGGAACTGTTGGCCAGGGCCATGGCCGAGGGCCATGTAAGCCCGCGCGGTGATTGCCTGGGCCCGCTGTTTCGCGGCCTGGAGCAGTTGCCGTCGTACCTGGAGCGGTTGCGCGGGGCGCGTCATGACCTGCCCTTGGTGATGCTGCCATTGCTCAACCAACTGCGCGCCTGTCGCGGGGTCGAGCCCTTGGCCCAGGGCAGCCTGATCAGTGGCGCAGCCCAGCGCTTTGCAGGCTCCGACGACCTGGCCAACCTCGACCTGTCGCTGGGGAATTGGCGCGAGCAGATTCAGGCAGGGCCGGGCCGCGATGCCCTGCGATCGGTCGTCACTGCCTTGTGCGACGACCTGATGCGGATCAAGGAGCGCCTGGACCAGTTCGTGCGGGGTGACCGCCAGCACAGCGAGCAGCTCGACAGCCTGCTGGCGCCTCTGCGCCACGTTGCCGACACCCTCGCGGTGCTGGGCTTTCAGCAACCACGGCGGGTCATCATCGACCAGGTGCTGGCCCTGCAAGCCCTGGCCCAGGGTGAACGCTCCGTGGATGACGCGGTGCTCATGGATGTGGCCGGTGCCCTGCTGTATGTAGAGGCCAGCCTCAATGGCATGGTTGGCCCGCTCGACGAGGGTGGGCAAGGTGGCCTGCCAGGCTCTGACCTGGCCGAAATCCGGCAATTGGTGCTGAGCGAAGCCTTGGCCGTGCTGCAGCAGGCCAAGGACTTGATCGGTGATTGCCTGGAGTCGGGCTGGCCGCGCCAGCGTCTGCAACCACTGCCGGGGCTGTTGCAGCAGGTGCGCGGGGCGCTGGCGATGCTGATGCTGCCGGCCGCTGCTGAGGTGTTCGCAGGCTGTGCTGGCTATGTGCAAGGCTGGTTGCAGCACCTGGAAACCGAGCCGCCGGCAGATGAACTGGACCATTTGGCCGAGGCCCTGAGTGCTGGAGAATGCTACCTGCAATGGCGGGTAGCAGACCCGTTGGCAGATGGCCAACCCTTCCTCGACATGGCGCGCGCCAGCCTGGCAGCACTGGGCGTGCAATGCGCGCTTGGCGATACGGCCCACCTGCAGGACGGCGGCGATGGTATCGATGATGAATTGCGCGAGGTGTTCCTCGAAGAGGCGAGCGAACTGTTGCCGGAGATCGAGCGCCACTGGTTGCGCTGGCGCGCCGACAATTCACTGCGCGATGCCCTGGTAGAGGTGCGCCGCGACTTGCACACGCTCAAAGGCAGTGGCCGCATGGTCCATGCCGAAGCGGTGGCCGAGCTGGCCTGGGGCGGCGAGCACCTGCTCAACCGGGTGCTGGAAGGGCGTATCGCGCTGGCGCCCGAGGCCGTGGTGGCGCTGCAGCAGGTGGTCGTGCATTTACCCGATCTGCTGGCAGATTTTGCAGCAGGCCAGATGCCACAAGTGACCGAAATCGAGCAACTGGCCAGCCACCTGCATGCCTTGGCAGAGAACGATTCACTGGCGGGTAGCGAGATCGATGGCCTCGACCCACGCTTGCTGGAGATTTTCCGCACCGAGGCCCAGGGCCATCTGGCCAGTCTGGAGGCATTCCTGCAGGCCGCCGATGGCCACGACACGCCGGTCAGTGACGGTCTGCAGCGCGCTTTGCATACACTCAAGGGCAGCGCCGCCATGGCTGGGGTCATGCCCGTCGCCGAGCTGGCCACCGCCTTCGATCGACTGGTGCGTGAGTACAGAGGCCACCAGGTGCCGTTGCAGGGGGCTGAACTGGAATGGCTGGAAGCGGCGCGGGCCTTGTTCCACCAAGGCCTGGCGCAGCTTGGCAGCACGCCGCTGGCGGCCCTCCCTGGCGCGGCGTCGCTCATCGAGCAGGTCGGCGAGGCTGTGGATACTCGCCTGGCAAGCTTGCATGACGCCACGCAGCCGGTACGCCGGGGCAAGCGGGACCCGCAACTGATCGCCAGTTTTCTTGCCCAGGCCATGGACATCCTGCTGGATGCCGAGTCGCTGCTGTCGCGCTGGCAGGAGCAGCCGGGCCAGCGCCAGTCACTGGAGACCTTGCTGGATGAGTTGACCACGCTGTGCCATGGCGCACACCTGGTCGACTTGTGGCAGCTGGACGATGTCTGCGAGGCGCTGCTGGACCTGTATGGCGCGGTGGAAGAGGGCAGCCTGGGCGCCGATACGCACTTTTTCGCCCAGGCTCGCCAGGCCCACGAGGCGCTGCTGGACATGCTCGACGAGGTCGCCGCGGGTCAGGAGCCGACGCCGCGCCCAGATTGTATCGAGGGCTTGCGCGGGCTGCTGGAGGGGGCGCTGGCGCCGGATGCCACCGGCCTGGTGGCACCTGGCTCGGTGACCCCCTTGCCAGCATCGCTGGGGCTGGTTGATGAGGCTGACAGCCCTGGCGACAAAGAGCTGCTGGAGGTGTTCCTCGAAGAAAGCTCCGACATCGTGGAAAGTGCCGCCGCCGCACTGGCGCGCTGGCAGGCCGACCCACGCAACAGTGTCGAGGTCGAGAACCTGCTGCGTGACCTGCACACGCTCAAAGGTGGTGCTCGCATGGTCGAGATCACCGCCATTGGCGACCTCGCCCACGAGCTGGAATTCCTTTACGAGTTGCTGGCTGCCGGGCGTTTGCCGCCGAGCGCGCCGCTGTTCGCCTTGTTGCAGAACTGCCATGACCGCCTGGCGCACATGCTCGATGCCGTGCGCCTGGGCCAGCCGCTGCATGCGGCCACCGCCTTGATCGACTACATCCGCAACTTCAGCAGTGCGGCCCTGACCGACAGCGCCGCCGGCCAGGCTCCGGCGGAGGCAACCCCTGCGGAGGTGCCTGCTGCAACGCCGGAGCGTGTCGCCGGGGATATGGTCAAGGTTGACGCCGAACTGCTCGACGACCTGGGCAACCTGGCGGGCGAGCATTCGGTGATCCGTGGGCGCATCGAGCAACAGGTCAACGATGCCCAGTTCGCCCTGAGCGAAATGGAAACCACCCTGGAGCGTATGCGCGACCAATTGCTGCGCCTGGATATCGAGACTCAAGGGCGGGTCAGCAGCCGGCAGCCGTTCGAGGGCGATGCGTACGAAGACTTCGACCCTCTGGAAATGGACCGGCATTCCCAGTTGCAGCAGTTGTCGCGGGCGCTGTTCGAGTCGGCATCGGACTTGCTCGACTTGAAGGAAACCCTGGCTCAGCGTGCCCAGGAAGCGCACAACCTGCTGCAACAACAGGCGCGGGTGAACAGCCAGCTGCAGGAAGGCCTGACCGCCACCTTGATGGTGCCGTTCGAACGCCTGGTGCCCCGTTTGCAGCGGGTGGTGCGCCAGGTGGCGGCCGAGTTGGGCAAGCAGGTCGAGCTGGTGGTGGGCAATGCCGAAGGTGAGCTGGACCGCAGCGTACTGGAGCGCATGGTTGCGCCGCTCGAGCACATGCTGCGCAATGCCGTCGACCATGGCCTGGAGGCCCGTGAGGCACGCTTGGCGGTCGGCAAGCCGGAGCAAGGCATCATCCACCTGAATTTGCTGCACGAAGGCGCCGACATCGTCATCGAGATGACCGACGACGGTGCAGGCGTGCCATTGGAGGCGGTGCGGCGCAAGGCGATCAAGCGCGGCCTGCTGGACCCGCAGGCGCACCTGAGCGACCACGAGATTCTGCAGTTCATCCTGCGCCCAGGGTTTTCCACTGCAGAAAAGATCACGCAGATTTCTGGCCGTGGCCTGGGCATGGACGTCGTGCACGAAGAGGTCAAGCAACTGGGGGGGTCGATGAGCATCGAGTCGGCCCAGGGCAAGGGGGCGCGCTTCCTGATTCGCCTGCCTTTCACCGTGTCGATCAACCGTGCGTTGATGGTGCACCTGGGTGAGGAGCAGTACGCGATCCCGCTCAATACCATCGAAGGCATCGTGCGCGTGCCGCCGGCCGAGCTGGCCGCCTGCTATCAGCTGGAAACGCCCCGTTATGTGTATGCCGGCCACGCGTATGAGCTGCGCTACCTGGGAGAGTTGTTGCAAGGTTTGCCACGGCCCGGCCTGCTTGGGCAGAGTGTGCCGCTGCCGGTGTTGCTGGTGCATTCCCAGGAACAGTCGTTCGCCATTCAGGTGGACAGCATGTCGCCCAGCCGCGAGATCGTGGTCAAGAGCCTGGGCCCGCAGTTTGCCGCAGTGCCCGGGCTGTCGGGTGCGACCCTGCTGGGTGATGGCCGGGTCGTGCTGATTCTCGACTTGCTGGGGCAGTTGCGCGGCCAGCAGCGTCGCCTGGCGCGCCTGCCCGGCGGAAGCGGGGTGCAGCGTACGCTGTTCGGGCCGGCACCGCGGCGCGCGACACTGGTGATGGTGGTGGATGACTCGGTGACCGTGCGCAAGGTCACCAGCCGCCTGCTCGAGCGCCACGGCATGACGGTACTGACGGCCAAGGATGGGGTCGATGCCATGACCTTGCTGGAGGAGCACCGCCCAGACGTGTTGTTGCTGGATATCGAGATGCCGCGCATGGACGGCTTCGAGGTGGCCACCCGCATTCGTCGCGATGAGCGGCTGAAAGACTTGCCGATCATCATGATCACTTCACGTACCGGCCAGAAACACCGCGACCGGGCCATGGCCATCGGCGTCAACGACTACCTGGGCAAGCCGTATCAGGAATCGGTGCTGTTGCAGAGCATTGCCCATTGGAGCCACGCCCATGCTTGAGTTGATCGCAGGCCAGCGCAGCAGCCTGACGGGCCTGTTGCTGCCATTGGGGGACCGCACGCTGGTGCTGCCGAACGTGGCCGTGGCCGAGTTGATTGGACAGCGCAATTTGCTCTGCCAGCCAGGGGAGCTGCCCTGGCATCTGGGGTGGATCGACTGGCGCCGGCAACATCTGCCGCTGATCGGTTTCGAGGCTGCTTGCGGCGGCCAGACGCCCTGCGGCGAGCGTGCGCGAATCGTGGTGCTGAATGCCTTGGGCGATACTGGCCTGCGCTACCTGGCCGTACTGCTGCAGGACATTCCACGCTCGTGCAAGCTCGACAGCCAGCTCAACTATGTGGATGTGCCACTGGGCAGCTTGGAACTCGCCGCTGTACAGGTGGGCGAGCAGGTGGCGCGGGTGCCGGATTTGGTCGGGCTGGAACGGCTGGTGCGAGACGCGCAACTGCAACCTGTCCGTGGTTAGGATGTGCAGTTGACGGCCCCTTCGCGGGTACACCGCTGCCGCGAGATAAGTGGCACACCGAGGGGGCGGGGTTACCCGCGAAGAGGCCGCAACTGACTACAGAAGGAACCCAGCCCACTCAAGGAGGTCTGTGTTTGCATGTATTACGGCGAACGCTTCAACGCCTGGACCCACCTGATCGGTGCCGTCCTGGCCTGTATTGGTGGCATCTGGCTGATCGTGGTCGCGGGCCTGCAGGGCGACCCATGGAAGATCGTCAGTTTCTCTATCTACGGCGGCACATTGCTGCTGCTCTACAGCATTTCCACCCTCTATCACAGCACCCGCGGCAAGGCGAAGGTGATCATGCGCAAGCTCGATCACCTGTCGATCTACCTGCTGATCGCAGGTAGTTACACACCCTTTTGCCTGGTCAGCCTGCGTGGGCCTTGGGGCTGGAGCCTGTTCGGCGTGGTCTGGGGCCTGGCCGTGATCGGCATGCTGCAGGAAATCAAGCCGCGCTCAGAGGCGCGCATCCTCTCGATCATCATCTATGCGGTGATGGGCTGGATCGTCCTGATAGCAGTAAAACCGCTGCTGCAAAGCCTGGGTACTGCCGGTTTCGCCTGGCTGGCGGCCGGTGGCGTGTTCTACACGGTGGGTATCATCTTCTTTGCGTTCGACAGCCGCTTCCGCCACTGGCATGGCATCTGGCACCTGTTCGTGATTGCCGGCAGCCTGATGCACTTCGTGGCGGTGTCGCTGTACGTGCGTTAGAAGTCGCCCCACAGCTGCTGCGCAACCGACAGCGCCACCACGGGCGCCGTTTCGGTGCGCAATACGCGCGGGCCCAGGCGTGCGGCGTGGAAGCCAGCGGCCTTCGCCTGTTCGACCTCGGTGTCGCTCAAACCGCCTTCGGGGCCGATGAGAAAGGCCAGGCGCGCCGGCTTTTCATGGCGGGTCAGGGGCTCGGCGACCGGGTGCAGCACCAGCTTCAGGTCGGCTTCGCTGCCCTGGAGCCATTCGGCCAAGGTGACGGGTGGATGGATGATCGGCAAGGTCGAGCGGCCGCATTGTTCGCAGGCGCTGATGGCCACTTGGCGCCAGTGGGCGAGGCGTTTGTCCGCGCGCTCGTCTTTTAGGCGCACTTCGCAGCGTTCGCTGACGATCGGGGTGATTTCATTGGCGCCCAGTTCGGTCGCCTTCTGGATCGCCCAATCCATGCGTTCGCCGCGGGACAGGCCCTGGCCGAGGTGGATATGCAAGGGTGAGTCCGCCTGACCGGCGAGGGCCTGGTCGAGACTCACGCGCACGCTTTTTTTGCCCACTTCGAGCAACTGGCCAAGAAACTCCTGGCCGCTGCCGTCGAACAGTTGCACGGCATCGCCGGGCGCCATGCGCAATACGCGGCCGATGTAATGGGCCTGGGCCTCGGGCAGGTCGTGCTCGCCAAGGCTCAGGGGGGCGTCGATGAAGAAGCGGGACAGTCTCATGGTTTTGCTCGGTAAAAGAGGTACACAGATCCCCTGCAGGGACAGGCAAGCCCGCTCCGGCAGGGAAAGTCGCGTGACGCGCTTTCGGGCCTAGCCCGGGTCGCGGAAATCGGGGTGGAAGTTGGCCGGCACGGCGACACTGACGCTCTCGCGGGTGGCGATGTCGATGCCTTCGCTGGCGACATCCGCCAGGAAGTCGATCTGCTCGGGCGTGATCACATACGGCGGCAGGAAGTACACCACGCTGCCCAGCGGACGCAGCAAGGCGCCGCGGGTCAGGGCATGCTCGAATACTTTCAGGCCACGGCGCTCCTGCCAGGGGTAGGCCACCTTGCCGGCCTTGTCCTGTACCATTTCGATGGCCAGGGCCATGCCGGTCTGGCGGATTTCCGCGACGTGGGCATGGTCGGCCAGGTGCGCCGTGGCACTGGCCATGCGTGCGGACAGCGCCTTGTTGGCCTCGATCACGTTGTCCTGCTCGAAGATGTCCAGGGTCGCCAAGGCGGCGGCGCAGGCCAACGGGTTACCGGTGTAACTGTGCGAGTGGAGGAACGCCCGCAGGGTCGGGTAGTCGTCGTAGAACGCCTGATACACGGTGTCGGTTGTCAGGCAGGCGGCCAGCGGCAGGTAGCCGCCCGTCAACGCCTTGGACAGACACAGGAAGTCGGGGCGGATACCGGCCTGTTCGCACGCGAACATCGTGCCGGTGCGGCCGAAGCCAACGGCGATTTCGTCATGGATCAGGTGTACCCCATAACGGTCGCAGGCCTCGCGCAGCAGCTTGAGGTAGACCGGATGATACATGCGCATGCCTCCGGCGCCCTGGATCAACGGTTCGATGATCACCGCCGCGAGGGTGTCGTGGTGTTCGGCCAGGGTCTGTTCCATGACCGCGAACAGGTTGCGCGAGTGTTCTTCCCAACCCATCCCTTCAGGGCGCAGGTAGCAGTCCGGGCTGGGGACCTTGAGGGTGTCGAGCAGCAACGCCTTGTAGGTTTCGGTGAACAGCGGTACGTCGCCGACCGACATGGCAGCGATGGTTTCGCCGTGGTAGCTGTTGGTCAGGGTGACAAAGCGTTTTTTGGCCGGTTTGCCGATGTTCTGCCAGTAGTGGAAGCTCATTTTCAGCGCCACTTCGATGCACGACGAGCCATTGTCGGCATAGAACACCCGATCCAGCCCGGCCGGCGTCATGGCCACCAGGCGCTCGGACAGCTCGATCACGGGTTGGTGGCTGAAACCGGCGAGGATCACATGCTCGAGCTGATCGACCTGGTCCTTGATGCGCTGGTTGATGCGCGGGTTGGCATGGCCGAACACGTTGACCCACCAGCTGCTGACCGCATCCAGGTAGCGCTTGCCCTCGAAGTCCTCGAGCCATACCCCCTCGCCGCGCTTGATCGGGATCAGCGGTAGCTGCTCGTGGTCTTTCATCTGGGTACAGGGGTGCCACAGGACCTTGAGGTCACGTTGCATCCACTGATCGTTGAGGCCCATGGGCACTTCTCCTGGCGTTGCGGCTTGGGTAGACCGCGTAAGCCTAAGCAATGCCGGGAGGCAGGACAACCGCTGGTGGTCGCAGGCGGCCTGTCGGGCAAGCGGATCAGAAGGTCATGGCGGCCTTTGGCCAGGCCGATGACAAAAATACCTGTTGCCAAAGGCACTTGATATCGCTGTGCTGGCAGGGTCTGCAGACCTGACGTATTCTTAACGCATTGCCGCTCGGGGCGTTTCTGCCTCTTCCCATTTCTGTAACGTCTGACTCGGAGTTCGCCATCATGGCTGCTGCTTGGGTGCGCCTGTGCGCGTTGGTATTGATCGGTGTGTCCAGCGGCGCCGCGCTGGCAAAGGACAAGACACCTTCGGCAATCGTGGTCGGAGGTGGCCTGGCAGGCCTGACCGCAGCTTACGAACTGCAAAACAAGGGCTGGCAGGTTACCCTGCTGGAGGCCAAGTCGGGCATGGGTGGGCGCTCGGGCCTGGCCACCAGCGAATGGATCGGCAACGGCAAGGCCCAGCCGGTAGTCAACCAGTACCTGGACCGCTTCAAGCTTGAAACACTGCCTGCGCCGGAGTTCGTGCGTACCCCAGGCTATCTGATCGACGGTGAATACTTCAGCGCCACCGACCTGGCCACCAAGCAGCCGGCGACGGCCGAAGCGCTCAAGCGTTACGAGAAAACCCTCGATGACCTCGCCCGCTCGATCGATGACCCGCTCAACCCGCAGGCAACCAGCACCCTGTTCGCGCTCGACCAGATCAACGTGTCTTCCTGGCTCGACAAGCTGCAACTGCCAGCCACCGCGCGGCAATTGATCAACCAGCAGATTCGTACCCGTTACGATGAGCCTTCGCGCCTGTCGCTGCTCTACTTCGCCCAACAGAACCGTGTGTACCGCGGTGTCAGTGACCGCGACCTGCGTGCGGCGCGTTTGCCTGGCGGCAGCCCGGTGCTGGCCCAGGCCTTCGTCAAGCAGCTCAAAACCATCAAGACCAGTTCACCGGTCACCGCCATCGTCCAGGACAAGGACGGTGTGACGGTCAAGGTCGGCAGTGTCGGTTATCAGGCCGATTACCTGGTGATGGCGGTGCCGCTGCGTGCGCTGGCCAAGATCCAGATCACCCCGGGGCTGGACAACCAGCACCTGGCGGCGCTCAAGGGCACCAATTACGGCTGGCGCGACCAGTTGATGCTCAAGTTCAAGCAGCCGGTGTGGGAGAGCCGGGCGCGCATGTCGGGTGAAATCTTCAGTAACGCCGGCCTCGGAATGCTGTGGATCGAGCCGGCCCTCAAGGGCGGCGCCAACGTGGTGATCAACCTGTCTGGCGACAATGCCCGCCTGCTGCAAGCCTTTGGTGACAAGCAGATGGTCGACCAGGTGCTGATCCGTCTGCACGCGTTCTACCCCCAGGCTCGTGGCGCGTTCACCGGTTATGAGGTCAAACGCTACAGCACCGACGCTGGGACAGGCGGTGCCTACCTGGCGTATGGCCCAGGGCAGATCAGCAAGTATTGGCGCCTGTGGGAGCGCCCGGTGCAGCGTATTGCATTTGCCGGTGAACACACCGACGCACTCTACCCAGGCACGCTGGAGGGCGCCCTGCGCAGCGGCCAGCGGGCGGCCAGCCAGGTGCAGGACCTGCTGGCCGGCAAGTCCTTCGACCCGGCCAAGGCGGCGCCCGTGGCAGCTGCGGCGGCAGCGGGTGCGGTGGCCGCGAAAGACAAGGGCGGGTTCTTCTCCAACCTGTTTGGTGGCGCGTCCGACAAGGGTGACAAGACCGAGAAAGCGCCTGTGAAAGCAGCACCTGCGAATGCCGAAGAAGCCAAGCAGGACAAGCCTGGCTTCTTCTCGCGTCTGTTCGGGGGGGCTGACAAGCCTGAGGCCAAAGCCGCGCCGGTTGCCAAGGCCGAGGATGTGGCGCCAGTGCCTACCCCTGCCGCCCCGCCAGCGCCAGCGCCGGTTGCGCCGGCAGCGGTCGCCCAGCAAGCGCCTGCCAAGCCGGCCGCGACCAAGGCCGCACCTGCCAAACATGCGCCGGCGCACAAGCCTGCGCCCAAGCAGACGCACAAGCCGGCCGAGGCCAAGAAGGCCAATGCCAAGTCAGACCCCGCCAAGAAGCCAGTGACCGACGTTCAGGCCAAGGCCAACTGAGGTCTATCATGACCCTGCCGCCGCAAAAAGGCGGCAGGGTCATGACCTGACAACTTACAATTCCCCGCTATTGTTAATGTTTCCTTAATAGCAAACTCACACACTAAATATCGGATTTCTCGATAATCCGAAGCAATTTTTTCCGCTTTTATTCGATACGTTACGCGTTAGTCTGTGCACAGCTTTCACGGGGAAACACGTCATCATGCAACTGCGTAATTCAACTTCTCGTTATGGCGTGGTCAGCATTGTTCTGCACTGGGGTGTGGCGCTGGCGGTCTTTGGCCTGTTCGGCCTGGGTTTGTGGATGGTCGGCCTCGACTACTACAGCCCCTGGCGCAAGGCCGGCCCGGACCTGCACAAGAGTATCGGCCTGGTATTGTTGGCGGTCATGCTGCTGCGCGTAGTCTGGCGTTTCATCAGCCCGCCACCCCCGGCACCGGCCAACCACGGGGCATTCACCCGTGTGGCAGCCAAGCTGGGCCACCTGGCGTTGTACCTGGGCCTGTTTGCGGTGATGATCGCCGGCTACTTGATCTCCACCGCCGACGGTGTCGGTATTCCGGTGTTCGGCTTGTTCGAAGTGCCGGCGCTGATCAGCGACATACCCGATCAGGCTGACCTCGCGGGTGTGATTCATCTCTGGCTGGCATGGGGCCTGGTGATTTTCGCCGTGCTGCATGGCCTGGCCGCACTCAAGCATCATTTCATCGACCGTGACGCGACCCTGACCCGCATGCTGGGCCGCAAAGCTTGACTCTCAACCTCAATTGCAAAGGAAGGAAGTAAGGATGTTGAAAAAGACTTTTGCCGCTCTGGCGCTCGGTACCGCTCTGCTCTCCGCTGGCCAGGCCATGGCCGCCGAGTACAAGATCGACAAGGAAGGCCAGCACGCGTTCGTCGACTGGAAAATCAGCCACCTGGGCTACAGCTTCATCCATGGCACATTCAAGGACTTCGACGGTAACTTCACCTGGGACAGTGCCAAGCCTGAAGCCAGCAAGATCGCCGTCGACCTGAAAACCGCCAGCCTGTGGTCGAACCACGCCGAGCGTGACAAGCACATCGCCAGCGCCGACTTCCTGGACGTGAAGAAATACCCGGAAGCCAAGTTCGTCTCCACCAGCGTCAAGTCCACTGGCGACAAGACCGCTGACGTGACCGGCGACCTGACCCTGCACGGCGTGACCAAGCCGGTGACCTTCAAGGCCACCTTCAACGGTGAGGGCAAGGACCCATGGGGCGGCGAGCGTGCAGGCTTCAACGCCACCACGACCCTGAACCTGAACGACTTCGGCATCAAGGGCCCTGGCCCAACCTCGCAGACCCTTGACCTGGATATCAGCGTCGAAGGCGTGAAGCAGAAGTAATCCATTGCTCAGGCAATAAAAAACGCCGCCCATCGGGCGGCGTTTTTTATTGCGGCTGCGTTACGAGCCCTTGCGGGTCAGCAGCGCAGGGCGCTCACCGCGTGGGCGGCTTGGCAGGTCGTCCAGTTGCTCGGGTGTCGGGTAGCGGTCGAGCTTGGATTCCTTACGGATGATCACCGGCTGGTTCTGCGGCTCGCGCGAGCTGCGCACGGCCGGTTCCTGGCGCGACGCATCATCACGGCCGGCTGAACGGTTGCGGCCACCACCGTTGCCATCACGGCGCGCGCCACCACCATTGTTGTTGCGCGGCGGACGCTTCTCGCCACTGGCGTTGCGCGGCTGGCCGCCATTACGGCCCTGGCCACCGCCGTTGCTGCGTTGCCCGGTACCTTGGCCTTGCTGGGCTTGGCCGGTGCCACCACCTGGGCGGCGGTTGCGCCCCTGATTCTTGGCATTCTGGTACGGGCTGACGTAGTCGGCACGGTTACCGAAGTTGTCGATTTCGTCGTCCAGGAATTCATCCGGCGCACGGTCGGCGGGTGCTTTAGGGGCGGCGTTCTGGCCAGCCTGCTGCTGACGGGGTTTCTTGTCCCGGGGCTTGCGCGGTTGCTGCTGCTTTTCGCCGGCCTTTTCTTTGTCGGCCGGCTTATCGGCAGCCTGCTGCTTGGCCTTGCCTCTGTCCTTGCCTTTGTCTTTGCGGCCACCGCTGCCGTCTTTGCCACCGTCGCCACGCGACTGCTGATTACGGCCACCGCGGCCGTTGTTCTGCGGGCGTTCGCGTACTTCAGGCTTCTCGGCTTCCACCTGGCTTGGGTCGAAGCCCATCAGGTCGCCGTCGGCGATTTTCTGCTTGGTGACCCGCTCGATGCTCTTGAGCAGCTTCTCTTCATCCGGCGCAACCAGGGAAATGGCCTCGCCCGAGCGCCCGGCACGGCCGGTACGGCCGATACGGTGAACGTAGTCTTCTTCGACATTCGGCAGCTCGAAGTTGACCACGTGCGGCAATTGGTCAATGTCCAGGCCGCGGGCAGCGATGTCGGTCGCCACCAGCACTCGCACATTGTTGGCCTTGAAGTCGGCCAGTGCCTTGGTGCGTGCATTCTGGCTTTTGTTGCCGTGGATCGCGGCGGCGGTCAGGCCGTGCTTTTCCAGGTACTCGGCCAGGCGGTTGGCGCCGTGCTTGGTACGGGTGAACACCAGGACCTGTTCCCAGGCACCGAGCGTGATCAGGTGTGCCAGCAGTGCACGCTTATGGCTGGCGGGCAGGCGATAGACGCGCTGCTCGATACGTTCGACCGTGGTGTTCGGTGGGGTGACCTCGATGCGCTCCGGGTTGTGCAGAAGCTTGTCGGCCAGGTCGGTGATGTCTTTGGAGAAGGTGGCCGAGAACAGCAGGTTCTGGCGTTTGGCCGGCAGGCGGGCGAGGACCTTCTTGACGTCGTGGATGAAGCCCATGTCGAGCATGCGATCGGCTTCATCAAGGACCAGGATTTCCACGTGGGCGAGGTCGACGCGACCTTGCCCGGCGAGGTCGAGCAGGCGGCCCGGGCAGGCCACCAGGACATCCACGCCCTTGGCAATGGCCTGGATCTGCGGGTTCATGCCAACGCCGCCGAAAATGCAGGCACTGACCAGCGGCAGGTCGCGGGCATATACCTTGAAGCTGTCATGCACCTGAGCCGCCAGTTCGCGGGTCGGGGTCA
This sequence comes from Pseudomonas sp. NBRC 111131, assembly GCF_001320525.1. Taxonomy (NCBI): domain Bacteria; kingdom Pseudomonadati; phylum Pseudomonadota; class Gammaproteobacteria; order Pseudomonadales; family Pseudomonadaceae; genus Pseudomonas; species Pseudomonas sp. NBRC 111131. The sequence goes on along the minus strand of NZ_BCBH01000004.1, from coordinate 234,032 downwards.
GCACCAGCACGCGCGGTTGGCGCGGGCCGTGGCGTTGGGACTTGTCGGGGTGGCCCGCCGGGAACAGACGCTCAAGGATCGGCAAGGCAAAGCCGCCGGTTTTACCGGTACCTGTCTGTGCGGCAACCATCAGGTCGCGGCCTTGCAACACGGCGGGAATCGCCCGCTGTTGCACCGGAGTCGGCTGGGTATAGCCCGCTGCCTCGATAGCGCGGACAAGAGCCTCGGAGAGACCGAGGGAAGCAAAGGACATGGGCAATCCTGTTCTCGTGTGGGCTGGGCCCGTAGGGATATTCTGCCTGGCGCGACGGGCATCGGTGGGATGCGATCGCGTCCGGTCCAGCTGGGCTTTCACTGCACATCCGGAAAACGCAGGGTGGACGCCAAAGGGGCGTCGATGCTGATCGGGATGCCTGTTGCGAGGCCGAGCGTCCGGGCGTGAGCCGGGCGGGAAGGCCCGAGTATAACAGAGCTATCGCAACGTGCTGCTTTCCTGCTGCTCAACGGCGGCGGGAAGATGGCTAGCGTCGTTGACATAGCGTTGGATTATGGTGGTGAATGCCGCCTCCTGCTTGAAACGCCGCAGCTCCTGGGTAAACGCCTGGGCCAGTTCCTCGCGCCCGGGTTTGCGGGTCAAACCCAGGTATTGCGATTGTCGGCTGACCACCAGCGGCAGTTCTTCTATCTGCTGCTCAAGGCCCAATTGCTTGCGTAGGTAGCGGCCGACCAGGCGGTCGGTGATCAGCAGGTCGATACGCCCAAGCATCAGCTTGCCGAAGTTGGCTTCCTGGCTGGGCGCCGCTTCACGCCTGAAACTGGACGCCTCATTGAATTCGGCGCTGTAGGCATAGCCTGGTGACGTGCCCACGGTCAGGTCGGCGAGGTCGCTGAGCTGGCCGATGGCGTGGCGGCGGGCGGAGGCCTGGTACAGCACGAACTCGACATTGGACATCGGTTCCAGAGGGTAGATCAGGTACGCCTTACGCGTATCGACCTGGAAGATGTCCATGATTCCATCGGCCAGCCCTTGCTCGATCATGGCCAGACAGCGTTTCCAGGGCAGGAATTGCCACTCCACCTCGACGCCCAGGCGCCTGAACACTTCAGTGGTGACTTCATAGTCGATACCCTTGGCCTGGCCTGCATCCTGGTAGATGTAGGGCGCCCAGTCGTCGCTTACCAGGCGCAGGCGTTCGCCCTGCGCCATGGGGCTCAGGCAGGCGAGCAGCAGGATGCAGAACAGGCGGGCGATGTGCGGCATGGCGCGAGATTACGCGCAAGGCAAACCCAAGGCCAGAGCCTGCGGTTCAGGATTGGGAGGCTCTCAGCAAATGTGCCTCGATATCCTTGCGTCGTGCACCGAGCGACAGACGCAGGCCTGGATGACGCAGGCACTGGCGCAGCCGGTCGGGCTCGATGTGGCCGTACCGTTCGTTGAGGTTTTGCAGCGCTTTGTCCCACCAGGCCGGCGCGCAGGCGCGGTCGAACTCGTTGGGGTAGGGGTAGCAGCCATACAGCAACTCGCGGGCAAACTGACGTTCGCGGCTGGGCATGGTCAGGCTTAAGGCCTTGTAGCCCAGGCGTTGCAAGGTGGGCGGCCGCGGCAGTTGGTCGTTGACCAGGGCGACATCCGCCAGGGCTGCCTCACTGAGCAGGTCGTCGGCGTGCTTGCGCAACCAGGCCTGGATCTTGGCGCGAAACTGCGCCTTGCGGCTCCAGTAATGGTGAATGACGTCGGGGCACTGGGCCAGTGCCAGCTTGCGGTAGGCAGCCACCGCAAGGCAGAACTCCTCCAGGGTGTAGGCAGAGCGTGCCAGAGGGTGAAACTCGTCCATCATGGCAATGGACTGCTCCAGTGTTCCGGCGTCTGCGGCGGTCAGCCCGATGACCCCTGAATTGATCAGCGGCATCCGGCAGTCGGCCAGGCCACGTTGCTTGAGGAGGGTGAGCAGGTTTTTATACAGCAGGCACTGCTGGTTGGCCCCGTAGCGCGAACCGATCATGTTGCACAGCAGCTGGCCAGGCCGTACGCGCTGGAACAACTGCATCGGCGAGGTGCGGAAAAAGGTGTCGGTATCGATCAGCACGGCAAGCGGGTGCTGCTGCAGCACTTGGCGCAACAGCACGTGCTTGCTGCGAAAATGGTAGCCATGGGGTGCGTTCCAGGCCTGGCGCGTGGCCTCATCGAGCAGGTGGACGGTGACCGGTAGCTGGGCGTAGGGCTCGGCAGTGTCGGTGTAGACCTGGATGTCCATGGCCTGGCCTGCCGGCGAGCCCAGATGGGCCAGGGCGCTGACGATGCTGAAGCAGGCTTCCTGATGGTAGGTGGCTGGGCCGAAGGCCAGGTAGACCAGCTGGGGGCGCGAGGGTGGGGGCAGTTGCATTGCAGGCAATGACCTGTTGAACCAGAAAATGAATAAGGCCTTAGTCTATGACTAAAGCCTTAAGCATTTCTGAATAGGATATTGCCAAAAGATTTCAGCGAGGCAGCTTCAGGTTGTTCCAGATCGCCAGGCTCGCTTCGGCCTGGTTCAGGGTATAGAAGTGCAGACCTGGCGCGCCGCCTTGCAGCAATTGCTCGCACATGTGGCTGATCACTTCCTCACCGAAGGCTTGAATGCTGGCGGCATCGTCGGCATAGGCTTCCAGTTGCTTGCGGATCCAGCGCGGGATCTCGGCACCGCACGCGTCGGAGAAGCGCGCCAACTTGTTGTAGTTGGTGATCGGCATGATGCCGGGTACCACTGGAATATCCACACCCAGCTTCTGCGCGCGCTCTACGAAGTAGAAGTAGCTGTCGGCATTGAAGAAGTACTGGGTGATGGCACTGTCGGCACCGGCCTTGACCTTGTGCACGAAATTGGCCAGGTCGGTCTCGAAGTTGCGAGCCTGTGGGTGCATTTCCGGGTAGGCCGCCACTTCCAGGTGGAAGTGGTCACCGGTTTCCTGGCGGATGAACTCGACCAGGTCGCTGGCGTAACGCAGTTCGCCACTGGCCATGCCCATGCCTGACGGCAGGTCGCCACGCAGGGCGACGATGCGCCTGATGCCGGCAGCCTGGTACTGGGCGAGCAGGGCGCGCAACTCTTCCTTGGTGTCACCCACGCACGACAGGTGCGGCGCGGCAGGGACTTTGGCCTCGCTTTCCAGCTGCAGCACGGTATTGAGCGTGCGGTCGCGGGTCGAGCCACCGGCACCATAGGTGCAGGAGAAAAAGTCGGGGTTATAGGTCGCCAGCTGACGGGCGACGGCCATCAGCTTCTCGTGACCGGCATCGGTCTTGGTCGGGAAAAATTCGAAACTGTAACGGCGGTCTTGTGACATTGGTCGTTCCTCAAGCAGCACGCTTCACGCTGCAAGTAAAAGCCAGATCGGTGATGGCCGATCTGGCTTGGGCATCGTTCAAGATCCTGGGCGCCTGAACCTCAAGCGACAACGGCATGGTTGTCGCTTGAGGCTGCAAGCTTGCCGCTTAGTAGCGGTAGGCGTCCGGCTTGAACGGGCCTTCGACGGTCACACCGATGTACTCGGCCTGTTGCGGGGTCAGCTGGGTCACCACGCCACCGAAGCCGCGGACCATTTCCAGGGCCACTTCTTCGTCGAGTTTCTTCGGCAGTACTTCCACGGTCAGGCGCTCAGCCTTCTTGGCGGCAGGCAGTTCGGCGAACTTCTGCTCGAACAGGAAGATCTGTGCCAGCACCTGGTTGGCGAACGAACCATCCATGATGCGGCTCGGGTGGCCGGTGGCATTGCCCAGGTTCACCAGGCGGCCTTCGGCCAGCAGGATCAGGTAATCGTCGTTCTGCGGGTCGAAGGTGCCAGCGCCGGTACGGTGGATCTTGTGGACCTGCGGCTTGACCTCTTCCCATGCCCAGTTCTTGCGCATGAAGGCGGTGTCGATCTCGTTGTCGAAGTGGCCGATGTTGCAGACCACGGCGCGCTTCTTCAGGGCCTTGAGCATGTTGGCGTCGCAGACGTTGACGTTACCGGTGGTGGTGACGATCAGGTCGATGCGGCCCAGCAGGTCGGCATTGATGCCGGCCTCGGTACCCGTGTTGATACCGTCCTTGAAGGGCGAGACAACTTCGAAGCCGTCCATGCAGGCCTGCATGGCGCAGATCGGGTCGACTTCGGTGACCTTGACGATCATGCCTTCCTGGCGCAGGGACTGGGCCGAGCCCTTGCCCACGTCGCCGTAGCCGATCACCAGGGCCTGCTTGCCCGACAGCAGGTGGTCGGTACCGCGCTTGATCGCGTCGTTCAGGCTGTGACGGCAGCCGTACTTGTTGTCGTTCTTGCTCTTGGTGACCGAGTCGTTGACGTTGATGGCCGGGACCTTCAGCTCGCCTTTGGCCAGCATGTCCAGCAGGCGATGCACGCCGGTGGTGGTCTCTTCGGTCACGCCATGGATCTTGTCCAGCATGGCTGGGTATTTCTTGTGCAGGATTTCGGTCAGGTCACCGCCGTCATCCAGCACCATGTTGGCATCCCATGGCTGGCCATCCTTGAGGATGGTCTGCTCGATGCACCACTCGTACTCTTGCTCGGTCTCGCCTTTCCAGGCGAAAACCGGGATACCGGCAGCGGCGATGGCGGCAGCGGCCTGGTCCTGGGTGGAGAAGATGTTGCACGACGACCAGCGTACTTCGGCGCCCAGGGCGACCAGGGTCTCGATCAGTACCGCGGTCTGGATGGTCATGTGGATGCAGCCGATGATCTTGGCGCCCTTGAGCGGTTGCTCGGCTTGATACTTGCGGCGCAGGCCCATCAGCGCGGGCATTTCCGATTCGGCGATGATGACTTCCTTACGGCCCCAGTCGGCCAGGGAGATGTCGGCGACCTTGAAGTCGGAAAAACCTGCAGGCGTGTTTACAGCGCTCATTAGAGCCTCCATTCGTAGTGTGCGAATGGGCGCCGTTGTGCGTTAAGCGTCCGCGGGAGCGGACAACGCCCCATCCGAGCCTGACAGGATGACCTGCTGCAGCGCCCCTCGGACGGGTGGCGGGCATGGCACCGCTAATGGCTACCATGTGAATCGGCAGGGATTATAGCCGTGGCTGCGTTACACACCCAAGGCTTTCTGTCGATTTATCGCGACGATAGTCGATGTTCAATGGAGTGGCGGCGGCCGCTCTGCCATCATGGCTACACGTTAGCCAAGCAGGTCAGGAGTACAGATGAACTTTCACACCCGCAAATGGGTAAAACCCGAAGACCTCAACCCCAACGGCACCCTGTTCGGCGGTAGCCTGTTGCGCTGGATCGACGAAGAAGCGGCGATCTACGCCATCGTCCAGCTGGGCAACCAGCGGGTGGTGACCAAGTACATGTCGGAGATCAACTTCGTCAGCGCCTCGCGTCAGGGCGACATCATCGAGCTGGGCATCACCGCGACCGAATTCGGCCGCACCTCGATCACTCTGCGCTGCGAAGTGCGTAACAAGATCACCCGCAAGAGCATTCTCACGGTTGACCGTATGGTCTTCGTCAACCTTGGCGAGGATGGCCTGCCGGCACCCCACGGGCGGACCGAGATCAAGTACGTGCAGGACCAGTTCCCGGACTCCGCGGTGGAGTGACTGGCCATTGGGCCGCGAAGCGGCCCTGGCCTTTCAGGGTGCGCTGACCTTGCGCACCACCCGCCCAATGCTCAGCCCCTGCACCAGGATCGAGGACAGCACCACGATGTAGGTGATCGACAGCAACAGGTCACGTTCCTCACCCAGCGGCAGCGACAGGGCCAGCGCCACTGACACGCCGCCACGCAGGCCACCCCAGGTCAGAACCCGCACAGTGCCTTTGGGCACACTGCGCCAGCGGCGCAACAGCAAGATCGCCGGGGCGACAGTCAGCAGTCGAGACAGCAGCACCGCCAGCGCCAGCACACCCCCTGCTGCCAGGTGCATCCAGTTGAACGGCAGCAGCAACAGCTCAAGGCCGATCAAGGCGAACAGCAGCGCGTTGAGCATGTCGTCGATCAATTCCCAGAAACCGTCCATGTAGCGACGGGTCATGTCGTTCATCGCCAGGTTGCGCCCCAGGTTGCCGATGATCAACCCCGCCACCACCATGGCGATCGGCGCCGAGACATGCAGTTCGTAGCACATCGCCGAACCGCCGATAACCAGTGCCAGGGTCAGCATGACCTCGACCTGGTATTGCTCGACGCTCTTGATCATGCGGTAAGTGGCATAGCCGATCACGCCACCGAACACCACGCCGCCGATGGCTTCATGGGCGAACAGGATCGCCGTGTCGGTGATGCTGGGCGTTTCACCCAACTGCACGATGCCCAGCAGCACGGTGAACACCACGACCGCAGTGCCGTCGTTGAACAGCGATTCACCTACGATGGTGGTCTTCAGCGGCTTGGAGGCGTTGGCGGTACGCAGCGCGCCGAGCACGGCGATTGGGTCGGTGGGCGAAATCAGCGCACCGAACAACAGGCAGTAGATCAACGGTACATGCCAGCCGAACAGCGCGAACACCCAATGCGACAGGTAGCCGATCACCACGGTTGCAATCAGCACCCCCAGGGTTGCCAGCAGGCCGATCGGCCAACGATAGCTGCGCAAGTCGGTGAGGTTGACGTGCAGTGCGCCGGCGAACAGCAGAAACGCCAGCATCCAGTGCATCAGCAGGTCATTGAAATCGATCTGGTTCATCAGCCCTTCGACGCGCTCCTCCAGTCCGGGGAAGCCGATCAGGCTCAAGCCCTGCAAGATGAGGGAAAACAGCAGCGCCGTGACCATCACGCCAATGGCAGGTGGCAGGCCGATGAAACGGTAATTGACATAGGTGAGGAGGGTAGTGAGGCAGATAAACGCGGCAACTAATTCAAGCATCCCGAATCCTGTAACAGTGGCTTCCAAGTCGTACCCGAATGGCTCGGGCAGTTCTTTGATGACCTGGCGAGGGGTTCGGGACACAGCATTTGACCGATAATGTCGGAAACGTTCAGGAACGCCTGCCATTTGCAGCTGCCGCGCCACCCTTGGAAGGCTATATAGTCACCGCTGGAAACGTGACAAGGACCTGAACGCGTGTTGGCAACTTCCTTGGTACTGGTCGCCGCCCTGCTGCATGCGACCTGGAACACCCTGATCAAATTCAGTGGCGAACGCGTGCTGGTGATCGCCAGCATGGACACGGTGGCGTTGGCCTTCGCGGTACTCGCCGTGGGCTTCGTCGATGTCCCTCCGGCTGAAATCTGGCCTTGGCTGCTGGCCTCGGCGCTGGCCGAGCAGTTGTACCGGTTCCTGCTGATCCAGGCCTACCGAGTCGGTGATCTGGGGCTGGTCTATCCTCTGATGCGCGGCCTGTCGCCGTTGGTGGTGCTGGGGCTGACCCTGGCGTTCGCCGGCGAGACGCTGAGCCAGCAGCAGATCATCGGCATCCTGTTGATCCCTTGCGGTATGGCTTGCCTGCTGTGGCAAGGTGGCGGCGGAGACCGTTTGCCTTGGTCAATGCTGCCGGTGGTGGCGCTGATCGGCCTTTGCATCGGCTGCTACACCTGGTTCGACGGGCAGGCAGTGCGGCTGTGGGGTAAGCCCTGGGATTACCTGGTGTGGCTGACCTTGCTCAGTGCCTGGCCATTTCCGGTTCTGGCCAGTGTGGTGCGGCGTGCACCCTTCGTGTTGTTCTGGCGCGCCCAATGGCGCCTGGGCCTGGCGGTAGGGTTCTGCGTGCTGTTCAGTTATGCGCTGGTGCTATGGGCCATGCACCTGGGCTCGGTGGCCGAGGCGGCGGCCTTGCGCGAACTTAGCGTGATTCTGGTGGTGTTGCTGGGCATGCGTTACCTCAAAGAACCTTTTGGCGGACCCAGACTCCTAGCTTGCGGGCTTGTGCTGGCAGGCATGCTGGTGATGAAGCTCTAACCCGAACATTGATCGAACGAGGAACCCTGTCCATGACCGTTGCCCTGTGGTGCATCCTGATCGCGTTGGTCTTGCCGCCGCTGTGTGCCTTGATCGCCAAGGTGAGCAGTGGCCGTTTCGGCCTGAAGGACAATCATGATCCGCGCGCGTTTCTGGACACCCTTTCAGGGCTGCCACGCCGCGCGCATGCTGCGCAGCAGAACAGCTATGAGGCGTTCCCGGCATTTGCCGCGGCAGTGCTGGTCGCCGATATCGTCGGTAACGCCGAGCAAGTGACGCAGGACGTGCTGGGGGTGTTGTACATCACCAGCCGTTTGCTCTACATCATTTGCTATCTGGCCGATTGGGCGGCGTTGCGCTCGGTGGTGTGGTTTGCCGGTTTGGCACTGATCGTGTCGTTCTTTGTGGTTTCGATCTGATAACCCGACTTGTGGGGGCCGGCTTGGCAGCAACGCCGGCTCCCACCAGGTCCCTGCTGGACCATCGAGTTGTGGGAGCGGGGGCGCCTGCGAAGCATTCAGCTCCGTGTCACAGAACTTTCGGCACTTCCGGCAGCGGCTTGCCTTTAGGCCAGAGCATCCAGATCTGCCCCTGCTGCTTCATGTTGCCTGCCAGTTCACCGGCCTCAGGCCCGGTGCCCCAGAACAGGTCCGCTCGCACTTCTCCGGTAATTGCACCCCCCGTGTCCTGGGCACCCACCGGGCGAATCACCGGCGAGCCGTCGGGGCGTGTGGTGGACAGCCACAGCAGGCTGCCCAGTGGGATCACCTTGCGGTCGATGGCAACGCTGTAACCGGCGGTAAGGGGCACGTTGAGCGAGCCGCGCGGGCCTTCGTTGCTGTCTGGTCGGGTGCTGAAGAACACATAGCTGGGGTTGCTCGCCAGCAGTTCAGGTACCCGCTGGGGGTTGGCCTGCGCCCAGGCATGGATGGCACCCATGCTCACGTCTTCCTTCTGCAATTGGCCCTGTTCGATCAGCCAGCGGCCGATGGGCCGATACGGGTGACCGTTCTGGTCGGCATAGCCCAGGCGCAGTTGCCGGCCATCTTCCAGTTGAACCCGGCCGGAGCCCTGGATCTGCAGGAATTGCAGGTCCATCGGATCGGTCAGCCAGGCCAGTACCGGTGCCTTGGCGCCGTCACGGTAGATGACTTCGGCCGTGTCGTAGGGCTTGAGCACGCGGCCTTCAAGGCGTCCGCGCAGGCGCTTGCCCTTGAGCTCGGGGTAGAGGCTTGCCAGGTCGACCACGATCATGTCTTGCGGGATGCCATACACGGGCACGTGCGCCGCCTCGGTGCGTTTCAGGCTGCCGGGGTAGACCGGTTCGTAGTAACCAGTGATCAGGCCATTGGCATTGTTGTCGGAGGCGCGCAGGCCGTAGACCTGCAGTTGTTGCTGCAGGAACGTGCGTACCTGGGCCGCATCCTGCGCGATCGGCATCGCCGCTTCGCAGGTGGCGGCCCATACCGGATCACGCCTGAGCTTTTCACAGCCAACGCGCCAGGCGTTGAAACCTGCCAGCAGGTCGCTGTCGCTGACACTGGGCAGGTCGTCCCAGGCCGCTGGGGCATAAGTGGCAATAGCACGGGGTTCGGGCTTGGCGTTTTCGCCGCCGTTGCAGCCGGCCAGCAAGGCCAGGGCTGGTAGCGCCCAGGCGAGATGGCGCAGAGCAGATTTCATGGCTGAATCCTTGGAGGGCAGCGGCGGGTGGCTGCCCATAGTGTTCGTAAGGGTATTGGTCTTTGTCGAGCAGGCGAGGATACTGTTGGCCCTTTCCCTCTGCCAATGTGACCGTGATGTTCAAATGTTTCACAGCCGTGCTGCTGGTCAGCCTGTCCCTGGTGGCCTGCGACCGTGTCGATCCTAACTCACCTTTGGGCCAGCGCAAGGCGATCTTCAAACAGATGCTCAATACCAGCGAAGACATGGGCGGCATGCTGCGTGGGCGTTTGCCGTTCGACGGGGCGAAATTCGCGGAGCAAGCGCAGAGGCTCGATGGCCTGGCTCATGCACCTTGGCAGCATTTCCCGCAGATCAGGGACGAGGGTCAAAGCAGTGCGCGCCCTGAAGTCTGGGAGCGCCAGGCGCGCTTTCATGAGTTGGCCCAACAGTTGGAGGGGGTGACAGGTGAATTGCTGGCGGTCACGCGCAAGCAACCGTTGGACGTCGCGACGCTCAAGGCACCGATGGACAAGGTCGAGGCAGCCTGCAAGGCCTGCCACACGGAGTTTCGCAACCACTGACGGCGCCAACCAGCGGCTGCAGGCCGCTGGTTGGCTGTGTGTCGAGCGCTGTGTTTATTGGGTCAGTTCGGCTTTGGCGTGCTCAAGCTCTGCCTTGGCTTCGGCCAGTTTCTTCTCGCGCTTGGCAATCTTGCTCTGGTCGCCTTTGGCCTGCGCCTCTTTCAGGTCTGCTTCGCGCTCCTGCACCTCGGCTTCGGCCTTGCGCACTTTCTGCTCGCGCTCCTGTTTCAGGCCTTCATCGGTGCAGTGCTCTTTATTTTCCTTCAGGGCCCTCTCCAGGCCGCTGATTTGGCCCGCGTTGTTGTGAGCCTTGGCGTATTCAAGCTGGTGTTCAATGGCGCTGCGCTTGGCAGCGCAACCGGTCAGCCCTGGTGTGGGCTGAGCCGCCCCAGCAGTGGCGCTGACGCTGAAAATGGCCAGCAACGCGAAGTAAGAAAGAAGTTTCATGGGTGCCTCCTTGTAGGGGCATATGGCAGTAAGCGCTGCGATATTGCCCTTTCCTTACGACTGGGTGAAATCTCTAGCGGCTAATTTCAGAAAAATCCTACAAGCAACCTGCGCCTAGTCGCTGTCACCGTTCTAGATCGTCGACGGCTTCCTGCAGTTCCTTTTTCGCTTCGGCAAGCTTGTCTTTGCGCTTGTTGATGCGCTCCGAGTCGCCTTTCTTCATGGCTTTGTCCAGGTCCTTGGTGCGTTGGTTGACCTCATGACGCGCTTCCAGCACTTTCTGCTCCCGCTCTTTGCGCAGGCTCGCGTCGGTGCAGTGCGCCTCGACTTCGGCAAGGGCTTTTTCCAGGCCCGCCTGTTGGTCACTGTTGGCGTTGGCTTTGGCCTGGTCGATCTGTGCGCTGATGGCCTGACGCTTGGCGGCGCAACCGGTGAGGCCAGGTTCTTCTTCGGCGGCGTGAATGGCCTGGGTCGACAGGCCTAGGGTTGCCAGCAGGAACAGCGTGGTAATGCGTTTCATGAAAAAGCCTCCTGAACGGGGCGGGGCAGCAAAAATTGGGGAAATCCTGCCTTGGTTTTGCCGAATTAGAAACCCTTGATGGATTTTTCTGGCCGAGATTCAGCATTGCCTTGTACGCGTTCAGGGCGTGATCTGTTGCAAGTGGGGGGTATCGGCCATCTGGAAGCCGTCGACCCCGCTGCTTGCCAACTGGGTGGCAAGGCGTTGCACCTCAGCACTGGCGAAAAAACTCGCAAGCTGCCTGGCGCGTGTTTCACCGATGCCGGGCAGAGTCTGCCAGTCGCTGACGGACCGGCCAGCAAGCGTCAGCCAGTGTTCATCCGGTGGCACGTTGCCGGGTGCGGGTACGCCGAGCCCTTTCAGCCAATGGCCGAACGGCCGGGTGCGGGCCAGTTGGAAGCTGCGCTGCAGACGCCTGGCGCTTGTGTCGCTGATGCCCGGCAGGGTCACCAATTGCCGGGTATCAAGTGCCAACCAGTCCGTCATCGATGTGACCAGCCCGGCTTGTACCAGCCGCCGCCAGGTAGCGGGGCCGGTGCCAGGCATGGCCAGCCCGTGCTTGCCGCTAAGCCATACCAGGCGGGCGACAAATTGCTCTTCGCAGCCGTCACTTGCCTGCCAGCAACTATGTGGCCCATAGCGGCCGGGTTCGGGGGCGGCTACTGGCTGGCGCTCGCTGGCGCGGTGAACCACCTGCTCGAAGCGCGGGATGGTCAGCCCGGCAAGGCTGATTGCCACGTGGTCGCCGGGACGAATGTCGAGCGCCTGCCAGCGGGCCAAGGAGCCGAGGCTGACCTGGCTGATCCGGCGGTCATCCAGGGCCACCGGGTACAGCTTGAGCAGTGGCGTGACCCTGCCGGTGCGGCCAATGACGAAACGTACATCACGCACCTGTGCCAGCGCCTGGGCAAAGGGGTATTTCCACGCCGCGATCCAGTAGGGCGCATGGGGCTGCCAGCGCTCGGCCGCCGGGCGGCTGTCCTGGCGCAGAATCACCCCATCGGTGGCGAACGGCAGTGGCGAGCGGTACCAGTGCAAACGCCAGTGCGCGGCTTCATCTGGGGTGTTGATGGCGGTGCTGTAGCGCTGGCTGTCTGGGAAGCCCAGCGTCGCCAACTGAGCCAGGCGCTCGGCCTGGTTGTCCGGCCCCTGCGGCCAGTCCCAGACGAACAGGCCGATCGCTGCGCCTTGCTCGCTGCCCAGTTGCTTGCGCGCCAGCAAGCCGGCCACGGTACTGCGGGCGTTGGCGCTGCCATCCTGGGCTTGCACATGGTTTTCAAGGCGCAGATACAGCTCGCCTTGTACAACCAGGTCCAACGGCTGCGATAGCTGCCGGTTGACGGTGCCCAGGGCCGGTATGTGGCGGCTCCAATCATGCCCGTGAGCACCGTCCCCGCGGCTGAGCAGTTGCACCAGCCGGCCTTGGCGGTAGATCAGCGTGGCTGCCACGCCGTCGACCTTCGGTTGCAGCCAAAGGCCGCTTTTACCGGCCATCCAGCGAGCTACGGCCTGGGCACCCGACAGCTTGTCGACGCCCGTGTGGGGGATCGGATGGGCGACCGGCCCGCGGGCGCTGGCCAGCGGGTTCTGTTCGCCTGCGAGCGCAAAGCACCGCTGCAACTGTTGCAGGTGCTGACGACTCTGGTCGTAAAGCTCGTCAGCCACCCGCGTTTGACCCAGGCGGTGATAGTAGTCGTCCCATTGGCCAAGGGTTTCGCGCAATCTGGCGACCTCCGTGGTGGCCCGGGCGGCCGACCAGGCCGGGCAGTCGGAGGCCTGAGTGGTATGAACGTGGAACAACAGGGCAACGAGCAATAGCAGCGGCATGGCCAGCATCCTTGCATGGCGGGTGGAAGCCTCAGCCTAGGCAATGTTGCCTGCGGGTACGGTGTGCAGTTGTCAGCCGATATGTCACAAAAAAGCCCCTGCCGATCACTCGGCAGGGGCTTTCGTTTACCGCTGTAGGGCAATTACAGGCCGGCAGCGTCACGCAGCGACTGGGCGCGGTCGGTGCGCTCCCAGGTGAAGGTGGTGAAGGTGTCGTCGCCGACCGTCTTCTGCTGCGGGGTGCGGCCGAAGTGACCGTAGGCAGCGGTTTCCTGATACATCGGGTGGAGCAGGTCGAGCATCTTGGTGATGGCGTACGGGCGCAGGTCGAAGCACTCGCGCACCAGCTGGATGATCTTGTCGTCGGAAACCTTGCCGGTGCCGAAGGTGTTGATCGAGATGGAGGTTGGCTGGGCTACGCCGATGGCGTAGGACACCTGGATCTCGCAACGCTCGGCCAGGCCGGCGGCCACGATGTTCTTGGCCACATAGCGCCCGGCATACGCGGCGGAACGGTCGACCTTGGACGGGTCCTTGCCGGAGAACGCGCCACCACCGTGGCGGGCCATGCCGCCGTAGGAGTCGACGATGATCTTGCGACCGGTCAGGCCGCAGTCGCCCACTGGGCCGCCGATGATGAAGTTGCCGGTCGGGTTGATGTGGTACTGGGTGTCCTTGTGCAGCAGCTCGGCCGGCAGGGTGTGCTTGACGATCAGCTCCATCACCGCTTCCTGCAGGTCTTTTTGCGAGACCTCAGGGTTGTGCTGGGTCGACAGGACCACCGCGTCGATGCCGACGACCTTGCCGTTCTCGTAGCGGCAGGTGACCTGGGACTTGGCGTCCGGGCGCAGCCATGGCAGCAGCTTGGACTTGCGGGCTTCGGCCTGGCGTTCGACCAGACGGTGCGAGAAGCAGATCGGCGCTGGCATCAGGACGTCGGTTTCGTTGCTGGCGTAGCCGAACATCAGGCCCTGGTCGCCGGCACCCTGGTCTTCCGGCTTGGAGCGGTCGACACCTTGGGCAATGTCCACCGATTGCTTGCCGATGATGTTCATGACGGCGCAGGTGGCACCGTCGAAGCCAACGTCGGAGCTGTTGTAGCCGATGTCGATGATGACCTTGCGCACCAGGTCTTCCAGGTCAACCCAGGCCGAGGTGGTGACCTCGCCGGCGATGATGGCGACACCGGTCTTGACCAGGGTTTCGCACGCCACACGGGCGTATTTGTCCTGGGTGATGATGGCATCAAGGACCGCGTCCGAAATCTGGTCGGCGATCTTGTCCGGATGCCCTTCGGACACGGACTCGGAGGTGAAAAGGGAGTATTCGCTCATCTCGACGGGTTCCTAAAATTTACCGATGGTGTGTGTCGCCAGTCGTCCGCTGAAAATGGCGGACCTGTATCTGGAAACCGTTACGCAAGCCTACGTAGAGGCTGTCCCCCGGGGCCAGCCCGGCAGCGTTGGCCCAACGGGCCAGGTCGTCCTGTTCAAAACCAAGCCAAAGGTCGCCGCAGGCTTCCCGCGCCCAGCCCTGGTCATGGCTGCACAGTTCGGTGACCAGCAGGCTGCCGCCTGCCTTCACCCGTTTGGCCAGCAGGCGCAGGGCCAGGGCCGGGTCGCTGAAATGGTGCAGCACCATGTTCAGCACAACGCAGTCGGCTTCCACATCCGTTGCACCCAGTGCATCGGCCAACTGCAGGTTTACGTTACCCAGGCGTTCGCGTTCGCACACCTGGCGCGCCAGCTCGAGCATGGTCGGGCTGTTGTCCAAGGCGGTCACGGTGGCAAAGCGCCGGGCCAGGTCGGGCAGAAAGCCGCCGTCACCGGGGCCGACTTCCAGTGCGCTGGCGGTCGGGTCGAAATTCAATGTGTCGAGCAGCGCCAGCAGGCTTTCGCGGTACTGCGGCAAGCCGGCGATCAGGTCTTGCTGGGCGCGGAATTTTTCTTCCACCCGCAGGAAGAAGTCCTGGCTGGTGGCAGCGCGGCGTTGCTGCACCTGGGCGATGCGGGCCTGGACGTCGTGCGGCAGGCTCAGGTCGTCGACCTCTTCGAGCAGCGCCGTGTGCAGGCGCCCGCCCAGGCGCTGGCTGTCAGGCAGGGCGCGGCGGTAGAAGATCGCGTTGCCTTCGCGGCGGGTGGCCACCAGTTCGGCCTGGGCCAGCACCTTGAGGTGATGGCTCATGCCCGATTGGCCGATGCCGAAAATCTGCGCCAGCTCCAATACGCCGAACGAATCGCTGGCCAGGGCACGCAATACATTCAGGCGCAATTCATCGCCACTGGCTTTGCACAGGGCGGCCAGGGTGTCGCTTTGCTGGGGAATGGGTTGCGCGCGAAGGTTCATGAGGCGGCAGTCTAGACAGGCATCGTTGCCCTAGCAAGGCCAATATCAAAAAGTTTTGATATTGGCGATGAGCTGCGAGCCATAAGCTCAAGGCTGCAGTAATAGAGGGGCTTGGCGCGCAGATCGGCTTCGTCTGGCAACTTAAAGCGTGCCGCCAGCAGCTTAAATGTTTGCCCCCAGCTCCCCAGTGGGGGAAAATGGGCGCCTTTTTCGTAACACCACCTATTCAAGCCCCAGGAGATAAGCGATGCCCAGCCGTCGTGAACGTGCCAACGCCATTCGTGCACTCAGCATGGATGCCGTGCAAAAGGCCAACAGCGGCCACCCAGGTGCCCCCATGGGCATGGCGGATATCGCCGAAGTGCTTTGGCGCGATTATCTGAAGCACAACCCGAGCAACCCGAACTTCGCCGATCGTGACCGCTTCGTGCTGTCCAACGGCCACGGCTCGATGCTGATCTATTCGTTGCTGCACCTGACCGGTTACGACGTCACCATCGACGACCTCAAGGCCTTCCGTCAGCTGCACAGCCGCACGCCGGGCCACCCGGAGTTCGGCTACACCCCGGGCGTCGAAACCACTACCGGCCCGCTGGGTCAGGGCCTGGCCAACGCTGTGGGCTTCGCCCTGGCCGAGAAAGTGCTGGGCGCCCAGTTCAACCGTGAAGGCCACAACGTCGTCGACCACAACACCTACGTGTTCCTGGGCGATGGCTGCATGATGGAAGGCATTTCCCACGAAGTCGCCTCGCTGGCCGGTACCCTGGGCCTGGGCAAGCTGGTCGCCTTCTACGACGACAATGGCATCTCCATCGACGGCGAAGTGGAAGGCTGGTTCACCGACGACACGCCCAAGCGTTTCGAAGCGTACAACTGGCAAGTCATCCGCAACGTCAACGGTCACGATGCCGATGAAATCAAGATGGCCATCGACACCGCTCGCAAGAGCGAGCAGCCGACCCTGATCTGCTGCAAGACCATCATTGGCTTCGGTTCGCCGAACAAGCAGGGCAAGGAAGACTGCCACGGCGCGCCACTGGGTAACGACGAGATCGCCCTGGCCCGCAAGGAACTGAACTGGAACCACGGCCCGTTCGAAGTGCCTGCCGACATCTATGCCGAGTGGAACGCCAAGGATGCAGGCGCCAAGGCCGAAGCCGAGTGGAACAAGCGTTTCGACGCCTATGCTGCTGCCTTCCCTGAGCTGGCCGGCGAACTCAAGCGCCGCCTGAACGGCGAACTGCCGGCAGACTTCTCGGAAAAAGCCGCTGCCTACATCGCTGAAGTCGCCGCCAAGGGTGAAACCATCGCCAGCCGCAAGGCCAGCCAGAACACCCTGAATGCCTTCGGCCCTCTGCTGCCTGAGCTGCTGGGCGGCTCGGCTGACCTGGCCGGTTCCAACCTGACCCTGTGGAAAGGTTGCAAGGGCGTCAGCCATGAAGATGCCAGCGGCAACTACATGTATTACGGCGTGCGCGAGTTCGGCATGACCGCAATCATGAACGGTGTTGCCCTGCACGGCGGCCTGGTGCCCTACGGCGCCACTTTCCTGATGTTCATGGAGTACGCCCGTAACGCCGTGCGCATGTCCGCGCTGATGAAGCAGCGGGTCATCCACGTCTACACCCACGACTCCATCGGCCTGGGCGAAGACGGCCCGACTCACCAGCCGATCGAGCAGTTGGCCAGCCTGCGCAGCACGCCGAACCTGGACACCTGGCGCCCAGCCGACGCGGTCGAATCGGCCGTGTCCTGGAAGCACGCCCTGGAGCGCAAGGACGGCCCTTCGGCGCTGATCTTCTCGCGCCAGAACCTGCAGCACCAGGACCGTAGCGCTGCCCAGATCGCCGACATTTCCCGTGGTGGTTACGTGCTCAAGGACTGCGCCGGCGAGCCTGAGTTGATTCTGATCGCTACCGGTTCCGAAGTGGGCCTGGCCGTTCAGGCGTTCGACAAACTGACCGAGCAGGGCCGCAAGGTCCGCGTCGTGTCGATGCCGAGCACCAGCGTGTTCGATGCCCAGGACGCGGCCTACAAGCAGTCCGTACTGCCGCTGGAAGTTGGTGCGCGTATCGCCATCGAAGCCGCCCACGCCGACTTCTGGTACAAGTACGTCGGCCTGGAAGGCCGTATCATCGGCATGACCACCTACGGTGAATCGGCTCCAGCCAGCGCACTGTTCGAGGAGTTCGGCTTCACCCTGGAGAACATCCTGGGCACCGCCGAAGAGCTGCTGGAAGACTGATACAGGCAAAGTGAGGGCCGCAGGCCCTCATTCGCGGCGCAAGGCCGCTCCCACAGGATCTGCATACGCCGCAGTACCCTGTGGGAGCGGCCTTGTGCCGCGAATGGGCCGCACGGCGGCCCCGTTCAACCGCCGGAGTTCAAGAGCTACCTATGCCCCACCCGCGTCCCTACAAAGTTGCACTCAACGGTTATGGCCGCATCGGCCGCTGTGTCCTGCGCGCATTGTTCGAGCGGGGGGCCAAGGCTGGTTTCGAGATCGTTGCATTGAACGACCTGGCCGATCAGGCCAGCGTGGAATACCTGACACGCTTCGACTCCACCCACGGCCGCTTTCCGGGCGAAGTGCGGGTCGACGGCGATTGTCTGCATATCAATGGCGACTGCGTGAAGGTCTTGCGCAGTGCCACCCCCGAGGGCGTCGACTGGGCGGCCCTGGACATCGACCTGGTGCTGGAGTGCTCCGGCGCCTACCACACCCGCGCCGACGGCCAGCGCTTTCTCGATGCCGGTGCGCCACGGGTATTGTTCTCCCAACCCATGGCCAGCGAAGCCGATGTGGATGCCACGGTGGTCTACGGCATCAACCAGGATCGCCTGAGTGGCACCGAGCTGCTGGTGTCCAACGCCTCCTGCACCACCAACTGCGGCGTACCGCTGCTGCGGGTGCTGGACCAGGCGTTCGGCATCGAATACGTGCAGATCACCACTATTCACTCGGCAATGAACGACCAGCCGGTGATCGATGCCTACCACCACGAAGACCTGCGCCGCACGCGCTCGGCGTTCCAGTCAGTGATCCCGGTGTCCACCGGCCTGGCCCGCGGCATCGAACGCCTGCTGCCGGAACTTGCAGGGCGAATCCAGGCCAAAGCGGTACGTGTGCCGACCGTTAACGTCTCGTGCCTGGACATCACCCTGCAGACCGCCCGCGACACCAGCGCAGCCGAGGTCAACCGGGTACTGCGCGAGGCGGCGCTGGACGGCCCGCTGAAAGGCTTGCTGGCCTATACCGAGCTGCCCCATGCCAGCTGTGATTTCAACCATGACCCGCATTCGGCGATCGTCGATGCCAGCCAGACCCGCGTCTCAGGCCCTCGCCTGGTGAACCTGCTGGCCTGGTTCGACAACGAATGGGGGTTTGCCAACCGTATGCTCGACGTCGCCGAACATTATCTGCACGTCGTCCACTCCACCCGCACCAAACAGCCCTGAAGGACTGCATTCATGACCGTGTTGAAGATGACCGACCTCGACCTGCAAGGTAAGCGCGTACTGATCCGCGAAGACCTCAACGTGCCTGTGAAGGACGGTGTGGTAGCGAGCGACGCGCGCATCCTGGCTGCGCTGCCGACCATCAAGCTGGCCCTGGAGAAGGGCGCGGCGGTAATGGTCTGCTCGCACCTGGGCCGCCCGACCGAAGGTGAGTTCTCGGCCGAGAACAGCCTCAAGCCGGTTGCCGACTACCTCAGCAAGGCCCTGGGCCGCGACGTGCCGCTGGTCGCCGATTACCTCGACGGGGTCGAGGTCAAGGCCGGTGACCTGGTGCTGTTCGAGAACGTGCGCTTCAACAAAGGCGAAAAGAAGAACGCTGACGAGCTGGCGCACAAGTACGCCGCGCTGTGCGACGTCTTCGTGATGGACGCGTTCGGCACTGCCCACCGCGCTGAAGGTTCTACCCACGGTGTTGCCAAGTTCGCCAAGGTAGCTGCTGCTGGCCCGCTGCTGGCCGCCGAGCTGGACGCCCTGGGCAAGGCCCTGAAAGCCCCGGCCAAGCCAATGGCCGCCATCGTTGCCGGTTCCAAGGTTTCCACCAAGCTGGACGTGCTGAACAGCCTGAGCGCGGTTTGCGATCAACTGATCGTCGGGGGTGGCATCGCTAACACCTTCCTGGCCGCTGCCGGCCATCCGGTCGGCAAGTCGCTGTACGAGCCGGACCTGGTTGATACGGCCAAAGCCATCGCTGCCAAAGTCAGCGTGCCGCTGCCTGTGGACGTCGTGGTTGCCAAGGAGTTTGCCGAAAGCGCCGAAGCCACCGTCAAGGCTATCGCCGACGTTGCCGCTGACGACATGATTCTTGATATTGGCCCACAAACCGCAGCCCACTTCGCCCAGTTGCTGCAGGCGTCGAAGACGATCCTGTGGAACGGCCCGGTTGGCGTGTTCGAGTTCGACCAGTTCGGCAACGGCACCAAGGTGCTGGCCGAAGCCATCGCTGGCAGCGCCGCATTCTCCATCGCCGGTGGTGGCGACACCCTGGCCGCCATCGACAAGTATGGCGTCGGCGCTGATATCTCCTACATTTCTACCGGTGGCGGTGCATTCCTCGAGTTCGTCGAGGGCAAGGTACTGCCTGCCGTGGCGATCCTGGAAGAGCGGGCAAAAGCCTGACAATGGCGGCGCCTGGCAAAGGGAGCGACCTGATGGTCAAGCAATTGCCTGTGATGATCCTGGCCGTCTTGCTGGGCGCCTGCTCCAGCAGCCGGTCCTCGGACGCCGACCCGGCACACCCGCCCAAGGGCGGGTGCTACCAGTCCGAGTGGCAGGCCGAGACCGTGCCGGTAATCAACAAGCGCCTGGGCCCGGTCGGCCTTGAAAAGTATGACGAAGAGCACCAGCGCCTGGCGCCAGGCTGCCCTTGATCGGCGGTTTGGCAACCAAGCGGTTGATTTGTGGTCTTGAGCACTGGGGCCGTACTTGGAGCCGGCTTGCCGGCGATGGGCTGCAAAGCAGCCCCTATCGGAGTAATTTAATGAAAGCGCTGATGGCCGCGATGGCCCTGGCGACACTGGCAGGATGCTCGCTGCTGCAGCCGGCGCAACCCGCCCCTGCAGACAACTGGACCCGCTGGGTCTGTGACAGCCAGGCCGAAGTGCTCTGGCGCTTCGCTGACGCGCAACAGGACTCGGTCGACGTGCGCCTGGGGGGCGGTGACCAGGTCTACCGGCTCAAGGCGGAGCCGAGCGCCTCGGGCGCGATGTACAGCGACAGCGTGCTGGCCTTCCATACCAAGGGCGATGAAGGCCTGGTGTACTGGGTGGCAACCAACGATCTGATTGGGCGGGGCTGCAAGGCACCGTGACTGGCCGGGCCGCGCTGGTGGCCCACACTACTTGAACAGCAACCGCCCCTGCGGCAGGCTTGCACGAAACAAACGACGCTTGTCGGGAGAGAGATACACAATGGCACTCATTAGCATGCGCCAGATGCTGGACCACGCCGCCGAGTTCGGTTACGGCGTTCCGGCTTTCAACGTCAACAACCTCGAGCAGATGCGCGCCATCATGGAAGCGGCCGACAAGACCGACTCCCCAGTGATCGTCCAGGCCTCGGCCGGCGCCCGCAAATACGCTGGTGCGCCGTTCCTGCGCCACCTGATCCTGGCCGCCATCGAAGAATTCCCGCACATCCCGGTGTGCATGCACCAGGACCACGGCACCAGCCCTGACGTCTGCCAGCGCTCCATTCAGCTGGGCTTCAGCTCGGTGATGATGGACGGCTCGCTGGGCGAAGACGGCAAGACCCCGACCGACTACGAGTACAACGTCCGCGTTACCCAACAGACCGTTGCCATGGCGCACGCCTGTGGCGTATCGGTGGAAGGCGAACTGGGCTGCCTGGGTTCCCTGGAAACCGGCATGGCCGGTGAAGAAGACGGTATCGGCGCCGAAGGCGTGCTGGACCACAGCCAGATGCTGACCGACCCGGAAGAAGCCGCCGACTTCGTCAAGAAGACCCAGGTCGACGCCCTGGCCATTGCCATCGGTACCAGCCACGGTGCCTACAAGTTCACCAAGCCGCCTACCGGTGACGTGCTGGCAATCGACCGCATCAAGGAAATCCACAAGCGTATCCCCAACACCCACCTGGTGATGCACGGTTCTTCCTCGGTACCACAAGAGTGGCTGGCGATCATCAACCAGTACGGCGGTGACATCAAAGAGACCTACGGCGTACCGGTTGAAGAAATCGTCGAAGGCATCAAGCACGGCGTGCGTAAGGTCAACATCGACACCGACCTGCGCCTGGCCTCCACCGGCGCCATGCGCCGCCTGATGGCGCAGAACCCGAGCGAGTTCGACCCGCGCAAGTTCTTCGGTGAAACCGTAAAAGCCATGCGTGACGTGTGCATCGCCCGTTACGAAGCCTTCGGCACCGCCGGCAATGCCTCGAAGATCAAGCCGATCTCCCTGGAAGGCATGTTCCAGCGTTACCTGAAAGGTGAGCTGGCCGCCAAGGTCAACTGAGCCACTGGCAGCCCTGAAAACCCGCAGAAATGCGGGTTTTTTTATGGCCGCCGGAACAGTACACGACCGCTGGTCGACTATCCTGGATTAATCCATTGATAGCGTTCTGATTGCATTGCGTGTTGCAACCTCGAGTCTAGAGTGTTAATCGGATTCACCTGCAAGTTGAAGTTGGTCACACAAGAGAAGCAGCATGGATGGCGCTTACCCTCAACCACCAGATGGCCACTCGGTTCTTTTGGTGGTAGACGATTACCCCGAAAACCTCATTAGTATGCGCGCCTTGCTGGCGCGCGAAAATTGGCAGGTGCTAACGGCCAGCTCTGGGAAGGAAGCCTTGGCCGCTTTGCTCGCACACGATGTCGACCTGGTCCTGCTGGACGTACAGATGCCCGAAATGGATGGCTTCGAGGTCGCCCGGCTGATGCGCGGCAGCCAACGTACACGGCTGACCCCGATCATCTTTCTCACTGCCAACGAACAGTCAGACGCCGCCGTGCTGAAGGGGTATGCCAGTGGCGCGGTGGACTACCTGTTCAAGCCTTTCGATCCGCACATCCTCAAGCCCAAGGTGCAAGCCCAGCTGGATCAGCAGCGTAACCGGCGCATGCTGCAGCAACTCACTGGCGAGCTTGAGGCTGCCAGGGCCTTCAATGCCTCGATCCTGGAGAATGCCGCCGAAGGCATCCTGGTGGTCGACGCGTGCGGTACCATCAGCTTTGCCAACCCAGCCATCTCACGGCTACTGGAAGCGCCGGTCGAGTTGCTGCAGGGCGTTGATCTGCTCGAGCTGGTGCAACTGCCCAACGCAACCCTGTGGAACGAATCCGACTTTTATCAGGCGTACCTCGGGCGGCGAATCTTCCGGGTACACGATGCTCATCTACGCACCAAGGGCGGCCATCTGGTGCCGGTGGCACTGTCCTGCGCGCCTCTGCCCGCCGATCAGAAGGCCATGGTGGTGACCGTGCTGGACATGTCGGTGGTGCGCAACCTGCACCAGCAGCTCGAATACCAGGCGGTGACCGACCCTCTTACCGGCTTGCTGAACCGGCGCGGTTTCTATCAGGCAGCAGAAGGCGTGCTGCTGCGCAACGAACGCTCGGACAAGGCCCAGGCCTTGATGTACATGGACCTGGACGGGTTCAAACGGATCAACGACTCGTTGGGTCACGAGGCGGGTGACCGCGTGTTGCGATGGGTGGCCGAACAGATCAAGGACTGCCTTGGCAATGAGGCGTTGCTTGCACGCATGGGCGGTGACGAGTTCACCGCACTGTTCGACAGCCTGCCTTACCCTGAGCAAGCCGGGCGCTTTGCCGAGCAGTTGCTCGAGCGCGTGTCTGTCCAGCAACAGGTGGAGGGCCTGGATATCTGCCTGGGCGTCAGCATTGGTATTGCCACCTACCCGGACTGCGGCGCCACGGTCGAAGGCATGCTGCGAGCGGCTGATGCGGCCATGTATGCCGCCAAACAAGCCGGGCGCCAGCAATACCGTTTCTATGATCAGGAGCTCAACGGCCGGGCGCGTTCGCGCTTGATGCTCGAAGACAGCGTACGCAATGCTGTCGCGGCCAACGACTTCAGCCTGGTCTATCAACCCCAGGTCGGCATTGCCGACGGGCAACTGCGGGGCTTTGAGGCGTTGCTGCGCTGGCAGCACCCCAGCGTCGGTGATGTGCCCCCAGGGTTGTTCATTCCGTTGCTG
Source organism: Pseudomonas sp. NBRC 111131 (assembly GCF_001320525.1). Classification (NCBI taxonomy): domain Bacteria; kingdom Pseudomonadati; phylum Pseudomonadota; class Gammaproteobacteria; order Pseudomonadales; family Pseudomonadaceae; genus Pseudomonas; species Pseudomonas sp. NBRC 111131. The sequence continues at coordinate 210,573 of NZ_BCBH01000004.1, read as the reverse complement.
GAGGAGGCACGGCTGATCAATCGCCTGGCCGGCTGGATCTATCGCCAGAGTGCGGCGCAGCGCCAGGCCTGGCGGCAGCGCTTTCCCCCATCCCTGGTAGTCGCCATCAGCCTGAGCCGTGCGCAATTCACCCTGCCTGGCCTGGCCGAGGAGCTGCAGCGGGTGATTCATGACTACCAGCTCGACCCGGCGCAACTGGAGGTCGAAGTGGCAGAGACGTCGCTGATGTACAACATCGACGCGGCGATCAAGCAGGTCCACCGCCTGCGTGCGCTGGGTGTGCGCGTAGCGCTGGACGATTTTGGCGCTGGCGACTGCTCGCTACGCATGCTGCGCGACCTGCCGATCGACACCTTGAAGCTGGACCGGCACCTGGTGGCGCGCCTGCCCAGCTCGGCGGCGGACGCTGCGTTGGTGCGCAGTGTCATGGGCCTGTGTGAGGCCTATGGCATAACGGTCATCGCCGAGGGGGTGGAGACCCAGGCTCAGGCGGCCTGGCTCAAGGCCAATGGGTGTACCTATGTGCAGGGGTTTCTGGTCGCCCACCCGATGACCGCTGCCGACGCCAGCGGCTTTCCGGCATTTTTTTCCTGGCCGCGTCCGTGATTGGCTAGAATCGGCTTTTGTTACGCCGACCGCCGTGCCATGACCGTATTACGCTATTTGCAAGCCTACCCGCCGCATCTGCAGGAACAGGTGCGCCAGATGATCGACAGCGACCGCCTGGGCGACTATCTGCAGCGTCGATACCCCGGGCGACATGACGTGCAGAGCGACAAGGCGCTGTACAGCTATGCCCAGGCGCTGCGCCAGCAATACCTGCGCAGTGCGCCAAGCCTGGACAAGGTGCTGTTCGACAACCGCCTGGACCTCACGCACCGAGCACTGGGGCTCAACACTGCGGTGTCGCGGGTGCAGGGTGGCAACCTCAAGGCGAAGAAGGAAATCCGCATCGCGTCATTGTTCAAGGACGCGGCGCCGCAGTTTCTACGCATGATCGTGGTGCACGAACTGGCACACCTGCGTGAGCGCGATCACAACAAAGCGTTCTACCAGCTCTGCCAGCACATGGAGCCGGACTACCACCAACTGGAATTCGACCTGCGCGTGTACCTGACCTATCGGGAGCTGCCAGGTAATCTGTAAGGACCAAGCAGCATGGATGTGAGCAAGACCAAGAGCAGTTTCTATCGCCGCCTGTATGTGGCCTGGCTGATCGACAGCCAGACTGCCACCAGCGTGCCCGCGTTGATGGAGGCCACCGGCATGCCACGGCGCACGGCGCAGGACACCATTGCCGCCTTGGCAGACCTGGACATCGTCTGCGAGTTCGAGCAACAGGAAGGTGCGCGTAACCATGCCGGGCATTATCGCATCCATGACTGGGGCGCTATCGACAAGCAGTGGATCATCCAGAATCTGCGGCGGATCCGGGAAGTACTGGGGTATCCGTGAACAATCGGGTGTCGCGAAAGGGGCGCAACGCGCTCCCGGCGCGCTCAGCCCTTACGCATTCCAATGTGCGCAATGTCGTCTTCCAGGTATTGCTCACCCACCACTTCAAACCCATGACGGGCATAGAACCCTTGCAGATGCGCCTGCGCCGACAAGTAAACTGGCACCCCCGGCCAGCAATGTTGCGCAGCTTCCAGCCCTTTGAGCAGCAACGGGTGCCCCAGCTTCAGCCCGCGCGCCGCGGGTGAGGTCACCACGCGCCCGATGACCACCTCACCCCCTTGGGATTGCGGGTCGAGCAGGCGCAGGTAAGCCACCAGCTTGTCATCCTGCCAGGCCATCAGATGCAGGGTATCGCCCTTCAAGTCCTGGCCATCCACTTCCTGGTACGCGCAGCGCTGCTCGACCACGAAGACCTCGGTGCGCAATTGCAAAATGGCGTAGAGCTGGTCCTTGCTGAGGTCGGTGTGGTGTTTGCATAGCCAGTCGATGGACATGGGTGAACTCCTTGAATGGGACGTCGATCATCGCATGAGGTAGGCGCCTCGGCCAAAATAGAGGCTAAATGACACTATTGGCCGCTGCCCTGCACAAGCGCTTTGTGTAATCTCATCGGCAGTTGCAGACAAGACCACTTCACAGTGTGCGCACTCCATCGCAGAAGGACTCGAGCATGCGGCCAGTGCTTTGTGTACTGGGTTTACTGGCAATGATGCTGGCAACGCCCGCCCCTGGGCGCGACAGGCTGCGGTTGGTAGCAGACAGCTGGCCACCGTTCACCGATGTCAGTATGCCGGGCGGCGGCCTGGCAACCAGCATCGTCACCACGGCGCTGGCGCGCGCCGGCTACACGAGTGTCTTCGAAGAGGCGCCCTGGGCACGGGCGCTGCAGGGCGTGAGCAAAGGGCGCTACGACGTGCTGATCAACGCCTGGTACAACGATTCGCGGGCCAGCATCGGTCAGTTTTCCAACGCCTACCTGAGTAACCGCATTCGCCTGCTGCAGCGCAAGGGCGACACGGTGCGCTACAGGCGCCAGTCGGACTTGTATCCCTACAGCATTGCCGTGGTGCGGGATTACGCCTACTCCCCTGAGTTCGATGGCGACAACCGCCTGCACAAGGTGCCGGTGCGCAACTTTTCGTCGGCAGTACGCATGCTGGCGGCAGGCCGGGTGAACCTGGCGGTGGAGGATGAATACGTGGCGCTTTACAACCTGCAGCGCGAGCCCGAGCAGGTGCGCGAGGCGGTGGTGTTGGTCGAGCCACCCCTGAGTGAAAACACCTTGCACATCATGGTGAGCCTCAAGCACCCGGAACATCAGCAGATCGTCGAGCGGTTCGAGCGCAGCATCGCGGCCATGAAGGCAGACGGCAGCTATCAACGGCTACTGCGTCAGCATGGCTTCTGAGCGTCGTTGCCCGCCAAATGCCCGTGCAGCAACGCAGTGTCTCAGGCCGGCGCCGGCTCTTTGATCAAATGCCCAGCCAATGTCCGCAGTGGCCCTAACTGCCTGCAGATCAGCGCCAACTGGGTCTGTACCAAGCGCTGGTGCTCATCCAGCTCCTCAGGCATCTGCTCCAGGGCAGCGGCCAGGGCTTCTTCGGCGTCACTGTGGATCGCCACCGGCAGCCGCGCGGCCAAGCCGTTGGCGATTTCATCAAGGCTGGCAGCCAGTGTCTGCCCGGCACCCTCGATCAACTGTTCATGCACTTCGGCTGGCAGTGCCGTGTCCCGGTGTGCCCCCAGCCCTGAGAGATAGCTGAGCAAGGTGTGCGACAACACCAGGAAGCGGAAGCCCACGTCGGCTTCCTTACGGAAGTGCCCTGGCTCCATGAGCATGTTGGCCAGCGTAGTGGATAGCGCGGCGTCGGCGTTGTGCGCGTTGCGTCGGGCCAGCCGGTAGGCCAGGTCATCACGCTTGCCGTGGGCATACTGTTGCATGATCTGGCGCAGGTACTCGCTGGCGCAGGCCAGGGTGTTGGCCAGAACCTTGTTCAGCCGCCGCCCCTGCCAGTCGGGCAAGAACAGGAATACCGCCAGGATGGCGATCAGGCTACCTACCAGGGTATCGAACAGCCGCGGCAGGAACAGGCCATAGCCATCGCCGATCTGGTTGAAGCAGAACAGCACCATCAGCGTGATTGCCGCCGTGGCCAGGGTATAGCGGGTGGTGCGGTTGACGAAGAACACCACCCCGGCCACCACCGCGAACGCCGACTGGATAAGCGGGTTGGGGAACAGGTCGAACAGTGCCCAGCCGACCGTCAGGCCGATGGCCGTGCCGAAAATCCGCTGCACCAGCTTGCGCCGGGTGGCGCCGTAGTTGGGCTGGCAGACGAACAGCGTGGTAAGGATGATCCAGTAGCCTTGAGTCGGGTGGATCAGGTGCACCATGCCGTAGCCCACCGACAGCGCCAGCGACAGGCGCAGCGCATGGCGGAACAGCAGCGAGGTGGGGGTGAGCTGGGTGCGCAGGCGCTTCCAGACATCCTTGAGGTTGCGCGGCGAACGGTCGAGCAGGCTGCTGTCGCTGGCGTCGGCCAGGCTGTCCGGGTTGCTGGCGGCACCGAGCAGGCGGTCCAGCGTCGCGAGGTTGGCGGCCAGGGCGCGTAGCGAGCGCAACAGGCCGCGCCAGGCCGGGTTGCTCTGGATACGCAGGTGCTCCAGCGAGGCATTGAGGTCTTCCAGGGCCTCAGCGAAGCCGGTGGCCAGGACAAACGGCTGGCGCAGGCGTATCGAGCGCGCCAGCTCCTGGCAGGACGAACCCTGTTTGCGCAGCAGGCGCTGGCAGCGGAACATCACGTCGCTGTGGAAGAAGGCCTCGGTCAGGGCATTGTAGGGGTAGTGCGAGGCGCTGACCCGTTCGTGGATGTCCTGGGCCAGGAAGTACAGCTTGAGGTAGCGGCTGACCTTGGAGTTGGGCTGGCTGTTGCCGACCCGGTGCAGGATGATTTCCTTGGCGGCATTGAGCGCGGCCACCACCCTGCCATTTTGCTGGGCGAGCTCCAGGCGACGGGCCTCGATATCCAGGGTGCGGATCGGTTCGAACAGGCTGGCCTTGAGCTTGAGGTAAGTGCCCAACTCGAAAAACAGCCTGGCCAGGCTCTGCTGCACCGGCTGGTTGGAAAACAGCGCCTGCCACAACACCGACAGCAGCCCGTACCAAGTGGCGCCGGCCACCAGCAGCAAGGGTTCGTGCCAGAAGTCGGTGACTTCGCCGCCTCGCTGGTCCACGCCGATCATGGTGTAGACCGAAAGGATCAGCGTGGCCGAGGCGATCGCGCCGTAGCGTTCGCCCAAGGCGCCGAGCATGGTCAGGGAGAACGCCGCCAGGGCCAGGGACAGGGCGAAGACCCAGGGGTAAGGGAACAGCAGCTCCACCGACAGCGCGGCGATGGCGAAGCACACGAGGGTGACGAACAGCGCGCTGAGGCGGCCTTGCCAGCCATCATCGGTCTCGGCCAGGGCGCTGGCGATAATGCCGAGGAACAGCGGGATGAGCAGGCTCATCTCGTTCTGGTACCAGCACCAGGCCATGCTGCCGGTGAGGGCGATGGTGACGCGGATGGCGTAGCTGAACTTGTCTTGGCCCCACAGGCGACGCAATGAATGGCGGAACGAGCTCGATGACATGATGGCCTGCTGGCAGTAATCGAATGAATGCATTGCCGCACGGACCAGCAAGAAGCGTTCCGTGCTGCTGAATGGATTCTACTCTACACGAACTGCGCCGCAGCGTTGGCCGATGCCCAGGCCCACTGGAAATTGAACCCGCCCAGGTGGCCGGTGACGTCCAGGACCTCGCCAATGAAGTACAGCCCAGGGCTTTTCAAGGATTCCATGGTCTTGGACGACACTTCGCGGGTATCCACGCCGCCTAACGTCACTTCTGCGGTGCGGTAGCCTTCGGTGCCGGCCGGTACCACCTGCCAGGCTGCCAGTTGCTCGGCGATGCGCGTCAGCTCTGCGGGGGTGTATTGCTTCATAGGCCTGGACTCGAACCACTGCTCGGCCAGCAGGTTGGCCAGCTTGCGAGTGAACACTTCACCCAGCACGGTCTTGAGTTCAGCGTTGGCGCGCTCGCTTTGCTGTTGCTGCAGCCAGGCCAGTGCATCACGGTCGGGCAGCAGGTTGATCTCGACGGTGTCGCCGGCCTCCCAGAACGACGAAATCTGTAAGATCGCCGGCCCGCTCAGGCCGCGGTGGGTGAACAGCAGGTTTTCCCGGAAGCTGGTGCCCTTGCAACTGGCGGTGCAGTCCAGCGAGGTGCCCGACAGCTCGGTGCACAATGCCTTGAGTTGGGGCTCGGTGATGGTGAACGGCACCAGTCCGGCGCGGGTTGGCAGCAGGGTGTGACCGAACTGCCGGGCCACTTGGTAGCCAAACCCCGTCGCGCCCAAGGTCGGGATCGACAGGCCACCGGTGGCGATCACCAGCGACTGGCAGGCGAACGGGCCGGCGCTGGTCTGCAACCAGTAGCCGTCTTCGGTTTTCTCGATCTGCTCGATGCGGGTTTCCATGCGCAGTTGGGCACCGGCGGCGTCGCATTCGGCCAGCAGCATGTTGAGGATGTCGCTGGCCTTGTTGTCACAGAACAGCTGACCAAGTTTTTTCTCGTGGTACGGCACGCCGTGCTTGGCGACCAGCTCGATGAAGTCCCACTGGGTGTAGCGGGCCAGGGCTGACTTGCAGAAGTGCGCGTTCTGCGAGAGGAAGTTGGCCGGCTCGGTATACATATTGGTGAAGTTGCAGCGCCCGCCGCCGGACATGAGGATCTTCTTGCCTGGCTTGTTGGCGTGGTCGAGCAGCAGCACCCGGCGGCCACGGCGGGCGCTGAGCTGGGCGCACATCAGGCCGGCAGCGCCGGCGCCGAGGATGATCACGTCGGTGGTGTGCACGGGGAAACCTCTTGCTATCAGGGGCCGCAGGGCAGGCGGTGAATAACGTGTGGGAGCGGGCTTGCCCCGCGAATGGGCTGCAAAGCAGCCCCAAGAGTATTTAGATAATTCGGACTTTAAGGGCGCGCCCCTTGATCTTGCCGTTGTTCAGACGCTGCATGGCCTGCTTTGCCAGCGCCCGCTCCACGGCCACGAATGCCTGGAAGTCGAAGATGGCGATCTTGCCCACCTGCTTGCCAGGGATGCCCGCATCACCGGTGAGGGCGCCAAGGATGTCACCCGGGCGCAGTTTGTCCTTGCGCCCAGCCGCGATGCACAAGGTCGTCATCACTGGCAGCAGGGGCTCGCCACCTTTGTTTTTCAGACTGTCCAGCTGGTCCCAGCGCAACGGGCTTTTCTGCAGTGCCTCGATGGCCTGGGCGCGATGGCCTTCAGCCGGCGCCACGAGGCTGATGGCAATGCCTTTCTCGCCAGCGCGGCCAGTACGGCCAACGCGATGCACATGGATTTCGGCATCCCGGGCCAGCTCGACGTTGATGACCATGTCCAGGCCATCGATATCCAGGCCGCGGGCCGCCACGTCGGTAGCCACCAGCACCGAGCTGCTGCGGTTGGCGAACAGGGTCAGCACCTGGTCGCGGTCGCGCTGCTCGAGATCGCCATGCAGAGCCTGGGCGACGATGCCCTTGGCGGTCAGGTGGGCGACCACGTCTTCGCACTGCTGCTTGGTGAAGCAGAACGCCACACAGGACTGCGGGCGGTAGTGGCCGAGCACGCGAGTCACGGCTTCGAGGCGCTGCTGCGGATCGATCTCGATGAAACGCTGCTCGATCTGGTTGTCGGCGTGCAGGCTCTGGACCTTGACCTGCTGCGGCTTGCGCATGAAGTCAGCGGCCAGTTGCTCGATGCCAGCCGGGTAGGTGGCTGAGAACAGCAGGGTCTGGCGGCGCGAAGGGGTTTTACCGATGATGCTGGCGATGGCGTCGAAGAAGCCCATGTCGAGCATGCGGTCGGCTTCATCCAGTACCAGGGTATTGAGCCCGTCGAGCACCAGGGTGCCCTTGTCCAGGTGTTGCTGGATGCGGCCTGGAGTGCCGACGATGATGTGCGCACCGTGTTCCAGCGAGGCGATCTGCGGGCCGAGCGAAACGCCGCCGCACAGGGTGAGGATCTTGATGTTGTCCTCGGCGCGCGCCAGGCGGCGCAGTTCCTTGGCGACCTGGTCGGCAAGCTCGCGGGTCGGGCACAGGACCAGCGCCTGGCAGCCGAAGTAGCGCGGGTTGAGCGGGTTGAGCAGGCCGATGCCGAAGGCCGCGGTCTTGCCGCTACCGGTCTTGGCCTGGGCAATCAGGTCCTGTCCCTTGAGGATGACGGGCAGGCTCTGGGCCTGGATGGGCGTCATCGAGGCGTAGCCCAGGGCGTCCAGGTTGGCCAGCATGGCGGCGGACAGCGGCAGAGTGGCAAAAGCGGTGGATTCGGTGGTCACGAGGCGGGCCTGCGGTGCGAAGCGAAAAATGCCGCATAGTCTACCAGCCTCATGGCCATTCGCCCTACGACTCCATGTGCGGTTCCGGACGACGGGCACGCCTTCCGTCCGTCGGAGCCAGTTGCAGGAAGATCGCCGCCGCCAGCATGGCCATGACGCCGATGGTGACGAAGGTCAGCTGGAATGCGCCCAGGGTGGTTTCCACTCCATCGGCATTACCGGCCGCGGTGAAGCCGCCGAGCAGTGCACCAGCACACGCCACGCCCAGGCTCAGCGACAGCTGCGCGACCACCGACAGCAGGCTGTTGCCGCTGCTGGCGCTGGCGTCGTCGAGGTCGATCAAGGTCACTGTGTTCATGGCGGTGAACTGCAGGGAGTTCACCGCACCCAGCAGCGCCAGTTGCACCAGCAGCACGGCATATGGGGTCTGCTCGTTGACCAGGCCCAGGCTGGCCAACAGCAAGCCCAGCAGCAGCGTGTTGCCGGTGAGGATGATGCGGTAGCCGAGCCGCTCGATCAGAGGCCGGGCAATCGACTTGGCGACCATCGCCGCTGCCGCCAGCGGAATCATGCTCATGCCCGCCTGGGCTGGCGAGTAGCCCAGCGCCACCTGCAACAGCAGCGGTACCAGAAAGGGCAGGGCACCACTGCCCAAGCGCGCGAACAGGTTGCCGAGGATGCCGATGGCGAAGGTGCGCACGCGGAACAGGCTGGGTGAGAACAGGGGCTCGGGGTCGCGGCCGGCGCGTAGCCAGTACGCGGCCAGGCAGGCCATGCCGGCAAACAGCAGCAGCATGACCCGCAAGTGCGGCAGGTGCAGCTCGCCCAGGCCTTCCATGGCGATGGTGATCAGCACCATCGCTGCCCCGAACAGGATGAAGCCGGGGCCATCGAAGGTGGTGCGCTCGGTGCCGCGCAGGTCAGGGATGAACTTCCACACGGCGTAGCAGCCCAGCGCGCCCACGGGCAGGTTGAGCAGGAAGATCCAGTGCCAAGTGAGGATCTCGACCAGCCAGCCACCCAGCGTCGGGCCAAGCAGCGGCCCAAGCAGCCCAGGGATGGTGATGAAGCTCATGATCCGGACCAGCTCGGTACGCGGGTAGGCGCGCAGCACCACCAGGCGCCCGACCGGCAGCATCAGTGCGCCGCCCAGGCCCTGCACGACGCGGGCGAAGATCAGGAAACCGAGGCTGTTGGCCGCGGCGCACAGGAGTGAGCCGAAACTGAACAGCAAGATCGCGCTGAAGAAGATGCGCTTGGTGCCGAAGCGATCAGCAATCCATCCCGAGGCGGGAATCAGCAGGGCCACTGTGAGCATGTAGGCGATGATCACGCCCTGCATGCGCAGCGGATCTTCTTCTAGCGAGCGGGCCATGGCCGGCAGGGCGGTGTTGAGGATGGTGCCGTCCAGGGACTGCATGAAGAAGGCGATGGCCACCACCCACGGGATCCAGCGGGCGGTGACAGGGTCCAGCGGGGTGCGCACAGGCATGACGTCCTCTTTTGTCTGTGCCGGCCTCTTCGCGGGGCAAGCCCGCTCCCACAGGATCTCCACTGCCCTTTGATGTGGTGAGATCCCTGTGGGAGCGGGCTTGCCCCGCGAAAGGGCCGGTAATGCCAATCACAATGTCAGGGTCAGACCTTTGACCAGTGCCCCGGGCAAATGGCTCGATCCGGTACTGCGCTGGCCATAGGTACTGGTCGACAAGATCATCTCGCGCTCCTGGGTCAGGTCCTCCAGCTGGCTGCCCAGCAAACTGTACAGGCTGTCATCGAAGCGCATGGTGCTCACTGGCCCTTGGATCTGCCCGTTTTCCACCCAGAAGGTCGCGAACCGGGTCAGCCCGGTCATGCGCGCTGCCGGCAGGTCAGAGTAGTTCAGGTACCACAGGTTGCTGATGTAAAGACCAGTGCCGAGCCGCTCAAGAACCTGTGCGCTGGCCAGGTTTCCCGCTGCCACGCTCAGCGCACAGGGCGACTCGTAGCTGTCCGCGCCATTGGCCAGCAGCTCGAATTCGGCCGCACTGCGGGCGCAGATCAACCGTTGCTGCGCCTCGCCTTGCTGGATCAACGGCACATCCAGGCGTGGTGCGCCTTCATCGGAAAACGCCGGGCTCAGCGAGCCGTTGACCTGCTCGGTGAAACTCACCAGCGGGCTTAACCGTGCATCGCCGTTATACAGGCGTTGCAAGGCGCTGTTGCCGGTGGCGAGGGCCTGCGCGGAAAAACCGCCCCAGCACAGCATGCTGGCGATTTCGTCCATGGCCGCAGGCGCCAGATAGGCGCGGTAGCTGCCGGGTTTGAGGGTGACTGCCGGGCGGCCGAGGAAACCCAGTTGCTCCCGTGCCTGGCGCAAGCGTGCGATGAAGTCGTCGGCGCTCCACAGCTGGCCGGCATAGTTGGCCTTCACCGCCTGGCCATTTTCGTGGAACAGGCTCCAGTCGAAGTTGAAACTGTTGGCCTGGTGCCAGCCAAAGGCCCCGAACGAACTGGCGAAACCCCGACAGATCGGGCCGGCGGCGTAGATCCCGACCAGGTCCAGGTCGCCCGCTTCACGGTCGAGCAGGGCCAGTACTTCGCCCAGTTCGGGCAGGGAGTGGTCCTGTAGGCTGTGGCTGTGCCAGGCACTTTCGTCCAGGCGCAGGTAAGGGTCGAGGGCCAGCAGCGGCATTGTCTGGCGCAGTTGCTCAAGCGCATCGCTCAGGCGTTGGCCATCCAGTTGCACGTCACCACTCAAGGTCACCTGCTGTTCCGCCTGGCGCCCATCGCGCGCCAGCCGCAGCTGTGCGCTGGCCTGGCTCACTTCACCGGCCTGGCGCACCTTGGCGTGGTTGAAACGCACGAATTGCGACTGTTCTGCGCTGTAGCCCAGGGTGAACTGCTCGCCCGCTTGCAGGGCGGCGCGCACCGCCGCAACCAAGGCTTCGAAAGCGTGCTTCATCAGGCGTCTCCTCCGAATACATCGATTTGGCGAAACACACAGGCCGGCGAGGCGTGGCCGACCCGCACCACTTGATTGGGTTCGCCCTTGCCGCAGTTGGGCGTGCCCAGCACCTGGAAGGTACTGCGGTCGCCGACTGCCGACAGGTTGCGCCAGAACTGCGCGGAGATGCCACGGTAGTTGGGATTCTTGACGACACCTTTGAGCTCGCCGTTCTCGATCAATTGGCCCCACTCGCAGCCGAACTGGAACTTGTTGCGTGCATCGTCGATGGACCAGGAGCGGTTGGTACGCATCAGGATGCCGTGCTCGATACCCTGGATCAGTTGCTCCAGCGATTGATCGCCCGGCTCGATGTTGAGGTTGGCCATACGGTCGATCGGTGCACGGTTCCAGCTGCAGGCCCGACTGTTGGCGACACCATCCAGGCCGGAGCGGAACTGCGACAGGGCACCGCCCAGCGGGCGCAGCAGCAGGCCATCACGGATGAGGAACTGCTTGCTCGCCTGGGTGCCATCATCATCGAAGCTGTAACTGGCCAGCTCTTCGCCGATGGTTGGGTCGAACGTCACATTGAGCAGTGGCGAGCCGTACTGCAAATGGCCGAAGTCGCTCGCTTTGACGAAGCTGGTGCCAGCGTAGTTGCGCTCGTCGCCGAGGATGCGGTCCATCTCCAGCGGGTGGCCGATGGACTCGTGGATCTGCAGCATCATCTGGTCAGGCATCAGCAGCAAGTCGCGCGCACCGCTGGGGGTGTTGGGCGCCAGCAGCAGTTGCATCGCTTGGTCGGCGACACGGCGGGCAGCGCCGACCAGGCCGCAACGTTCGACGATTTCGAAACCGCCCTGTTGGCCGAAGTTGTCCCGGCCCAGGCTTCGGCTCTGGCTGTCCCGGCCGTCGCTGGCGGTCACGCTCAGGCCTGGGAACAGAAAGCGCTGGGCGTGACGCAGCTCGGCCCCGGCGCTGTTCAGGTAGGTCTGCTCGACCAGGCTCTGGCCGAGGCTGGCCTGCCAGTCCACCAGCCGGCTGTCCTTTGGCACGCTTGCCGATTCGGCGGCAAGCAGGCCCAGGCAGTCGGCGAGCGTGGGCAAGGGCTGGTCGAAGTTGGGCGAAACGTGGTCGTGGCGGGCGCTGGTCACGGGTTGTTCGTGCAGGTCGAGCAGGCTTCTGGCAGCGATCTGCCGGGCCAAGCCTTCGGCCTGTTCCAGGGCTCGCTGCAGGCCTGCCTGGGACAGGTCAGCGGTGGCAGCGTAGGCTTCCACGCCCTGCACGCGCACCGTGAGCATGGCGCCTTCGTCCTGGCTGAAGAACGGCGGTTCGGTTACGTTGCGCCTGACCGAAAGCGCCTGGTGCGACTGCTTCACATGGCGCAGGGAAAACATCTCGGCCGTGCTGCGCAGCGCGTTGAAACGCTGGCGCAGCAAGGCGCTGGAATCGAACATGTGGGAACCTCCAAGTCAGTGGCGGCTCCCCCTAGAACCACCCCTCTTGCATGGCGAGGCAGGTGTCGTCACGTGCCTGGAGCAATGCCAGCTCATTATGGCAGCCCGGTACTTCCCAGGTCAGGAAATAACGCGCCGCCTGCAGCTTGCCCAGGTAGAAGTCACGGTCTGCGGCGTTGCCCTTGAGCAGGCCAAGCTCGGCATGGATCGCCTGTTCCAGCCAGCGCCAAGCAATCACGCTGTGGCCGAAGGCCTTGAGGTACAGGGCCGAGTTGGCCAGGGCGCCGGCAACCTTGCCCTGGGCCAGGTCGCCAAGCAGGGCCAGGGTGACGCTTTGCAGGCGGTTGACCAGTTGCTCCAGTGGCTGGCGCAGCGGGTCGAGGTTGGGGTGGTGGCTGGCGCGCTCCCCGGTAGTGGCGATCAGGCGGATCAGTCGCTTGAGGCCGGCGCCGTTGTGCTGCGCCAGCTTGCGACCGAGCAAGTCCAGCGACTGGATGCCCTCGGTACCCTCGTGGATCGGGTTCAGGCGGTTGTCGCGGTAGTACTGCTCCACCGGGTACTCGCGGGTGTAGCCGTGGCCACCGAGGATCTGAATCGCCAGCTCGTTGGCCTTCAGGCAGTATGCCGAAGGCCAGGATTTGACGATCGGGGTCAGCAGGTCGAGCAACTGCTGCGCCTGTTCGCGGGTGCTTTCGTCGGCGGCGGTCTGGGTGTCGTCGAACAGTCGCGCGGCGTAAAGCCCCAGGTCGAAGGCACCTTCTACGTAGGCTTTCTGCGCCAGCAGCATGCGCTTCACGTCAGCGTGGCCAATGATCGGCACTGCCGGGCTGTGCGGGTCCTTGTTGTCAGGCAGCCGGCCCTGCGGCCGCTGGCGTGCATATTCCAGGGAATACAGGTAGCCGGCGTAACCGAGCATCACCGCCCCCATACCTACGCCGATACGCGCCTCGTTCATCATCTGGAACATGCAGGCCAGGCCCTGGTGCGGCTGACCCACCAGGTAGCCGACGCACTGGCCGTTGTCGCCGAAGTTCAGGGCGGTAGAGGTGGTGCCGCGCCAGCCCATCTTGTGGAACAGGCCCGCCAGCAGCACATCGTTGCGCGGGCCACAGCTGCCGTCCGGGTTGACGTGGTATTTGGGCACGATGAACAGTGAAATGCCCTTCACCCCGGGCGGTGCGTCGGGCAGCTTGGCCAGCACCATGTGCACGATGTTTTCCGACAGCTCATGATCGCCGCCGGAAATGAAGATCTTGTTGCCTTTGAGCCGGTAGCTACCGTCGCCCGCGGGTTCTGCGCGAGTGCGGATGTCGGCCAGCGACGAGCCTGCATGGGGTTCGGTCAGGGCCATGGTGCCAAAGAAGCGGCCTTCGATCATCGGCTGCAGGAACAGACGCTTCTGTTTCTCGGTGCCGAAGCTCTCGATCAGGTTGGCCGCGCCCATGGTCAGGAACGGGTAGGCCGTGGTGCCAGCGTTGGCGGCTTGGAAGTGGGCGAAGCAGGCTTGTGAGACCAGGCTGGGCAGTTGCATGCCGCCCACCTCGAAGTCGCGGTTGGCGTTGAGAAAGCCGGCTTCGAGAAAGGCATCGACCGCCGGTTTGACCTCGGCAATCAGCTCCGCGCGACCGTCCACATAGCGCGGCTCGTTCTCGTCGGCCTTGCGGTTGTGCGGGGCGAAGTACTTCTCGGCGATGGTGCGGGCCGTGGTCAGTGCCGCGTCGAAGGTTTCACGGCTGTGTTCGGCGAAGCGCGGGCGCTGGGTCAGGGCCTCGGCGTCGAGGACTTCGTACAGTTCAAAGGCGAGGTTGCGGGGGCTGAGCAGGGTCTCGGGCATGGGGGCGCTCCTGGGGCGGGCTTGGGCCGAGTCTAAGGTTGGCCTTTTGGGGATGGCCACCATCATTGATTCAGATGATGTTCAGCCACAGATTCTCCTGTTCAGAAAGGCATAGACGGGTTGATGAGGAACCTGTGGCCAGCTGTTGCTCGAGATCTCCTTGGTAAGCGCAACAGGAATATTCCTACGCGCTATACGGAACGCTTCTGCAACAGCAAGGATGGAAAGTGAGATAAATCTGTGGAGGTGTTCTATGGACAGGATTTGCGAGTGGCGCGACGTTTGGAAAGAAGACCTGGAAAATATTGAAGATCCGTTTTTTGCTCGTGCAGTAGTTGAAAAAGCATTGCAGAATAATATGACCTTGCCTGGGCTGTGCGATTTTCGGAGGGATTGCAGTCTGCCTTTGGGGCAATCGGATAACGCAAAACTACGTGGAAGCTGATGATGAGTGGGCAATTACGGGGAAATCTTGGCGCTGGCGTCCAGCTGTTCCTTGCGAGGAATATGAATATCGAAAGGGGGCATATTGATGCTCACGAAAATAAATAAACACCAGCTTATGTTCTTGCTATGGGCGAGCATGGATGCGTTTTATATTGCCCTGTACTGTGTGCGTAGTATTGCTCGGGGTGCAGTCCCTTTTTGGTCGGATGTTAACAGTGGGCTTGAGGTGGTACGGAATTGGGGTGGCTCGGACGCTTTAATTTGGGTCGGGTTGTTTTTGCAAGTCTCAATTCTTGTGACATGTATTGGTTTTTTCAAGTATCAAAGATTGGTAGTGTTTTTGGCGGCGGCACAGATACCGTTAAGGATTTTTTTTGTTGTTCCGTCGATTTCGGTGGTTTTGCTTGTCCCCATGGTCATGGCGGAAATCAATAGTTGGCTATGGCTTGGGGGATTACTTGCCTCAGAGGTGATTAAGGGATGGAGCATCTGGTGGTTTTGCCGTACTTCGTGATATCGAGGTATGCGCCAAGGCATTCGCGCGCACATCCCACAGGCATGCGAGCTTCGCTCGCGGTGCGCCGCGCGGGCGGCGATTGATTTCGCAGGCGCCACATATCCCAAGACAACCACCCATAAAAAAGGAGAGCCGAAGCTCTCCCTTTTCTTCAACAACCCCTAGCCTCAACCAATGGTCATCAGGCTGGCGTTACCGCCCGCCGCCGCAGTGTTCACACTCACCGCCCGTTCGATCACCAAGCGCTCCAGCGCAATCTGATGATCGCCGCTGGACAGCCCGTGCACACCGACGATCGCACCAGCGCGCTTGGCCACCTGCTGGCACACGCCGCGCAGCTGGTCCGAATCGCCATGGTGGATCACGGCATCGAACGCCACTTCATCCTTGTTCCAGTCCGCCACCAGCTTGACCTTGGCCTGCAGCTCTTTCGGCAGGCGGCCGCGCAGGGTCTTGCCAGGTTCGCCGTCCACCCACACCGCCGAGCTGCCGACTGCCAATACAGCAGCGAACTGCGCCAGCAGATCAGCCTCGTTATCCGCCAGGCACAGCACATGCTCGCGTGGCAGGATGGTGTAGCTGTTGCGCTCGCCGGTCGGGCCTGGCAGCAGACGGGCGATGCCGCTCTGCGATTGGCCGGCAAACTGGGTGCACAGTGCCGCCAGTTCGGCCTGCTGGTTGTTCTCGGCCCAGGCCTTGAGGCTGTGCAGCGGCTTGATCAGCTGTTCGTGCAGGGTGCGGTCCGGCTTGCCTTCGCCATCCTGCTGCTGGAAGTGCCGGCCAATGGCGTCGGCCGGGCGGGTCGAGAGCAGGCGGTACAGGTACAGCGGGCCGCCGGCTTTCGGGCCGGTGCCGGACAGGCCTTCACCACCGAATGGCTGCACCCCGACCACTGCCCCGACGATGTTGCGGTTGACGTACATGTTGCCGGCATTGGCGTTTTCCACCACCTTGGCAATGGTTTCGTCGATCCGGGTGTGCACACCGAGGGTCAGGCCGTAGCCGGAATTGTTGATCTGCTCGATCAGCTGGTCGAGGTTGCGGCGGTTGTAGCGCACCACGTGCAGCACCGGGCCGAAGATCTCGCGCTTGAGCTCGTCGAAGCTGTCCAGCTCGATCAGGGTCGGCATGACGAAGGTGCCGCGCTTGACCTCGGCAGCATCGGCAATGGCCACCTGGTAGACCGAGCGGCCTTTCTCGCGCATGCCCTGGATGTGCTTCTCGATACCTGCCTTGGCTTCGGCGTCGATGACCGGGCCGATGTCCACGGCCAGGCGGTCTGGGTTGCCCAGGCGGCTTTCGGCCATGGCACCCTTGAGCATTTCCACCACACGATCGGCGGAGTCTTCCTGCAGGCACAGCACGCGCAGGGCAGAGCAACGCTGGCCGGCACTGTCGAAGGCCGAGGACACGACGTCGATCACCACTTGCTCGGTCAACGCCGACGAATCGACGATCATCGCGTTCTGGCCGCCGGTTTCGGCGATCAGCGGGATCGGCCGGCCCTGGTTGTCCAGGCGGCCAGCGACGTTGCGCTGCAGCAGCCGGGCGACTTCGGTGGAGCCGGTGAACATCACGCCCTTGACGCGCTCGTCACCAACCAGGCCGGCACCGACGGTTTCGCCGCGGCCTGGCAGCAGTTGCAGCACACCTTCGGGTATCCCGGCTTCGAGCAGCAGGCGCACGGCTTGGGCTGCGATCAACGGGGTCTGTTCAGCCGGCTTGGCCAGTACCGGGTTGCCGGCCGCCAACGCGGCGGCCACCTGGCCGGTGAAGATTGCCAGCGGGAAGTTCCACGGGCTGATGCACACGACCGGGCCAAGCGGACGGTGGGCGTCGTTGCTGAAGTCGTTGCGCGCCTGTACCGCGTAGTAGCGCAGGAAGTCTACGGCCTCGCGCACTTCGGCGATGGCGTTGGCGAAGGTTTTGCCGGCTTCGCGGATGAGCAGGCCCATCAGTGGCTGAATTTCGGCTTCCATCAGGTCGGCGGTGCGCTCGAGAATCGCGGCGCGTTCTGCCGGCGGGGTGGCCTGCCAGATCGGAGCAGCGTTGAGTGCGCACTGGATGGCATTGTCGACGTCGGCAACAGTGGCTTCCTGCACATGGCCGACCACGTCGCGGTGGTCGGCTGGGTTCAGAACCGGCGCGGCAGCCGCCTCGCTGGCGGCGCAGGCCAGCAGCGGGGTGGCCTTCCAGTCGTTGTGCGCGGTAGCCAGCATGGCACAGGACAGCGACGCCAGGCGGTGTTCGTTGGCCATGTCGATACCGGCCGAGTTGGCCCGCTCGCTGCCATACAGCTCGCGCGGCAGCGGGATGCGCGGGTGCGGCAGGCCGATACTGCCTTCCTGGGTGCCCATGCGTTCGATGCTGGCGACCGGGTCGGCGACCAGTTCCTGGATGGAGATGGAGTGGTCGGCGATGCGGTTGACGAACGAAGTATTGGCGCCGTTTTCCAGCAGTCGGCGGACCAGGTAGGCCAGCAGGGTTTCGTGGGTGCCGACCGGGGCGTACACGCGGCACGGGCGGTTCAGCTTGCCTTCGGAGACTTTGCCTACGACCTGTTCGTACAGCGGTTCACCCATGCCGTGCAGGCACTGGAATTCGTATTGACCCGGGTAGTAGTTCTGGCCAGCGATGTGGTAGATGGCTGACAGGGTATGGGCGTTGTGGGTGGCAAACTGTGGATAGATGGCTTCTGGCACGGCCAGCAGCTTGCGTGCACAGGCGACGTAGGACACGTCGGTGTACACCTTGCGGGTGTAGACCGGGTAGCCTTCCAGGCCTTCGACCTGGGCGCGCTTGATTTCGCTGTCCCAGTAGGCGCCTTTCACCAGGCGGATCATCAGGCGGTGGCGGCTGCGCTTGGCCAGGTCGATGACGTAGTCGATCACGTACGGGCAGCGCTTCTGGTAGGCCTGGATGACAAAGCCGATACCGTTCCAGCCGGCCAGCGAAGGCTCGAAGCACAGGCGCTCGAGCAGATCGAGCGACAGCTCCAGGCGGTCCGCCTCTTCGGCGTCGATGTTCAGGCCGATGTCGTACTGTTTGGCCAGCAGGGTTAGCGACAGCAGGCGCGGGTACAGCTCTTCCATCACGCGCTCGTACTGGGCGCGGCTGTAACGCGGGTGCAGTGCCGACAGCTTGATCGAGATACCTGGGCCTTCATAGATGCCCCGGCCATGGGACGCCTTGCCGATCGAGTGGATGGCCTGCTCGTAGGAGGCGAGGTACTTCTGCGCATCGTGCTCGGTCAGTGCGGCCTCGCCGAGCATGTCGTAGGAGTAGCGAAAGCCCTTGGATTCGAAGCGGCTGGCGTTGGCCAGGGCTTCGGCGATGGTCTCGCCGGTGACGAACTGCTCGCCCATAAGGCGCATGGCCATGTCGACACCCTTGCGGATCATCGGCTCGCCGCTCTTGCCGATGATGCGAGTGAGCGAGGAGGTAAGGCCGGATTCGTTATGGGTGGAAACCAGCTTGCCGGTCAGCAGCAGGCCCCAGGTGGCGGCGTTGACGAACAGCGACGGGCTGTTGCCCAGGTGCGGCTGCCAGTTGCCGTTGCTGATCTTGTCGCGGATCAGGGCATCACGGGTGCCTTTGTCGGGGATGCGCAGCAGGGCTTCGGCCAGGCACATCAGCGCCACACCTTCCTGCGACGACAGCGAGAACTCCTGCAGCAGGCCCTGAACGATGCCTGCGCGTCCGCCTGCGCTCTTTTGGTTGCGCAGCTTTTCGGCGATGCCGGCGGCCATCTTGTTGGTCGCCTCGGCCAATGGTGCGCTCAGGCGCGCCTGCTCCAGCAGCATCGGCACCACTTCCTGCTCGGGGCGGCGATAGGCGGCAGTGATGGCCGAGCGCAGTACCGACTGCGGCAGAATGCTTTCGGCAAACTCCAGGAAGCACTGATGCACCTGCTCTGGTTGTACATCGCCGGCGTCATCGGCAAGGCTGCTGGCGTGACCGTTGAGTTCGGTCAGGGTGGCACCACCCTCGAGCTTCTCCAGGTAATTGAAGATCGCTTGCTTGATCAACCAGTGCGGCGTGCGGTCAATGGACTGCGCAGCTGCTTTGAGTCGCTCACGGGTCGGGTCATCGAGTTTGACCCCAAGGGTGGTCGTCGCCATTTCTTATCCTCGTTATTGGCCACGGCTGTGGCCTAAGCTGGCGCCAAGAGTAGCTGTAGGACAATTCGGGTGCAACCAGGTGCAACCCGATTTTATCGAGGAAAAGGTGCAACTCATCGGGCGCCCGGAGTCGCGCCCCGAAATGCGTCGTTTTCGGTGAGTTTTATTCTGAAAAATCCGGTTTTTGCTCCAAATGGGAGCAAAAAAGCGGCATTAACTGAAAATGCATGAGCGGGTGCAACTTGCAAATGAAAAATGGTTGCACCCGCTTTGCGTTGTTGCATAGGATGCGCCGCCTGGGTGCAACCGTCTCGCTGCGGTTGCGCATGAGATAAAAACAAACGCCAGGGCACACGCATGGGCAATCCAATCACGATCACCTTTGTGATCTACATCGCGGCAATGGTGCTGATCGGCTTCGCGGCTTATCGCTCCACCAAGAACCTTTCCGACTACATCCTCGGCGGCCGTAGCCTGGGCAGCGTGGTTACCGCGCTTTCCGCCGGCGCTTCCGACATGAGTGGCTGGCTGCTGATGGGCCTGCCGGGCGCCATCTACTTCTCCGGCCTGTCCGAAGCCTGGATCGCCATTGGCCTGACCGTCGGCGCCTACCTGAACTGGCTGTTCGTCGCTGGCCGCCTGCGCGTGCAGACCGAGCACAACGGCGATGCGCTGACCCTGCCGGACTACTTCGCTAGCCGCTTCGAAGACAAGAGTGGCCTGCTGCGGATCATCTCGGCGATCGTCATCCTGGTGTTCTTCACCATCTATTGCGCTTCCGGCATCGTCGCCGGTGCCCGCCTGTTCGAAAGCACCTTCGGCATGTCTTACGAGACCGCCCTTTGGGCCGGTGCCGCCGCGACCATCGCCTACACCTTCGTCGGTGGTTTCCTGGCCGTGAGCTGGACCGATACCGTGCAGGCCACGCTGATGATCTTCGCGCTGATTCTCACTCCGGTCATCGTGCTGATCTCCACGGGCGGCTTCGACACCACCCTGCTGGCCATTGAGGCGCAAAACCCGGCCAACTTCGACATGCTCAAGGGCGCTACCTTCATCGGCATCATTTCGCTGATGGGCTGGGGCCTGGGCTACTTCGGCCAGCCGCACATCCTGGCGCGCTTCATGGCTGCCGATTCGGTCAAGTCGATCGCCAATGCCCGCCGTATCTCCATGACCTGGATGATCCTGTGCCTGGCCGGTACCTGCGCCGTGGGCTTCTTCGGCATCGCCTACTTCTCCGCGAACCCTGAACTGGCGGGGCCGGTTACCGAGAACCACGAGCGTGTGTTCATCGAGCTGGCCAAGATCCTGTTCAACCCTTGGATTGCCGGTGTGTTGCTGTCGGCCATCCTGGCGGCGGTCATGAGTACCCTCAGCTGTCAGCTGCTGGTGTGCTCCAGTGCCCTGACCGAAGACTTCTACAAAGCCTTCCTGCGCAAGAACGCCTCCCAGGTCGAACTGGTGTGGGTGGGTCGCCTGATGGTACTGGCCGTGGCCCTGATCGCCATCGCCATGGCCGCCAACCCGGAAAACCGCGTGCTGGGCCTGGTGGCCTATGCCTGGGCCGGCTTCGGTGCTGCCTTTGGTCCGGTGGTACTGATTTCGGTGCTGTGGAAAGGCATGACCCGTAACGGCGCGCTGGCCGGTATCGTGGTGGGTGCGGTGACCGTGATTCTGTGGAAGCAGATCGACACCTGGGGCCTGTACGAAATCATCCCGGGCTTCTTGCTTGCCAGCATCGCCATTGTGCTGGTGAGCAAGCTGGGCAGCCCGACGCAGGCGATGGTGCAACGTTTCGAGGCCGCAGACGCGGCGTATCACGCTGACAAGTAATAACGGTTGAAGGGGTGCCATCGCCGGCTTGTCGGCGATGGCGACAGCCAGGCCTGACTCCGCCTGCAAGGCAAGGTAAACTTGCCACCCCCGCAGGAGTTGCCATGAATTATCGTCACGCCTTCCACGCCGGCAACCACGCCGACGTTCTCAAGCACATCGTGCTGACCCGCCTCATCGCCCTGATGTCGCGCAAGGAACAGCCGTTCGCCTATATCGATACCCATGCCGGCCTCGGTCTTTATGACCTGCAAGGCGACCAGGCGACCCGTACCGGTGAATACCTCGAAGGTGTCGCGCGCCTGTGGAACCGTGATGACCTACCGGCCGTGGCTGCCGACTACCTGCGCATCATCAAGCGCCTCAATGCCGATGGCGAGCTGCGCTACTACCCTGGGTCGCCGGAGCTGGCTCGTCGCTTGATGCGGCAGCAAGACCGGGCACTGCTCAATGAGAAGCACCCCGAAGACGGGCCGCTGCTCAAGGAGAACATGAAGAAGGACCCGCGCGTAGTGGTCCACCTGGGCGAGGGTTGGCACGTGCCGCGTGCGCTGCTGCCGGTGCAGGAAAAACGCGCCATCATGCTGATCGATCCGCCCTTCGAGCAGGCCGATGAACTCAAGCGTTGCACCAGCTCGATGAAAGAGGCGATCGGTCGCATGCGCCAGACCGTCGCGGCCATCTGGTACCCGATCAAGGACCAGCGGTCACTGACCCGTTTCTACCAGGACCTGACCAGCACCGGTGCGCCGAAGCTGCTGCGGGTCGAGCTGTATGTGCACCATCAGGACAGCCCGCAGGGGCTCAACGGTTCGGGCCTTGCCATCGCCAACCCGCCGTGGGGGCTGGAAGAAGAGCTCAAGGAGTTGCTGCCCTGGCTGGCCAAGGAGCTGGCACAGACTGCGGGCAGCTACCGGATGGATTGGCTGATCGCCGAGTGATTCCCCACTGCAGGCCCCTGTAGGCGCGCGCCTTTTGCGATGCACGGCCGCGCCTAGAAGGGGGCGGTGTGTCTTTCGTGTTTGCGTTATAATCTCGCCCTTTAGCCGCCACCCGCCCACGAGGCCGCTGGCGCATCTCTACCGAATGAAGAGGCTAATCCCTTGGCATTGACGATTCTTGGCCTGTCCGGCGCCCTTAGCCATGACCCTTCCGCGGCCCTGTACATTGACGGCAAACTGATTGCCGCCGCCGAAGAAGAGCGCTTCGTGCGTGACAAGCATGCGAAGAACCGCATGCCTTACGAATCGGCGAAGTTCTGCCTGGAGCAGGCGGGTATCAAACCGTCCGACGTCGACGTGGTGGCCATCCCGTTCGCCCCGATCAGCCTGTTTGGCAAAGCCCGCTGGCACTATGCCAAGCGTTACTGGTACGCCCCGGACCGCGCCCTCGACGCCATCCTGATGGGCAACCGCCGCTACAAGCGCTACCGCAAGAAGATCGTCTGGTGCCTGGAGCAACTGGGCTTCGACCCGAAAAAGGTCAAGATCGAGCCGGTCGAGCACCACCTGGCCCACGCCTCCAGCGCCTACCACTGCTCGGGCTTCAAGGAAAAAACCGCGATCCTCGGCATCGACGGCAAGGGCGAGTACGCCACGACTTTCTTCGGCTATGGCGAAAACGGCAAGATCCACAAGATCAAGGAATTCTTCGACCCGGACTCGCTCGGCGGGCTGTATGGTGCGATCACCGAGTTCCTCGGTTTCGAGATGCTCGACGGCGAGTTCAAGGTCATGGGCATGGCGCCGTATGGCGATGCCAGCAAATACGACTTCTCGCGCCTGGCCAGTTTCGAGAACGGCGAGCTGGTGATCAACACCGAATACGCTAACGTCATTGGCCTGCGCCGCTATAAAGAGAAGGGCAAAGGCTTCTACTTCTCGCCGAAGCTGATCGAATGGCTGGGCCCCAAGCGTGAAGGCGACATCGCCGACGAGCCGTACATCCACTATGCGGCCAGCATGCAGGCGCTGTTCGAGAAGCTGGCCCTGCAGATGATCGACCACTACCTGGGCGACACCCTGCGGGAAACCGGCAAGCTGGCCTTCGCTGGCGGCTGCGCGTTGAACGTGAAGCTCAACCAGAAGATCATCGCCCGTTCCGACGTGAAGGAGCTGTTCGTCCAGCCGGCCTCCGGCGACGCCGGCACCGCAGTGGGGGCTGCCGCTTACGTTTCCCACGCCCGTGGTGTGCCGGTCGAGAAGATGGAGCACGTCTACCTCGGCCCGTCGTACTCCAACGAAGATGTGATCGCCGCCTGCGCCCGCCACCCGAACCAGCCAAAATGGCGCAAGCTGGAGAACATGCCCCAGCAGATCGCCAAGATCATGGTCGATGGCAACCCGGTCGCCTGGTTCCAGGGCCGCATGGAGTTCGGCCCGCGCGCCCTGGGTGGCCGTTCCATCATCGGCTGCCCGAGCGTTGAAGGCGTGGCCGACCGCATCAACCACCAGATCAAGTTCCGTGAGCGCTGGAGACCCTTCTGCCCGTCGATGCTCGACACCGTTGCACCGCAGATGATCAAGGTCGACCATCCGGCGCCATTCATGACCTTCACCTTCGAAGTGGCAGAAGAGTGGAAAACCCGCGTGCCGGAAGTGGTCCACGAAGACGGTACGTCGCGTGCCCAGGTGCTCAAGCGCGAGTACAACCCCCGTTACTACGACATGATGAAGGCGCTGGAAGACCTGACGGGCAACGGTGTGTCGCTGAACACCTCGCTGAACCGCCGTGGTGAACCGATGATCTGCTCGCCGACCGATGCCCTGAACATGTTCTTCGGCTCGGACCTGCAGTACCTGATCATGGAAGACATCCTGGTCGTCAAGGACGGCGCAGCCGCGTATGACCAGCCGCTCTGAACCGCGCATCCTGCAGTTCTGCCACGGCTATGACGGGCCGTTCCTCGACTGCGCCCGTCAGTATGCCAGCCTGTTCCAGGGCAGCGGCTACAAGGTCACTACGGTGTTCCTGACCGGCGCTGCCGACCCGCAGGTTGCGGCGGGCTGTGCGTCGGATGAGGTGCTGTTTCTCGAGTTCAGTTCCAAGGCGGTGCGCGGCCTGAAGCTGGGCGCCATTCGTGCCCTGCGAAGGATTGCCGGCGAACGTGATTTCAGCTTCTGCATCGCGCACCGTTTCAAGCCGATCTATGTGACCCTGCTGGCCACCGGCCTGCCGGTGATCGGCGTGCACCATGCGTTTGGTGATTACCAGCGCAAGGGGCGGCGGCTGTTCGCCAACCTGTTCAGCAAACGTTTGAGTTTGCTCGGCGTGTCGGATGCAGTGCGTGACGACATGCGCCGTTGCCTGGCCCAATGGCCGGCTGAACGTATCCAGACCCTGTACAACCGTATCGACATCCCGGCGCTGCAAGCCGCGCTGGTGCCCCGCGCTGAGGCGCGCCAGGCCCTGGGTCTGGATGCCCAGGCATGGGTTGTCGGTAATGTCGGCCGCCTCCACCCGGACAAGGACCAGGCAACACTGCTGCGTGGCTTTGCCGAGGCGCTGCCCGCACTGCCTGCCGGCGCCCGCCTGGCGATCCTGGGCAAAGGGCGCCTAGAAGGCACGCTCAAGGCGCTGGCTGCAGAACTGGGCATCGCCGGACAGGTCGACTTCCTTGGCCAGGTGCCGGATGCCCGCCGCTATTTCCAGGCATTCGATGTGTTTGCCTTGAGCTCCGACCATGAGCCGTTCGGCATGGTCCTGCTTGAAGCCATGGTCGCGGGCGTGCCCGTGCTGGCCACCGCCTGTGGCGGCGCTCGCGAGGTGGTCGAGGGGGTGGGCGTGCTGTTCCCGCTCGGTGATGCCGCGCAACTGGCGCAAGGGTTGAAGCATATGTCTTTGCTGGGCGAGCAGCAGCGTGAGGCCTGTGCCACGCACATGCTGCAGCGGTTGCATGAACGCTTTTCCGACCAAGCGGTGCGTGAGGCCTTCTGGCAGTTGCCGCAGGTGCGCGCGCTGGTGACGCAGGCATGATGCTCAACCCTATCCAGGCATTCCGTGAGCGCGGCTGGCAAGTGATCGATGCAGCGGCCTACGCCGAGGCGTGGGCACGATTCGGTGGTAGCGTGGCCACACATCCGCTGGTTATCGAGCAACTGGCCGACCTGGCGCAGATTCCCGTCCGCTACCTGGGCTGGCATCAGGCCGGCGAGCTGAAGGCTGCCATCCCGACCTGGGGGCGCCACCTGGCGCTGTCCAAGGACGTGCTCAAACGGGCCGGCAAAAAAGGCCTGTTCGATCTGGGCAATGCCGAAATCATCCTACCGGCCGCCGCTGATGCGGCGGCGCCCCTGCGCCATGCTGGGCGCTACCTGTCCGAATTCAACCAGGGGCGTTTCACTGGCCTGAAGGCGCAAGCTGAACAACTGGCCATGGCCCGCCCTCACGAAGACCTGTCGAAGAAGTTCCGCTACAACCAGCGCCGCGAGTTGCGCCTGCTGGAGGAGGCGGGGGGTGTTGTACGCCCGATCAACGACTTCAGCGCCATTGAAGTCGCCACCATGTACTGTGACCTGTTCCAGCGCCGCTGGGGGTTCCCGGCCACCGGTGCCGAGCGCATGGTCGACGTGCTGCAGCGCCTGCGTGAACTGCTGATCGGCTCGGTAGTGTTGCTGGACGACAAACCCATCGCCATCCAGTTGGTCTATCGCGTCGAAGCGCCGCAATGGATCAGCGTCGAATACGTCAACGGTGGCGTCGACCCCGAAACCAAGGCCTTCAGCCCCGGCAGCGTGCTCAGCTTCCTCAACACCCAGGCTGCCTGGGAAGATGCCCAGGCGCGCAACAAGCCGCTGCGGTTCTCGTTCGGCCGTGCCGACCGCGAGTACAAAGACCGTTGGTGCAACCCTGTGCCGGTGTTCCAGGCGTGAGCCGCAAGCAGCAGTTGCTCAAGCGCCACCGGCGCAACAAACGGCTGGGCCTGCTGGCCGGCTTGGTCGCACTTGGCGCCCTGGGCGTTTTTGTCTGGTGGTGGCTGCCGCTTGTGCTGCTGCCGCTGATTTGGGCCGCGCACGAAGCCTGGTTCGCTGACCATCTGTTCTATGCCCCAAGCGAAGATTATGTCTATCGCTTCGGCGAGCAGACCCGCGAGGCCGCTGTTGCCCTGCGTGGCGGGGTGCTCAAGGCCGACACCGTGTTGCACGGGGACGAGACCCTGATCCTCGAGGTTCGGGTGAAAAGTGCAGGTCTGGGGCGTTTTCTCGATCCCCGTGTGGAGCTGCTGGGCGACGGGCTCAGCGATCGGCAGACCTTCGAGCGCGGTGTCGATGGGGTTCGTTTCCTCAACCTCACTGGGCTGGCAGAACCGCTGCAGGCAGGTACCTTGCGTCTGCGTGGGCGGCACTGTCGGCTGCAGGGCGAGCCCCGTCTGTGGGTGTCCCCCGGCATCGAGCTGCAGCGCCGACGGGTGATGGTGATCGCGCCCCACGCCGATGACGCCGAACTGGCGGCTTATGGCCTTTACAGCCAGGCCGACGAAACCTGGGTTGTTACCTTGACCGCTGGCGAGATCGAAGCCGAACATTATCAGCAGATGGGGCTGGGCAAGGCCGAGGCTGCTCGCCTGAAGGGCCGCTTGCGCGCCTGGGACAGCATCGCTGTGCCGCGTTGGGCGGGCGTGCCGGAGGCGCGTTGCGTGCAACTGGGCTACTTCTGCCTGCAGTTGCCCGCCATGCAGGCCGCGCCGGATCAGCCGGCAGCCTCGCGCGAGGCCGACATGGCCGATATCCGCCCGTTCCGCCAGTTCAACCCGTTCCCGTTGCCGGCCGACCATGATGGCGCGCCGACTTGGCAGAACCTGCTGGCCGACCTGCGCGCCCTGCTGGAAATGGCCAAGCCGCAAGTCCTTGTGATGCCGCACCCGCAGCTCGACCCGCACCCGGACCACATCTGTGCCCAGGCGGCGGTCATGGAGGCCCTGCGGGGCCTGGCATGGCAGCCGCAAACATTGCTGTGCTACGCCAACCACCTGCATGACAACGACCGCTGGCCGATGGGTGACAGCGGCGACGGTGTGGCCTTGCCACCGCAACAGGCCGCCGAAGACGCCTGGGCGCCATGCACGCTGGTGCTGGACCAGGCAACCCAGCGCGACAAGGCCATGGCCCTGGGCATGATGCACGACCTGCAACCCCCGGCGCCGTTCAAGCGCCGCCTGCGTCGCCTGTTGCAGCGTTGGCTGGCCGGGCGTCGGCCGTCGCCTTATGGGGAAAACGAGTTTTTCCGCAAGGCCGTGCGCCGGCATGAACTGTTCTGGCGACGTGAGCTGTAAGCAGCGCCATGGTTGACCGCGATGGCGCAGAGCGCCCAAGGAAAGCAATGAAAGTCCTATTTCTGGTGCAGAAGGAACAGCGGGCGATCCTCGATCGCCTGTACGACGGCGTCGCGGCCAATTGTGAGTGCGACTTGCGCTGGCTGACCAGCGAAGACCAGCGCAACCTGCGTCGCTACTTCAAGCGCGAGGTGCAGGTGGAGCGTTATGACCGCATCGTGTTCTTCCTGCGCTTCAAGCAAGAGATCCGCCAGGTGGGGTTCATCCGTACGGTGCCGAACCTGGTCATCCTCGAGCACGACGCCTATCAGAACTACATCCCCTGCAAATACACCGGTAAGTTCAGCGCCCATTACCGCCAACTGCCGTGGGCGCGGGTGATCAGCTCCGGTTACAGGGTCAGCGAGCGCCTGCGCCAGGAAGGCTTCGACGCGGTATTCGTGCCCAAGGGCTACGACGAGCAGTTACTCACCGACCAGGGCCGCGAGCGCGATATCGAGCTGGCCTTCGTCGGCAGTACCAACAGTGTCGCCTACAGTGGCCGCAAGGCACTGCTCGACGAGCTGGGGCAGGTAGAGCACCTGGTGGTGACCCGTACAAAATCCGGCGAGGACTACTGCAATACGCTCAACCGGATCCGTTTCTTCGTCAGTGCCGATGTCGGCATGGGCGAGTACATGATCAAGAATTTCGAGGCCATGGCCTGCGGCTGCGTGTTGCTGGCGTTCGACCAGGGCGAAGCGGAAAACCGCGCCCTTGGCCTGCAGGACATGCACAACGTGGTGCTCTACGACACCATCCCGACGCTGCAGGCGAAGCTGCGCACTTTGCGTGACGACCCGGCCCTGGCGCGGCAGATTGCCGAAAATGGGCGCCATTTGGCGGTTTCCCGTTTCAGCTTTGGTGAAGTAGGCCGTAGCATCGTCGACCATATGCGCCCGGCGCTCAGGCCGCACCCACCTCTGTCCCCGTGGCAGCGGTTGCGGCTCAAGCTTGGCTTTTAATTTTAAAGAACTTTGGTTTTCACGGGCCGGGAACGCAAAGTCGATTGTCGTAACGCGGAGGGAGTCCGGTGCGCTTTTCTCAAGAGAGTGATGTCACGCTGGTTGTAACCAGCTGTGGCCGATTCGATCTGCTCAAGGAAACCCTTGAGAGTTTTGATCGCTATAACACTGCGCCCATACGTGAAGTATTCATTACCGAGGACTCCGGTGAGGATGCCGTGCATGCGGCCGTGCCGGAGCACTGGAAGCCCCACTGCACGGTGTTCGTCAACCGGCCCAAGCTGGGGCAGTTGGCGTCGATCGACCTGGCCTACAGCCAGGTCAAGACGCCCTACATCTTCCATTGCGAGGATGATTGGCGATTCTACCGCCAGGCGTTTGTCGAAGACTCCAAGGCCATTCTGGAAGCCAGCCCCGACCTGCTGCAGGTCTGGCTGCGCAGCCACGCCCATGACCTGGCGATCCACAGCCCCTACATCCATTTGGGCGAGCGCCGGTTGATCGCCGGGGTGCCGTGCTATCCGTTGCTGTCCGACAAAGCCGAGTGGCAGGCGTTCTCGCTCAACCCCGGCCTGCGCCGGCTAAGCGATTATCAGCGCTGTGCGCCATTTGCCGCCTATGCTGGTGAAAAGGCGCTGTCCCGGCGCTACGCTGAGTTGAACCTCAGCGCTGTCACCCTTGAGGGCGATGCGGTGCTGCACACCGGCTTTGGCAGCCATGTGACCGTGCCGGAGGAGGTGCAGCGCAAGGTCAAGCGGCGCCAGCGTGACCGGCTGAAGCTGGCAGTGGCACTGGTGGCAGGCGCTTTGATTGGTACGGGAATCGCTGTTTTTGTTCTCTGAATTCGCTGTCCCACCTGGCTTGCGCGGGAGAGGGGCGCTATCCCCATGAACATCGTCAACATGATGTGGGCGGGTGGTTCGCCGTACATGTCCATCCACAAGGTTCACCGCCAGGTTCTGTCTCACGCAGGTGCCGATGCGCGCATCAGCAACTGGCTGCTGCTGGGCAGCGGTCTGTACTACGGGCTGGGCTCCACGCGGGAATGGCACATGCCGCAACGCGCGCTCAAGGGGCGGCACCTGTGGCGCCTGCTGCGGCCGTGGTTGCGCTTGCGGCTGCGCAAGGCCCTGCTGGAGGCGCGGGCCGATGTGGTGCTGCTCGATGGTGTCGGCGTGGCACGCCTGGTGCTGCCAATGTTGCAACAGGTGCCCGGCGTGCGGGCCAAGGTGCTGTTCCATGGGCAGACACGGCTCAATGCCAGCGACGTTCGCCTGCTGTGCGCGTTGCCCGCTGACCGGCTGAGCATCGCTGCAGTCTCACAGACGCTCGCCCGGTCGCTGGAGCATGACCTGGGCCGCCCAGTGCAGACGCTGCGCATGGCCCTGGATCCCCACGCGTTTGCCGCGCCGTTGATGAGTCAGGCGCGTGCCCGGCAGGTTTTGGCCTTGCCCCAGGGGGGCGCGACAGTGTTGGGTGCCGTGGGCCGGCTGGTCGAAAGCAAAGGCTTCGAGATGCTGGTAGAAGCGTTTGCCATGGGCGCGGCGGGGCAACCGCATGTACACCTGGCGATCATTGGTGACGGCCCGCTACACGCCAATCTACAAGCCCGGATCAACGCATTGGGGCTGAATGGCCGGGTGCACCTGTGCGGCCATCACGACGACTTGCAGCTCCTGTACCGTGCGTTCGACTGGTTCATGGTGCCCTCGCGTTCGGAAGGGTTGGGGCTGGTGGTGCAAGAGGCGGTCATGGCCGATGTGCCGGTCATCTGCAGCGATCTGCCGGTATTCCGTGAGCAACTGGAAGAGGCCGGCTGTTATCTGCCCATTGATAGCGTAGAGGCC
Source organism: Pseudomonas sp. NBRC 111131 (assembly GCF_001320525.1). Classification (NCBI taxonomy): domain Bacteria; kingdom Pseudomonadati; phylum Pseudomonadota; class Gammaproteobacteria; order Pseudomonadales; family Pseudomonadaceae; genus Pseudomonas; species Pseudomonas sp. NBRC 111131. Next base: position 180,471 of record NZ_BCBH01000004.1, on the reverse strand, counting down.
TGGGCCAAGGCGATCGAGCGCTGCGATGCCCTCAGCGCGGCGGCGTTGGCCGCCCGGCAGCGTCAGGCGCTGGCGCCGGAGGCGGCCTGGCAGGCATTCAGCGACGGGTCGGCCAACCTGCTGCGCGGCTGAGGCTCAGCGCGCCAGCAAGGCCGCTTCGAAGTCGGAAAGGGGGAAGCGGTCGCCCAGGTTCTCCCGCTCGATGTAGCGCACCATGTGTTGCACGTTACGCCGCACCATGCGTGCCGACAGGGGCGGGCGCAGGAAGCGCATGTCGGCCACATCGATCAGGCCCAGGCGCTGGTCGGGGGTTACCACCACATTGCCCAGGTGCAGCGAGCGGAAGTAGATGCCACTGCGGTGCATCTGACGGATCAGCTCGATCAGGCGGGGTAGGTAGGTGGCCCAGCTGAAACCGGCTTCACGCGACATCTGCAGCAGTGTGCGCCCCGGCAGGGGGCGATACAGCACGGCCGTTCTGCCTGGCAGCTCCAGCTTGTGCTGGCTGATCACCTCAAGCGTGGGGATGCCTAATTGCGCAAGGCGCGCAGCGTTGTCGACGAAGCGCTGGGAGTAGGGCTTGAGCAGCGCGGATGAAATCAGGCGCTTGCGACGAAAAACCTTCAGGATATTTCCATCTTCAAGCAGGTAGACTTTGGCGCCATGACTGTCTGCCTCAAGTACCTGGGCGCCAAGTGTCAGCTGATCGAAGTCGACCTGGGTGAGCCGAGAGCATTGCATGAATTGAGCCTTGTCGTCTGGCGAGCAAAATGACCGGCAATAATGCCGAAAATAATGCCGTAGCACCACGTTGGTGTCTTTTGATTGTCGGGGAGAGCTGATGTTGTATGAAAAAAACTGGGCTCGGGTCTGGTTGGGTTTTGGTCTGGTCTGGTTTATTGCCGCCATTGCCCTGGCGCCCAGCAACAAGGTCTATCAACAAGGCCTGGTAGCTTTCCTGTGGCTGCCAACCCTGGTGCTGGCGTGGTCGGCGCGGGCCGTACTGGTGGAGGCCTGGCGTCGCCAGCCGGTGTTGTGGGGGGCGGTGATGCTGATGCTGGCGTGGGGCGCCATCAGTCTGGCCTGGTCTTCGGCTGAGGACCTGGGGCGCGAGGCCAAGCGCCTGCTCTACATCCTGGTCTTCCTGCTGGCGTTCCCCTTGCTGGCACAAGCCGGCCCCGCACGCATCCGCCACCTGCTGCAGCTGGGCAGCGGCCTACTGGCCGTTGCTGCACTGCTGTCGATCGTCCATTTCTATGCCTTGCAGGGCAACCCGCTGGTCGACCGGCTGGCGGGCATCGGTGAGATTTCGCACCCGATCCTGGGTGCCTACGTGGTGGGCGCGGCGGTTCTGCTCTTGCTTTATCAGTTGCCTCACCAGCGCGTTGCCCAACTCGCCTGGCTGGCGGCATTGGCCTGCCTGGGCGCGTTCGTGGTGCTCAGCCAGAGCCGGGGTGCCGTGCTGGCCTTGCTGTTTACCGTGGTGCTCGCACCGGTATGGTTCCGCGACCGGCACAGCCGGATGATCGCAATTGCGGCGGTCATTGCCACAGGCCTCGCCTTTTGCGTGATCTACGACGTGATCACCGCACGCGGTGCTTCATTCCGGCCGCAGATATTTGAAGTGGTGATGCAGATGATCGGCCAACACCCGTGGACGGGGTTGGGGCTGGGGGCGCCCTACAAGGTGAACGCGGCCGGCTTGCAGTTCGACCACACCCACAACATGTTCACCCACGTCGCGGTAGAACTGGGGCTGCCGGGGATGGTGATGTGGATTGCGATATGGCTGCTCACCCTGGGTGAAATCATCCGTGCGCGCCGCACGCTTTTGGGCAAGATCCTGCTTGGGCTGTGGATTTTTTCCACATTGGCCATGCAGTTCGATGCCGCCAGCCTCACGGCAACACCCCGGGCAGAGTGGTTCATCAGCTGGCTGATCGTCGGCCTGGCCATGTTGTTGCCCTGGGGGCGTGCCGAAAATGACGCCTGTGGTAAAATTTCCGGTTCAACCTGAACAGCGAGCTCGATGATGGCCGAAACACCGCTACCAGCGGAGCACACCTCCAGCCTGAAGATCTACTTCCGGTTGCTGAGCTACGTGAAACCCTATGCCGGCATTTTTCTGCTGAGCATCGTCGGTTTCGTGATCTTTGCTTCGACCCAGCCCATGCTGGCCGGGATCCTCAAGTATTTCGTCGATGGCCTGAGCAACCCGCAGGCGGTGCTGTTCCCCAACGTACCGTACCTGCGCGACTTGCAGCTGCTGCAGGCAGTGCCGTTGCTGATTATCCTGATTGCCGCCTGGCAGGGGCTAGGCTCGTTCCTCGGCAACTATTTCCTGGCCAAGGTTTCCCTGTGCCTGGTGCATGACCTGCGTGTGGAGTTGTTCAACAAGCTGTTGGTGCTGCCCAACCGCTATTTCGATAACCACAACTCCGGGCACCTGATCTCTCGCATCACCTTCAACGTGACGATGGTGACCGGTGCTGCCACCGACGCGATCAAAGTGGTCATCCGTGAAGGCCTGACGGTGGTCTTCCTGTTCGCTTATCTGCTGTGGATGAACTGGCACCTGACCCTGGTGATGGTCGCCATCCTGCCGGTGATCGCGGTGATGGTGAGCGTTGCCAGCAAGAAATTCCGCAAGCAGAGCAAGAAGATCCAGGTGGCCATGGGCGACGTGACGCATGTCGCCTCCGAAACCATCCAGGGCTACCGCGTGGTTCGCAGCTTCGGTGGCGAGGCCTATGAGCAGCAGCGCTTCGGCCGCGCAAGCCAGAGCAATACCGACAAGCAGCTGCGCATGACCAAGACCGGCTCCTTGTACACGCCATTGCTGCAGCTGGTGATCTACAGCGCCATGGCCGCCTTGATGTTCCTGGTTTTGTTCATGCGCGGCGATTCCACCGCTGGTGACCTGGTGGCCTATATCACCGCCGCTGGCTTGCTGCCCAAGCCGATTCGCCAGCTGTCGGAAGTCAGTTCGACCATCCAGAAAGGCCTGGCCGGCGCCGAGAGCATCTTCGAGCAGCTGGACGAGCAGCCGGAGGTCGACAGCGGTACCGTGGAGAAGGCGCGGGTGGAGGGCCGCCTTGAGGTGCGCAACCTGAGCTTCACCTACCCAGGTACCGACCGCGAGGTGCTCAGCGACATCAGCTTCGTCGCCGAACCGGGGCAGATGATCGCCCTGGTCGGGCGCTCAGGCAGCGGCAAGTCGACCCTGGCCGGGCTGATTCCGCGCTTCTACCACCACGACAAGGGGCAGATTCTGCTCGATGGCGTGGAGATCGAGGACTACCGCCTGCGCAACCTGCGCCGACACGTCTCCCAGGTGACCCAGCATGTCACCCTGTTCAACGACACAGTGGCCAACAACATCGCCTATGGCGACCTGGCCGGCGCCCCACGCGCCGACATCGAGGCTGCGGCCGCCGATGCCTATGCCAAGGAGTTCGTCGACAAGCTGCCCAAAGGCTTCGACACCGAAGTGGGTGAGAACGGTGTGCTGCTGTCCGGTGGCCAGCGCCAGCGCCTGGCGATTGCCCGGGCATTGCTGAAAAACGCACCGTTGCTGATCCTCGATGAAGCGACCTCGGCGCTTGATACCGAGTCCGAGCGGCATATCCAGGCGGCGCTGGACCATGTGATGCAAGGCCGCACCACGCTGGTGATCGCCCACCGCCTGTCGACCATCGAGAAGGCCGACCAGATCCTGGTGATGGATCAGGGCCGCCTGGTGGAGCGTGGCACCCATGCCGAGCTGTTGGCGGCCAATGGCTATTATGCCCGCTTGCATGCCATGGGCCTGGAAGAACCGGCAAAGGCCGATATCACCTGAGTTACCTGGATCGGGGCCGTAACGGCCCCGATTGTCACCGGAGTTTTCCCGGGGCCGATCTGGCCGTAAAGCCGTCGTTTACCCTGTGCTAATATCCTGCCCCTGTTCATTATTTCCATATGGGTTGCCCATGAAGTTGTCCATGCCGCGTTTCGATCAAGCCCCGGTATTGGTGGTCGGCGATGTCATGCTCGACCGCTACTGGCATGGCGGTACTTCACGTATTTCGCCAGAAGCGCCAGTGCCAGTGGTCAAGGTCGATCAGATCGAGGATCGCCCCGGCGGCGCGGCCAACGTTGCCTTGAACATCGCCGCCCTTGGCGCGCCTGCATCGCTGATCGGCGTGACCGGTCAGGACGAGGCCGCCGACAGCCTGGCCAATAGCCTCCAGGCCGCGGGGGTGCGTTCGGTGTTCCAGCGCATCGCGCACCAGCCGACCATCGTCAAGCTGCGGGTCATGAGCCGTCACCAGCAACTGCTGCGCATCGATTTCGAAGAGCCGTTCGCTACCGACCCGCTGTCGCTGGGCACGGAAGTCGAAAAACTGCTCGAAGGGGTCAAGGTGCTGGTCCTGTCCGACTACGGCAAGGGCGCACTGAAGAATCACCAGAGCCTGATCCAGGCCGCACGGGCCAAAGGCATTCCGGTACTGGCCGACCCCAAGGGCAAGGATTTTTCCATTTACCGGGGTGCCAGCCTGATCACCCCGAACCTCAGCGAGTTCGAGACCATCGTCGGCCGCTGCGCCGATGAGGCCGAGCTGGTCGCCAAGGGCCTGCAACTGCTGCTGGATCTCGACCTGGGGGCGTTGCTGGTAACCCGTGGCGAGCACGGCATGACCTTGCTGCGCACCGGCCAGCCGGCCTTGCACCTGCCTGCCCGTGCCCGTGAAGTGTTCGATGTTACCGGTGCCGGCGATACCGTCATTTCGACCCTGGCCGCTGCCATCGCCGCGGGTGAGGACTTGCCCCACGCAGTGGCCTTGGCCAACCTGGCCGCCGGTATCGTGGTGGGCAAACTGGGTACGGCCGCCATCAGTGCCCCCGAGCTGCGCCGGGCGATCCAGCGTGAAGAAGGTTCTGAGCGTGGTGTACTGGGCCTGGAGCAACTGTTGCTGGCCATCGATGATGCGCGCGCGCACAACGAGAAGATCGTCTTCACCAATGGTTGCTTCGACATCCTGCATGCCGGTCATGTGACCTATCTGGAGCAGGCGCGCGCGCAAGGTGATCGCTTGATCGTTGCGGTCAACGACGACGCTTCGGTTAGCCGCCTGAAAGGCCCTGGCCGCCCGATCAACAGCGTTGACCGGCGCATGGCCGTGTTGGCGGGGTTGGGGGCGGTGGATTGGGTGATCAGTTTTGCAGAAGGTACGCCGGAAAACCTGCTAAGCCAGGTCAAGCCGGATGTACTGGTCAAGGGTGGCGACTATGGTATCGACCAGGTGGTTGGCGCCGATATCGTCAAGGCCTATGGCGGTACTGTGAAGGTACTGGGGCTGGTCGAAAACAGCTCGACCACGGCGATCGTCGAAAAGATTCGCAAGCACTGAGACCGCGGGGGCTGCATGGCAGCCCCCGATGTCATTTGTGCAGTGAGGTACGTGCCCGCTTCAGCAGTGCCCGCGCCTTGTCGCCAAACCGTTGCAGGTGCGACGCCCGTACGGGCTTGCGCTCCACCAACCCCTGCTGCTTCACCCATTCCTTCCAGCGTATCCGCTCTTCGCTGACCAGCCAGCCGTCCTGGCGCGCGAAGCTTTCGGCCAGATACAGCCCTCGGGTACTGGCCGGCACCAGTTCATCTTGTTTCAACGTGTACAGCTCAGCCAATGGCTTGCCGTCCTGCAAGGGCATCAGGTAAAGGTCCGGCCGTTTACGGTTGAGCCGTGCCACCAACTGATCGCCCTCCAGGCGTTCATCGACATGGAACAGGCTCAGCTTTTTCGCTTCCCTTGGTACTTGCAGTCGCATGTCGTAGATCAGTTGCAGCGATGCAGTGGGCAAATGCACATAGGCCCGCGGTCGCTCCAGCAGCGTGAGGTTGCCACAATGCACCGGCCGCGCAGCGCCAGACTGCGGTGTCAGCACGAACGGCAGCGCTTCGCGGTAGTGCAGGGCGGCAGCGTAGGGCGCCGGTAGCCAGGTATCGTTGAAGCGCCCGCCCAGCCAGCCTTCCGGGGTTTCCAGCAGGCATTCTTCAGCAACTTCCTGCACGGCGGTGTGCAGCGGGAGGTTCAGCTCCTGCGCCGGTACGTAGCCAGAAATCAGTTTCAGCACCACATCGCCACGGTCTTGTCGGCGCTGACGCACCAATACCCAGTAATCGCGGTTCTGCCAGTGCAGGGTAAGGCGTACCGAAACCCCCAGGTTGGCTAGCTCAGCCACGAAGTGCTGCGCGTCGGGCAACTGGATGGCTTTGCGCCGCTGCTGGGTTTGGGCAAAGTTCAGCGGCATACCGATACTCTGGTAGCTCAGCCCTTCGGGCGTAGCCTCGACATGCAGCGGCAGTGTCTTGAAGTTGCTCGGGTTCTTGCGGATCAGCGTTCGCGCCACGAGGCTCCTCCTTGCGTCGGGTCAGTCTCCGGGCCCTTGGCCCGGGCCACTCAATGCTGGCCCAGGATACGGGCGACGGTGGCCACGTTGTGGGCCAGGTGCAGCGGATTGATGGTGCCGACGATAGCACTGCTGACGCCCGGGTGGGCGAACAGCAGCTCGAAGCTTGCCTGAACCGGGTCTACCCCCGGGGCCAGACAGATATGCCCGCTGGCCAGCGCCTTCTTTACCAGGATGGCCTTGCCGTGTTCGGCAGCGTAGTCCAGTACCGGGCGTTCTGCCTGTTCGTTGAGGTTGTAGGTGACCATGGCGCAGTCGCCCTGCTCCAGTGCTTTGAGGCCACCGGCGGCGGTCTTGCCGGAGAGGCCGAAGCCGAGAATCTTGCCTTCCTGCTTGAGCGCGGCGAGGGTCTGGTAGACCTCCTGCTGTTCGAGAATCTCCAGGTCGTTGCCATCGGAGTGCACCAGCACCAGTTCGATGCGGTCTGTTTCCAGGCGGCGCAGGCTGCGCTCGACCGAGCGGCGCGTGTGGGCGGCACTGAAGTCGAAGCGTGAGTGGCCGTCTTCGAACTCCTCACCGACCTTGCTGACGATCACCCATTCCTCACGCTGGCCGCGCAGTAGTGGGCCCAGGCGTTCCTCGCTGCGACCATAGGCCGGAGCGGTGTCGATCAGGTTGATGCCCAGCTCACGGGCTTGGGCCAGCAACAGCCGGGCTTCATCATCGCCAGGGATGGTGAAGCCGGTGGGGTATTTTACGCCTTGGTCGCGGCCAAGCTTGACCGTACCCAGGCCCAGGGGGGATACCGTCAAGCCGGTGCTGCCCAATGGGCGGTGGAAGCCGTGCAGGGTTGGCAGGGTCATGGCAGCAGTTGCTCCCAGGCAGGCACGGCGAGCGGCGGGCGCGGCAGGTCGTGGAGGTCGGCCTGGGCACCTGGGCGGATACCGTCGCGCTCCAGAGTGGCCAGCACGCGATCACTGAAGTCGGGCGCCAGTGCCAGTTTGGTCGGCCAGCCCACCAACAGACGTTGCTGGTCGGCGAGGAAGGCGTTGTCCGGGCGCACCAGGCCGGATTGCGCAGGCTCGGCGCGGTCAACGCGCAGGGTGGCCCAGCGGACCAGGCTCTGGTCGACCCACGGCAGCAGATTGGCGATTTCCTTTTGCGCTGCAGCGATCTGTGCCGCTGGCTCGCGCGCAACGCCGTCGGCTTCGGCAAGGTCGCCACCGAGGTACCAGACCCATTGGCCATCGGCCGCTGGGTGCGTGGTGATGGTCACGCGGGGTTTGGTGCCACCGCCCAGGCAGTGGGCATACAGGGGTTTCAGGTTGGCGCCTTTGGCCATGACCATATGCAGCGGCCGGGTCTGCATGGCCGGCTGGTTCAGGCCCAGGGCGTGCAGCAATGCTTCGGTGCCCGCGCCAGCGCTGAGCACGATGCGCTGGGCGCGAATGTCGCGGTCATCCACGCGCAGGCCCACCAGCTGGTCGCCTTCGCGCAAGGGTTCGATATGTTCCCCGGCCAGCACGCTGTCGCCGGCCAGTTCGGCCAGGTTGGCCAACAGGCTGGGCACGTCGATGACCAGCTCCGCCAGGCGATAGACCTTGCCCTTGAAGGCACGGTCTTGCAGCGCCAGCGGCAGTTGTTCGCCCTTGACCTGTTCGACCCGGGTGCGCACAGCCTTGCTGGCGAAGAAACTGGTGAGGTTGCCGGCCAGGGTGCCAGGTGACCATAGATAGTGGGCATCGGAAAGCAGGCGGGTATGGCCGAGGTCCAACTCGCCGTTGCCGGCCAGGGCCTCACGCCAACGGCGTGGCATATCGGCAATGGCTTCCGAGGCTCCGGTCAGGGCGCCGTGCAGGGCGTACTTGGTGCCGCCGTGGATGATGCCCTGGGACTTGATGGTCTGCTCGCCGCCCAGGCTGGCACGTTCCACCAGCACGGTCGAGTAACCTAGGCGGCGCAGGCGCGCATTCAGCCACAGGCCTGCGACCCCGGCGCCGACGATCAGCACGTCAGTGGAAATGGCGGTTGGCATGGCGGTACCTCGAAGACTGGGACAGCTGGCAAGTATACAGGGTCGAGCCGGCATGAGCTTTGCGAGGGAGGCTTTGCCGCCCCGCACCCGCTCAGGCAATCATCAATGCCCGGCAGTCTTCGAGAACAGCTGAATCACCACCACGCCGCCAACGATCATCGCCATCCCCAGCATCGCCGGTACATCGAGCTTCTGCCCATAGATCACCAGGGCTGCCACGCTGATCAGCACGATCCCCAGCCCGGACCACACCGCATAGGCGATACCCACCGGAATGCTACGCACCACCAAGGTGAGCATCCAGAACGCGATCGCATAGCCGCACACCATCAGCAGCAACGGCAGCGGTGTGCTCAGGCCTTTCACGGCCTTCATGGAAGCGGTGGCGATGACTTCGGCACAGATGGCGATAGCAAGGTAGGTGTAGGCGTTCATGGTACGTTTCTCCGGTGACTGGTCGGGCATTCTAGACGTTACCTGGATGCGGTAAAGTCATTACCTATCGCTTATGGGGATAGGTTGATGGCCGAACAGTGGAACCTTGATCAACTGCGCATCTTCGTGCGCGTGGCCGAACTGCGGTCGTTTTCCGCCGTAGCGCGAGAGCAGCGTCGTGCCCAGTCGGCGATCAGCAGCGCCATCGCCCTGCTCGAAGCAGACCTGGGCGTAAGCCTGTTCGACCGCAGCAGTGGGCGCCAGCCCAAATTGACCGAAAACGGCAACGCATTGCTGGAGGATGCCCGCGAACTGTTGCGCCAGTGCGAACGACTGGACGGCCGCGCCCTGGCCTTGATGCGCGGGCAGGAAGCGTTACTGCGGGTGGCCCAGGACGAGGCGATGCCTTACCAGCCGGTCATCGACAGCCTCGACGAACTGGCCCGCCGTTATCCGTACCTGGAGGTGCAACTGGCCAGCGGGGCCCAAGGCGATGTCGCCCGCAAACTGGCGGAGCGGCGTGCCGACCTGGGCCTGTTCTTTCACCATGAAAGCATCCCCTCATCACTTGAGCGGCGGACCCTGGGCAGTGTGGAGATGGTCACGGTATGTGCGGTCGACCACCCGCTGGCGCGCCAGCGGCACGTCACCCGCCAGCAGTTGGCCCGTCATCGCCAGTTGCTGATTACCCCGCAGCAAAGCGGCTACCCGGGCGGTGAGGCCATCAGCCCGCAGGTGTGGCGTGCCGACAGCTTCTACGCCATGGCCGAGTTGCTGATGCGTGGCCTGGGCTGGGCTTGGCTGCCGAGGCATGTGGTGCAGTACCCCACCTACCAGGCGCACATGGTCGAACTGGCCACTCAATGGCGGCCACCGGCATTGGTCGTCGAACTGGCCTGGCGCCGGGACGAGCCGCTGGGCCCGGCCGCGCAATGGCTGGCCGAGCGCTTTGCAGTGCACCTGCGCGCGATCGGGTAAACTTCGCCGCCATGAACAGATCACTCTATACCCTGCTGTTTCACCTGGGCCTGCCGCTGGTTGCGCTGCGCCTGTACCTGCGTGCGCGCAAGGCGCCGGCCTATGGCCAGCGTATCGGTGAGCGCTTTGCCCGCAACCTGCCGGCCATGCGCCAGGGCGGCATATGGGTGCATGCCGTCTCGGTCGGCGAGAGCATCGCCGCGGCGCCCATGGTGCGCGCCTTGCTCAAGGCGTATCCGGACTTGCCGGTCACCCTCACCTGCATGACCCCCACCGGCTCAGAACGCATTCGCGCCCTGTTCGCCGATGAGCCGCGCGTCCAGCATTGCTACCTGCCTTACGATCTGCCATGGGCGGCGGGGCGTTTTCTCGACCATGTGCGCCCGCGTCTGGGCATCATCATGGAAACCGAGCTGTGGCCCAACCACATCCACCAGTGCGCCAAGCGCGGTATCCCGGTGGCCTTGGCCAATGCACGGTTGTCCGAGCGCTCTGCCCGTGGCTATGCGCGTTTCGCCAGCCTGACGCGACCGATGCTCGCCGAGATGAGCCTGATCGCGGTACAGACCGAAACCGAAGCGCAGCGCTTTCGCGACCTCGGCGCGCGTCCCGCATGCGTGCAGGTGACCGGCTCGATCAAGTTCGACCTGAAGATCGATGGGCAACTGCTGCCGCGCGCCAAGGCGCTGCGCGAACAGTGGGGTGCAGCCCAGCGCCCGGTGTGGATCGCCGCCAGCACCCATGAGGGTGAAGATGCTCTGATCCTGCAGGCGCATCAGCAGTTGCTGCAGGCGCATGGCGATGCTCTGCTGATCCTGGTGCCGCGCCACCCCGAGCGGTTCGATGCGGTGCATGCCTTGTGCGCCGAGCAGTTCACCACCGTGCGCCGCTCTGCCGGCGCTGCTGTCGACAGCCACGTCCGCGTACTGCTCGGCGATACCATGGGCGAATTGCTGTTCCTCTATGCCCTGGCCGACATCGCCTTCGTCGGCGGCAGCCTGGTCGCCACCGGTGGCCACAACCCGCTGGAGCCCGCGGCGCTGGCATTGCCGGTGCTCATGGGGCCATATGTGTTCAACTTCCTCGAAATCAGCGCGATGCTGCGCGAGGCGGGGGCGTTGCAGCAGGTCGACAATGCCGATGGGCTGGCGGAAGCCGTGCGCCGGTTGATCGAGCTGCCGCAAGATGCCCAACGCATGGGCGAGGCGGGAAGGGCGGTGATGCAGGCCAATCAGGGGGCGTTGCAACGCTTGCTCGATAGGTTGGGCAAACTCATCGGCTGATACCTCGGGGCCGCTTTGCGGCCCTGTCGCGACAAAAGGCCGCCCCTACAACGATTGTGCGAAGCTCCAGGTCAAGGGCGACGCTCGAAGTTCTTGGCTGCGGCAGCCGCCAGGTCCGGTGGCAGGAAGTCCTTGTCCGGGTTGTAGTCGGGCTTGAGGTAGCGCTTCAGGTCTGCCAGGTCCTGTGGGCTCAAGGTCCCCGCTGCCTGCTTCAGGCTCAGGTTGTCGAGAATGTAGTCATAGCGGCTGTTGTTGTAGTCACGCACCGAGGTGTACAGCTGGCGCTGGGCATCGAGCACGTCGACGATGTTGCGAGTACCGACCTGATAGCCGATTTCGGTGGCTTCCAGCGCGCTCTGGTTGGACACGATCGATTGCTTGCGGGCCTGCACCTGCTCGACATCGGTGTTCACCGCGCGGTGCAGGTTGCGGGTGTTCTCCACCACCTGGCGGCGCAGGCTTTCGCGTTGCTGTTCACTCTGGTTCAGGCGCTGGTAGGCCTCGCGCACTTGCGAGCTGGTCAGGCCGCCGCTGTAGATCGGGATGTTCAACTGCAGGCCGATGGAGGTCTGCTCCACGTCTCCGCTGTAACGCACACCTGGCTGCGGCGCCGGATTGCTGAAACCGAGGTTGTCGTTGTCGCCTTTCTCGTAGCGTGCCACGGCATCGAGCGTTGGTGCGTGGCCGGCCTTGCGCTGGCGCAGGGTTTCTTCGGCGGCGGCAACGGCGTGGTTGGTCGCCAGCAGGTTGAGGTTCTGCCGCCCGGCGGTTTCCACCCAGGCCTTGGCGTCATTGGGGATCGGTACCTGCACGGGCAAGGTATGGACCACGCCCTGGATGGCGGTGTACTCGCGGTTGGTCAGCGTCACCAGGGCTTCGAAGGCATCCTGCACCTGGCGCTCGGCAATGATCCGGTTGGCCCGGGCAGTGTCGTAGCTGGCCTGTGACTGCAAGACGTCGGTCTTGTCGGAGAGGCCGACGTCGAATCGTTCGTTGGACTGGTCCAGCTGGCGCTTGAACGCGGCCTCTTCGGCCTTGGTGGCAGCCAGGTTGTCCTGGGCGCGGAGCACGGCGAAGTAATTTTGCGCGGTTTGCAGGATCAGGTTCTGCTCGGTGGCCGACAGCTCCAGTGCCGCCTGTTCATTGACCGCCTCAGCCGCCTGCAACTGGAACCAGCGATCGGCACGGAAGATCGGTTGCGACAGGGTCGCGCTCCAGGCATTGCCGCTGCGGTTGGAGGTAATCGACGGTTCATCGAACTTGGTGCGGCTATTGAGCATCTCGGCGCCGGCCGACAGGTTCGGTAACAGGCCGGCGCGGGCCTGGGGCACCACTTCGCGACGAGCGCCATAGTCGGCGCGGGCAGCGGCAAGGTCGGCGTTGTTGTCGACCGCTTCCTGGTAGACGCTGACCAGGTCGGTTTTCACTGTAGTGGGCACATCCGCTGCCCAGACCACTGCGTTGGACGCACAAGACACGGCTATCGCCAGTGAGAGTTTGCGCAGCATAGGGGCAATCCTTGTACGAAAGATAATTACTAAACTGTTGAGTTTTGAGCGATGAGGCAGTGTAGTGCCATGCGCACCCGGCAACAATCGTTGCCTGCGCCTTTCATCAGCCCTGTGTTCAACCTGCTTGGCTTTGCCGACCCCACCAGTCTAGACTGCGCATGTTCTTGTCGGGGTGCCTTGATGCAAAGGCTGAGATCGCAAAGTTGCGGATCCCGTTGAACCTGATCAGGTTAGCGCCTGCGTAGGGAACAAGATTGCTCGCCTTCCCGGGGAGCCTCTTGTGCCAGGTCCGGGATTGTCACAGCTCATGCAGCTCAAGGCACCTCCCCGTTTCCGGCACTGCACACCCGTCAAGGGGTGCGTCCGCGTCTTTCAGGTTCTCCCCGACATTCCACCGCTAGGAAGCTGTCTGGAGAGCCTGTGATGAGCAAACAAGAAAAAACGATCAACCTCAGCGAATCGGCGCAAGTCGATCAGCAGTCCGTGCAACCCTTCCCCCGTTCGCGCAAGGTGTATGTCGAAGGCTCGCGCCCGGACATCCGCGTGCCCATGCGCGAGATCAGCCTGCACGACACCCCCACCGATTTCGGCGGCGAATCCAATGCCCCGGTGTTGGTCTATGACACCTCCGGCCCGTACACCGATCCCAGCGTCATCATCGATGTGCGCAAGGGCCTGGCCGATGTGCGCTCGGCCTGGATCGACGCCCGTGGCGACACCGAGCGCCTGGGTGGCTTGAGCTCCAACTTCGGCCAGCAACGCCTGAACGACGCTGAGCTTGCCAAGCTGCGTTTCGCCCATGTGCGTAACCCACGCCGGGCCAAGGCCGGTGCCAACGTCACGCAGATGCACTACGCCCGCCAGGGCATCATCACCGCCGAGATGGAGTACGTTGCCATCCGCGAGAACATGAAGCTGCAGGAGGCACGCGCCGCCGGTTTGCTCAGCCAGCAACACGCCGGCCACAGTTTCGGCGCAAGCATTCCGAATGCAATCACCGCTGAGTTCGTGCGTGAGGAAATTGCCCGCGGCCGCGCGATCATCCCGGCCAACATCAACCACCCTGAGCTGGAGCCGATGATCATCGGCCGCAACTTCCTGGTGAAGATCAACGGCAACATCGGCAACAGCGCCCTGGGCTCCTCGATCGAGGAAGAAGTGGCCAAGCTGACCTGGGGTATTCGCTGGGGCTCGGACACCGTCATGGACCTGTCCACCGGCAAGCACATTCACGAAACCCGCGAGTGGATCATCCGCAACTCGCCGGTGCCGATCGGCACCGTGCCGATCTACCAGGCCTTGGAAAAGGTGGGTGGCGTTGCCGAGGATCTGACCTGGGAGCTGTTCCGCGACACCTTGATCGAGCAGGCCGAGCAGGGCGTGGACTACTTCACCATCCATGCCGGCGTGCTGCTGCGCTACGTGCCATTGACCGCCAAGCGCGTCACCGGCATCGTCAGCCGTGGTGGTTCGATCATGGCCAAGTGGTGCCTTGCCCATCATCAGGAGAACTTCCTGTACACGCACTTCGACGAAATCTGCGAAATCATGAAGGCCTACGATGTCAGCTTCTCGCTGGGTGATGGCCTGCGCCCGGGCTCGATCGCCGATGCCAACGATGCGGCGCAGTTCGGTGAGCTGGAGACCCTCGGCGAATTGACCAAGATCGCCTGGAAGCACGACGTGCAATGCATGATCGAAGGCCCGGGCCATGTGCCGATGCAGTTGATCAAGGAAAACATGGACAAGCAGCTGGAGTGCTGCGACGAGGCGCCATTCTACACCCTCGGCCCACTGACCACCGACATCGCCCCGGGTTATGACCACATCACCTCGGGCATCGGTGCCGCGATGATTGGCTGGTTCGGCTGTGCCATGCTCTGCTACGTCACACCCAAGGAGCACCTGGGGCTGCCGAACAAGGATGACGTCAAGACCGGCATCATCACCTACAAGATCGCTGCCCATGCCGCTGACCTGGCCAAGGGCCACCCGGGCGCGCAGATCCGTGACAACGCCTTGTCCAAGGCACGCTTCGAGTTCCGCTGGGAAGACCAGTTCAACCTGGGCCTGGACCCGGACACGGCACGCGCCTTCCACGACGAGACCCTGCCGAAGGAATCGGCCAAGGTGGCGCACTTCTGCTCGATGTGCGGGCCGAAGTTCTGCTCGATGAAGATTACCCAGGAAGTGCGTGAATACGCTGCCAACCAGCGCATCGAAGCGACCGATGTGTCGGTGGAAGAAGGCATGCGCGAACAGGCCGAGCGGTTCCGTCAGGAAGGCAGCCAGCTGTACAGAAAAGTGTAAGGCACTCCACAACCCCTGTAGGTGCGGGCTTGCCCCGCGAAAGCGTCAGCCAGGCCAGCACGACAGGTTGGCCCGACGCCTTCGCAGGCAAGCCCGCCCCCGCACTGGGGGCAGTGCTTATCTCAACATTTGCGGCGATCACAACAATGACTACCCCGAGCCATTTCTCTCCCGACCACCCGGTCCCTTCCAGCCAGCGCCCCTTCGGCGCCCGCGACCTGTTCTCGCTTTGGTTCTCCCTCGGCATTGGCCTGATGGTCCTGCAGGTGGGTGCCATGCTCGCCCCAGGCCTGGGCCTGGCTGGCGCTGTACTGGCCATCGCCCTCGGCACCGGCGTGGGTGTACTGCTACTGGGGGCGGCGGGGGTCATCGGCAGTGACACCGGCCTGTCCGCCATGGCCACCTTGCGCCTGAGCCTGGGCAGCCATGGCGCTCGCCTGCCGGCGTTGCTCAACCTCCTGCAACTGGTGGGCTGGGGCGCCTTCGAAATCATCGTCATGCGCGATGCGGCCAGCCTGCTCGGGGCGCGCACGTTCGGTGACGACAGCCTGTGGAACAGCCCGATGTTATGGACCCTGTGCTTCGGTGGCCTGGCCACCCTGCTGGCGGTCGCCGGGCCGCTGGCATTCGTGCGCAAGGTGTTGCGCAAATGGGGTATCTGGGTGTTGTTGGGCGCTTGCCTGTGGCTGACCTGGAACCTCTTTGCCAAGGCCGACCTGACTGCCCTGTGGCACCGTAGTGGCGATGGTTCGATGTCGCTGGCCGTAGGCTTCGACATCGTCATCGCCATGCCCTTGTCGTGGTTGCCGCTGATTTGCGATTACTCACGTTTCGCCCGCAGTGGCAAAGGTGTGTTCGGTGGCACTGTCCTGGGCTACTTCATTGGCAACACCTGGCTGATGAGCCTGGGTGTGGCTTACACCCTGGCCTTTGCGCCAGGTGGCGAGGTCAATGCGCTGTTGCTGGCCCTGGCGGGCGCCGGGATGGGGATTCCGCTGCTGCTGATCCTGCTGGACGAATCGGAGAAGGCATTTGCCGATATCCATTCGGCGGCGGTTTCAAGCGGCTTGCTGGTACGCCTGAAAGTCGAACACCTGGCCTTGGCCATCGGCGTGCTGTGCACCCTGATCGCCTTGCTGGCGCCGCTGGCCCAGTACGAGAACTTCCTGCTGTTGATCGGTTCGGTGTTCGCGCCGCTGTTCGGTGTGGTGCTGATGGACCACTACGTGATCCGTCGCCGCCATGCCCCTGCGCGGGTAGCGGGCCTGCATTGGCAGGCCTTGCTGGCCTGGGCAGTGGGGGTGGCGGCCTATCACACCATCGCCGCGCAAGCACCGGAGCTGGGCGCCACGCTGCCAGCACTGTTGCTGGCAGGTGGGCTGCATGCGCTACTGAGCCTCAGCCGCGCCCGGGAAACAGCTCGGGCTTGAGCACGCCGTTCAGGCGCGGGTAGGGGATTTTCAGCTCCACGTGGCCCATGGAGTAGGGCGCGATGGCATAGACTTCATATTTGACCACTACGGCGCCGTACGTCAGGGCGATGTGCGGCGACCGTTTGAATGGCCAGGTCTTGGCGAACTCGGCGTCCTTGTCCATGCCGACGCTGATCAGCCAGGCACGGTGCGATTCTTCGACCGTCTTCCAGAACGTCTCTTCCTGGCCTGGCACCAGCATGTCCTGCAGGGTCAACACCTTGTCCTGCTTGCGCGAATAGTTGATGAATGCGCGCCCAGGCATGCCGTGCGCGCCGCCGCTGTCGAGGTAACTGGACAACTCGATGATCACCAGCCCGTCATGCTGCTCGCGTACCTTGGCTTGCAGGTAGCTGCTGTTGCGTTTGTCGGCGTTGGCCAAGTATTGCTGCTCGTAGGCCTGCAAGGTGCTGGGCGCGGTGCCATGCTGATTGTCTTCGGTCAACTGCAGCAGGCGTTTCTCGACGATACCGTCGAGCTTCGGCAGGGCAGGGAAGTGGACCGTGTCGATGTTCACCAATGGGCAGTCGGTTTCGCTGCATCCGGGTTTCACATGTTCCCAGGCGTCGCGTTTGACCTCGAGGGGCGCGCGGTAATTAGGGCTGAACAGGCTCTGGCAGGCACCCAGCGCCAGGGCCAGCACAGCCACGGAAGTCAGTTTGACAAGTGTCATGATGATCCTTGCAGAACAGGGAAAGTCGGCCTTTGACCGTCTGCGCGGCCTTCAGTTCGCCACTAAGCTAACAGAGACAAGACGCGCTGTCCCGACTGCGCGAACGGTTGCCGGAAAGGGGTGAAACAGGCAAGCGTGCGGAGTAGGATGGCGCGATGCGGTATCAGAGGTCATGAGGATTTCCATGTCAGACACGTTCAATTCAGTGCCCAAGGGCTTCCAGATCATCGAGCGGGCCAATTGCTTCCAAGGCTTTTACAAGCTCGACAAGCTTCGCCTGCGCCATGAGCTTTTTGCCGGGGGCATGGGCCGGGAGATCAGCCGCGAACTGTTCGTGCGCCACGACGCCGTGTGTGTGCTGCCCTATGACCCTCAGCGTGATGAAGTGGTGCTGATCGAGCAGTTTCGCGTCGGTGCGCTGGGCAAAGCCGACAACCCGTGGCTGATCGAGATGGTCGCGGGGCTGATCGACAAGGATGAACAGCCTGAAGAGGTGGCGCATCGCGAAGCCCAGGAGGAAGCCGGGCTGACCTTCAGCGCGCTGTGGCCGATGACCCGCTACTTCCCGTCGCCCGGCGGCAGCGATGAGTACGTTCACCTGTTCCTTGGTCGCTGCAGCAGCGAAGGCGCCGGCGGCTTGCACGGTCTGGAAGAAGAAGGCGAGGATATCCGCGTGCGTGTCTGGTCGTTCGAGGATGCCTTGCACGCTGTGCGCGATGGGCGCATCTGCAATGCGGCGACCATCATCGGCTTGCAATGGCTGGCGCTCAACAGAGATGAAGTTCGAGGTATGTGGAAGTGAACCTGCTGCGTGAGCGTTATCGCGTCGATCTGGCCGGGCTGCAAGCAGCCTGCGAGGCCAACTACGCCCGGCTCATGCGGCTGTTGCCAGACATGCGCACTACCCAAAGCTCGCGGCGCATCGGCATGACCCAGGGCGACCAGATGCTGGGTGTGCTGGTACTTGATGTGGTGCTGGCCTGCCCGTACACCACCACCCTGCGGGTTCGCCAGGAGCACAGTCTACCCTGGCTGCCGGTGCCGCACCTTGAAGTGCAGGTTTATCACGATGCGCGCATGGCCGAAGTGGTCAGTGCCGAGCATACCCGGCGCCTGCGCAGCATCTATCCGTACCCCAACGAGGCCATGCACCAGCCCGATGAAAAGGCCCAGCTCAACCTGTTCCTCGGCGAATGGCTGAGCCACTGCCTGGCCTGCGGTCACGAACTGGCAAGTGTGCGCTGAAATGTGATGCCGGTCGGTTTCGAGTGTTTGCTCGCAACCATTCCCCCGCCATAATTCATGCTGAATCCGCATGAGGAGACGGCCGGTGCCGCACCCATCCCCATCCCAGGCACCCGTCTACGTGGTGCAATTGACCGACCCGCACCTGTTCGCCGACCCCGCAGGCACGCTGCTGGGCCTCAAGACTCGCGACAGCCTGCGCCATGTGATCGCTCAGGTGCGTCGCGAGCAACCGCGCATCGACCTGCTGTTGTGCACGGGCGATCTGTCACAGGATGGCAGTGTCGCGTCGTATCAGGCGTTCCGCGCGCTGACCAGCGAGTTCGCCGCGCCGGCGCGCTGGTTGCCGGGTAACCACGATGAAGCCAAGGTGATGGCCGTGGTGGCGCCCGAGCTGGTGCAGGCGGTCACCGACATTGGCCAATGGCGGGTGGTGATGCTCAATTCTGCGGTGCCGGGGGCGACCCATGGGCAGCTTGAGCAAGACCAGTTGCAGCTACTCAACGAGGCCCTGCAGTCAGCGGGCGAGCGCCATTGCCTGGTGTGCTGTCACCATCAGCCGGTGGACATCGGCTGTGCCTGGATTGCGCCGATCGGCTTGCGCAATGGCGCTGAACTGCTGCAGCGGTTGAAGGGTTATCCACAGGTCAAGGCACTGCTCTGGGGGCATATTCATCAGGAATGGGACGAGCTGCGTGATGGCGTGCGCCTGCTGGCTACGCCCTCGACCTGCATCCAGTTCGCGGCGCGCAGCGAAGACTTCAGGGTGAGCGAGGAGCAACCGGGGTATCGCTGGCTGCGTCTGCACCCTGACGGACGGGTGGAGACCGGGGTGGAGCGGGCCCGGGACTTCGAGGTGAGGCTCGACTTCGACAGCCCAGGCTACTAGCCGCAGGCAGTTATCCGCGGACGGGGGTTGAGCTGCTGGCAACTGGAAGAAATTGTTGCGAAACCCCCGTCGGTGCGCCAAAACACGGCGAACACGCTACACTGCGCATCCCTGCGCCTGCACCATCGGGCGCGAAGCCAAAGATTCCGGGGGCAGCATGTCGGGTTCAATCCTCTATATCCATGGCTTCAACAGCTCGCCGCTTTCGACCAAGGCGCGCCAGCTCGAGGCCGTGATGCAGCAGCTAGGGCTGTCGGCTCAGTTGCGCGTTCCCGCCTTGCACCATCACCCACGCCAGGCCATCGCGCAGCTCGAAGCCGCCATCGCCGAGCTAGGTGCCCCCCTGCTGGTCGGCAGTTCGCTCGGCGGCTACTATGCCACCTATCTGGCCGAGCGCCACGGCTTGAAGGCCCTGTTGGTCAACCCTGCGGTAACCCCGCACAAACGCTTCGACGGCTACCTGGGCACCCAGCGCAACCATTACACCGATGAAACCTGGGAGCTGACACACGACCACGTGCAGGCGCTGGCCGAGCTGGAAGTCCCGGCACCCGAGGCTCCAGGCCGCTATCAGGTGTGGTTGCAGACCGCCGATGAAACCCTGGATTATCGCCACGCCGAGCGCTTTTACCGTGCCTGTGCCTTGCGTATCCAGGCCGGTGGTGACCACAGTTACCAAGGCTTTGCCGAGCAGATGCCGGCGCTGCTTGCCTTTGCCGGGATTGCCCGCGGGCAATATGCGGCGCTCGATTTTTCTGTATTTTGATCTTTTTTGCATTCACCAGACTGACGACGAGAACCCATGGCCAATCCCAGCGCTAGCGCCTATAACGCAGACGCCATCGAAGTCCTCTCGGGCCTTGACCCGGTCCGCAAGCGGCCGGGCATGTACACCGATACCAGCCGGCCCAACCACCTGGCCCAGGAAGTCATCGACAACAGTGTCGACGAAGCCCTGGCGGGCCACGCCCGTTCGGTGCAGGTCATTCTCCACGCCGACCATTCGCTGGAGGTCAGCGACGATGGCCGCGGCATGCCGGTGGATATCCACCCCGAAGAGGGTGTGTCCGGGGTCGAGCTGATCCTCACCAAGCTGCACGCTGGCGGCAAGTTCTCCAACAAGAACTACCAGTTTTCAGGCGGCCTGCACGGTGTGGGCATCTCGGTGGTCAACGCCCTGTCGACCCAGGTGCGGGTGCGCGTCAAGCGCGACGGCAATGAGTACCAGATGACCTTCGCCGATGGCTTCAAGGCCAGCGAGCTGGAGGTGGTGGGCAGCGTCGGCAAGCGCAACACCGGTACCAGCGTGTACTTCAGCCCTGATCCGAAGTACTTCGATTCGCCGAAGTTTTCCATCAGCCGCCTCAAGCACGTGCTCAAGGCCAAGGCCGTTTTGTGCCCGGGCCTGCTGGTCAGCTTCGAGGACAAGGCCAGCGGCGAGAAGGTCGAGTGGCACTACGAGGATGGCCTGCGCTCCTACCTGGTGGACTCGGTCAGCGAGTTCCAGCGCCTGCCGGACGAGCCGTTCTGCGGCAGCCTGGCCGGCAACAAGGAAGCCGTGGACTGGGCCTTGCTGTGGCTGCCCGAAGGCGGTGACAGTGTTCAGGAAAGCTACGTCAACCTGATCCCCACCGCCCAGGGCGGCACCCACGTCAACGGCCTGCGCCAGGGCCTGCTCGATGCCATGCGCGAGTTCTGCGAGTTCCGCAACCTGCTGCCGCGCGGGGTCAAGCTGGCACCGGAAGACGTGTGGGAGCGTATTACCTTCGTCCTGTCGATGAAGATGCAGGAGCCGCAGTTCTCCGGGCAGACCAAGGAGCGCCTGTCCTCGCGCGAGGCTGCGGCGTTCGTTTCCGGCGTGGTCAAGGACGCCTTCAGCCTGTGGCTCAATGCGCACCCTGAGCTAGGTATGCAATTGGCCGAACTGGCCATCAGCAATGCCGGCCGTCGCCTCAAGGCGAGCAAGAAGGTCGAGCGCAAGCGTATTACCCAAGGCCCGGCATTGCCCGGCAAGTTGGCCGACTGTGCCGGCCAGGACCCGATGCGCGCCGAGCTGTTCCTGGTCGAGGGCGATTCTGCCGGTGGCTCGGCCAAGCAGGCGCGGGACAAGGAGTTCCAGGCGATCCTGCCGCTGCGCGGCAAGATCCTCAACACCTGGGAAGTGGACGGCGGCGAAGTCCTGGCCAGCCAGGAAGTGCACAACATCGCCGTAGCCATTGGCGTGGACCCCGGTGCCGCCGATTTGTCGCAACTGCGCTATGGCAAGATCTGCATCCTCGCCGACGCCGACTCCGACGGCCTGCATATCGCCACCTTGCTGTGCGCCTTGTTCGTCCAGCATTTCCGCCCGCTGGTCGAGGCCGGCCATGTGTACGTCGCCATGCCGCCGCTGTATCGCATCGACCTGGGCAAGGAGATCTACTACGCCCTCGACGAGGCCGAGCGGGACGGTATCCTCGACCGTCTGGTGGCCGAGAAGAAGCGCGGCAAGCCGCAGGTGACGCGATTCAAGGGCCTGGGTGAAATGAACCCGCCACAACTGCGCGAAACCACCATGGACCCGAACACGCGGCGCCTGGTGCAACTGACCCTGGACGACCTGCAAGGCACCACTGAAATCATGGATATGCTGCTGGCCAAGAAGCGCGCTGGCGACCGCAAGAGCTGGCTGGAGACCAAAGGCAACCTCGCCGAGGTCCTGGTTTGATTCGTCTGTTCGCCGCCGCGTTTCTCGCGTTGGTTGCCCTGCCGAGCCTGGCAGGCAACTGGCCCGAGCTGAAACTGGCTTCAGAGCATCCGGTCGACGGTATGCGCGGTGGCAACCTCTCGGGGCTGGCCATGTGCCGCGGAGCCCTGTGGGGTGTTTCCGACCGTGATGACGACCGTATCTACCGTTTCGACCAGCAAGCGACGACATGGCGCGCGCAGCCGCTGACGTTCACCCCGCCACCGGTACCGGAGAGCGGCTTGCCCTGGGGCCTTAAGGTGCGTAACTGGGCGGCGTCGTACATCCGCGGTGGCGAGCTGGATTACGAAGGCATCACCTGCGATCAGGCCGGTAACTTCTATCTGGTCAGCGAGGCCCATGCGGCGGTGCTGCAACTGCCGGTCGAAGGCGAGCCCGACTGGCTGAAAATCGACCCGGCCATGGTGCGCCAGGCCCGTGGCAGTGGCATGCTGCTGCACTTCAATGCCTTGTTTGAAGGTCTTGCGATCAACCCGGCAGGTGATCGCCTGTGGCTGGCCGCCGAGCGCGAGCGTCGCGGTCTGGTGGCCATCGAGCGGCAGCAGTCGGTGTGGACCTGTGGGCGCAGTTGCGTCCTGCTGAGCGAGGCTGGCGTCGAGATGCAGCCGCCACAGATGCCCAATGCCCGTGCGCTTTCGCGTGATTTCGCCGACCTGGCCTGGTTCGAGGGCAAGCTGTTCACGCTCGAGCGCAATGCCTTCCGCGTCTGCCGTCGTGATGCCGACAGCGGCAAGGTCGAGCGCTGCTGGTCGTTCGCCGCAGAAGCTCTGGTCCCTGAGCGCCGCTACGATCAGCCGTTCGGCCTGGCAGAAGCCCTGGTGATCGATGCCAAGGGTGCCTGGATTGGTATCGACAACAACAACGGTGACCGCGCCGATGGTGAAGGCCGGCCGATCGTCTGGCGCTTCGAGGCACCGGAAGGTGGCTGGAGTGCCAGGCCATGAGTCAGCCAGCCGGCAAGCGGGCCGGCAGGGTACTGATGATTGTCCCCTGGGCGGCGGCAATGTTCCTGGCCACGCGCTTTTTCGGGCAGTGGGAAGCGCGTGAGCGCAACCCCAATACCCAGGTGCAGTCCGAGCATGGCGAAGGTTTTATCGAAGTGCGCCTGCTGGGCAATGACCAGGGCCACTTCGTGATGGACGGCGCGATCAATGGCCAGGGGGTGCATTTCATGCTCGACACCGGCGCCACCGACGTCGCGGTCCCCGAAACGCTGGCCGGCGACCTGCGCTTGCAGCGGGGCAGCCCGGTCACGCTCAGCACGGCGAACGGTCGTACCGAAGGCTACCGCACCCGCCTGGACAGCGTGCAACTGGGCGACATCCACTTGCGGGACGTGCGCGCCCTGGTCGTGCCCGGGCTCGATGGCCAGACGGTGCTGCTGGGCATGAGCGCCCTGAAACAACTTGAATTTACCCAGCGCGGCGGCACCATGCTGCTGCGCCAGAACCTGAAATGACGAGGCCCGCATGAGCGACTCACTGGAACTCAGCCTCGACGGCGTTGAACGCCGTTCACTGGCTGACTTCACCGAACAGGCCTACCTCAACTATTCCATGTACGTGATCATGGACCGGGCCTTGCCGCACATCGGCGACGGCCTCAAGCCTGTGCAACGACGCATCGTCTATGCCATGAGCGAGTTGGGGCTCGATGCCGATGCCAAACACAAGAAGTCGGCGCGCACCGTCGGCGACGTGCTCGGCAAGTTCCACCCCCATGGCGACTCGGCTTGCTACGAAGCCATGGTGCTGATGGCGCAGCCGTTCAGCTACCGCTATACGCTGGTCGATGGGCAAGGTAACTGGGGGGCCCCGGACGATCCGAAGTCGTTCGCCGCCATGCGTTATACCGAGGCACGCCTGTCGCGCTACTCCGAAGTGTTGCTCGGCGAACTGGGCCAAGGCACCGTGGACTGGGTGCCGAACTTCGACGGCACCCTGCAGGAGCCGGCTGTGCTGCCGGCGCGCCTGCCGAACATCCTGCTCAACGGCACCACGGGCATCGCCGTGGGCATGGCCACCGACGTGCCGCCGCACAACCTGCGCGAAGTGGCCAGCGCCTGCGTGCGCCTGCTCGACGAGCCCAAGGCCACCCTCGAGCAGTTGTGCGAGCACATCCAGGGTCCGGACTACCCGACCGAAGCCGAGATCATCACGCCCCGTGCCGAGATCCTCAAGATCTACGAAAGCGGCCGTGGTTCGATCCGCATGCGTGCCGTGTACCGGGTCGAGGATGGCGACATTGTCGTCACCGCCTTGCCGCACCAGGTATCCGGGGCCAAGGTGCTGGAGCAGATTGCCGCGCAGATGCAGGCCAAGAAACTCCCGATGGTCGCCGACCTGCGTGACGAGTCGGACCACGAGAACCCTTGCCGTATCGTCATTATTCCGCGCTCCAACCGCGTGGACGCCGACGAGCTGATGCAGCACCTGTTCGCTACCACCGACCTGGAAAGCAGCTACCGGGTCAACGTCAACATCATCGGCCTGGACGGTCGACCGCAGCTGAAAAACCTGCGTGCATTGCTGCTGGAGTGGCTGCAATTCCGCATCGGTACCGTTCGTCGCCGCCTGCAGCACCGCCTGGACAAGGTCGAGAAGCGCCTGCACCTGTTGGAAGGTTTGCTCACAGCGTTCCTCAATCTGGATGAAGTGATTCACATCATTCGCACCGAGGAGCATCCCAAGCAGGCCCTGATCGCCCGTTTCGACCTGACCGAAATCCAGGCCGATTACATTCTCGAAACCCGCCTACGCCAACTGGCGCGCCTGGAAGAGATGAAAATCCGCGGCGAGCAGGACGAGTTGCTCAAGGAGCAGGCCAAGCTGCTGGCCCTGCTCGGCAGCGATGCCAAGCTGCGCAAGCTGGTCCGCAGCGAACTGATCAAGGACGCCGAAACCTACGGCGACGACCGCCGTTCGCCGATCGTCGAGCGGGCAGAGGCCAAGGCGCTGTCGGAAAACGAACTGATGCCGACCGAGCCGGTCACCGTGGTGTTGTCGGAAAAGGGCTGGGTGCGCTGCGCCAAAGGTCACGATATCGACGCCACGGGCCTGTCCTACAAGGCAGGCGATGGCTTCAAGGCCGCAGCCGCGGGGCGCTCCAACCAGTTTGCCGTACTGATCGACTCCACCGGGCGCAGTTATTCGGTAGCGGCCCATACCCTGCCATCGGCGCGTGGCCAGGGCGAGCCGCTGACCGGGCGCCTCGCGCCTCCGCCGGGCGCCACCTTCGAATGCGTGCTGTTGCCGGAAGACGATGCGTTGTACGTGGTGGCTTCCGATGCGGGCTATGGCTTCGTGGTCAAGGGTGAAGACCTGCAAGCCAAGAACAAGGCCGGCAAGGGGCTGCTCAGCCTGCCGAACGGGGCCAAGGTCATCAGCCCGCGCCCGGTGGCCAACCGTGAACAGGACTGGCTGGCGGCAGTGACCACCGAGGGCCGCTTGCTGGTGTTCAAGGTCGCCGATCTGCCCCAGTTGGGCAAAGGCAAGGGCAACAAGATCATCGGCGTGCCCGGTGA
The DNA here is from genome assembly GCF_001320525.1 of Pseudomonas sp. NBRC 111131. Taxonomy (NCBI): domain Bacteria; kingdom Pseudomonadati; phylum Pseudomonadota; class Gammaproteobacteria; order Pseudomonadales; family Pseudomonadaceae; genus Pseudomonas; species Pseudomonas sp. NBRC 111131. The sequence goes on along the minus strand of NZ_BCBH01000004.1, from coordinate 154,978 downwards.
TCGGGTCGCCAGTCGTGAAGAATATGTTACAGACTTGGCGGTGATCGCCGAGGGTGCGACCCTTGTACTGCAAGCGGGCAAGCGTACCCTGTCGCTGAAGCCAGACGACCTTGAGCATTACAAGGGTGAACGCGGTCGGCGCGGCAGCAAGCTGCCACGCGGCTTCCAGCGTGTCGACGGGTTGCAGGTCGAAGCGCCGGCGTAATGTTGTGAAATGTCTGGGGCGGCAATTTCAACGCCGTTCCAGGCAGAAATGCTGGAGTCGGACCGACATTTCGCGGATGATAGTGCCCCTGCGGTGCCAGCGTGGCTGTGTGCCCGATTGAATTTATATCAGTATCACTGCGGTAAGCCTGGTGGCGACCGCCTGGATGGGATGAATGAAATTTCTGCGCCTTCCATTTGCGCTGTTGATGACGGGCTTGCTAGGGCTGGGTGGGTGCAGCATGCATCAGCCGGTTGCCCTGTATCAGCTCGACAGCGGTGATCCTGGCCAGCCTTCACAGAGTGCAGGCATGGCCGTGGTGCTCGGCCCGGTGTCGGTCGCCGATTACTTGCAGCGCGAAACATTCTTGCAACGTCAAGCCGATGGTAGCCTGAGTTCGGCGACCGACGGTCGTTGGGCCGGCAGCCTGTCGGCGGATATCGACCAGTTGCTGGTACGCCAACTCGCCTGGCGCCTGGACAGCCAGCGCGTGGTGCTGGCGCCGGCCAGCACCGGCTTCTCGCCTGATGTGCAGGTATTGCTGTCGATCACCCGCCTGGATTCCGGCAAAAACCAGCCGGCGATTCTAGACGCCCAATGGCGTTTGCTCGATCGTCGCGGCAATGTGCGTGACAACCGTATCGTTCACCTCGAGCAGCAGCACGAGGGGACCGAGTCTTCGCAGGTGCAGGCCCAAGGCCAATTGCTGCAGAAGCTGGCAGAGCAACTGAGCACGGCGGTCAAGCCACTGGCTAATCAGCCGGCGGTTGCCGAAGAGGCACCCAAGCGGCCCGCCGCTCCGGTACAGGTCAAAAAAGAGCCAGAGAAGTCGAAGATCCCCATGGCTTCGCCGATTCGCACAGATATGGAAGTCTATCGGTTCTGATAGTTCCGCCAGGCGCAAAAAAGCCCGCACATGTGCGGGCTTTTTTGTGGGGCTTGTCCCGTCCTGAAGTTAGCGGACAGCCTGCAGGAGCAGGTTGACCCGCCTAAGTATCAGGCCCGGCGCTCGTGCATGCGCGCCAACTGGCGCTCCAGCATCGATGGGTAAGGCTCCATCAACCGCTCCACACAGCATGCCCCCTCAGGGCTGGCGATTGGCCGAATCCGCGCGCGCTGGCGAATCAGTGCGTCATCGCTGATCTGCCGCTCGACCAGCAGCAGGTTGCGGCTGTGTTGCGACAGCGCCAGAGCGTCCTGGGCTTTCTCGGCCATCAACAGGTCGACCTGCTCCAGCCCCTGCAGGTCATCGCCCAAGGCCAGGCCAAGCTGTAGTTGCAGAGTAATGCCGCTGTCGGCCACCTCGATCTGCAGGGCGTGGCCCAAGGCGCGCAGCAACTCGCCACAGCAGATGGCATTGGTCAGGTAGTCCTCGCCGCAGTCGCGGCTGTGGAACAGCACCAGCGTACTGCCGTCGTTGAGCGTGTGGGTTTCGCCTTCGTACAGTGAAGCTGCCTGTTCCAGGCAGTCGCGATAACGCTCCAGCAACTCGGTCAGGCGCGTACGTGGCAGGCGGCGCAGTTGCTCCTGAGAGCCCAGCTGCACGGCCAACACTGCGCTGTTCTGCGGCTCGTCCGACTCGACCACGGCCGCCTTGGGCGCGCTTTCTTCGTCCAGCAGTCCCGCGAAGGCTGCGTCGTCTTCGTCTTCGTCTTCGTCTGCTTGCGCTGCTGAGACCTTGGCGCGCGGTGCGGGCTTGGCGGGTGGCGCGGCTTCGTGCAGATCGTCGAAGTCGTCCTCGTCCTCTTCTTCCTCAGGCTCGGGCTCGGGCTCTGGCGGTGGCGGCGGGGCCAGGCGCGCGTGCAACTGGCGGGCAATGTCGCCGATCTCATCCTGGCGGTCGATCGCCGGAGTGTAAGGGTGCGGGTCGCGTAGCCACACGCGCAGTTGCAGCAGCGGCAAGGTGATGTGACGGCCTTGGCGCAGGCTCAGGCTCAACGCCAGGGCCAGCAGGATCGCCCCTAGGATGCCCATGCTTTGCAGGCTGATCAGCATCGGCTGCTGGAACTGGCTCATGTCCAGGCTGATGCGCAACTGCCCGGCGGTAACGTCCTGGAAGGTGATCTTGGTCTGGTACAGGCCCTCTGCCTCACCCAGCAGGCTATTGCGGGGGCGCTGGCCAGCCTCGGCGAGGATGCGGTTGTCCACGCTGTAGATCGCCGCATGGGCAACCAGCGGGTTTTTCACCAGGTTGCCCAGCAGTACGTTGAGGCTGAGGATGTCGTTGGACACCAGCAGCTCAGTCGCCGAGGTGGCGGTCTGGGTGGTCAGGCTCTGGCCAAGGGCGTCCGCCTGTTCGTGCATGGCCTGCTTGAACTGCAGGCCCATCACACAGGCATAGATCACCAACGCCAGCGCCACCAGGAAAATGTTGGTGCTGGCGATGCGCAGTGCCAGTGGAATGCGACGTTGGCGCAGGGCACGGAAGATCATGAGGAAGAAGTTGTCTGGTTTGACGGGCGTGGGCCGGTTCACAGAGCGCGGCTCTTAATGGCATAAAAGTGTTGCGCAGTATAGCGACCCCGGTTTTGTCGGCAAAGTATCGTTGGCGCCCGATGGTCATGGAAAATCGGTAGAATGCGCATTTTTCATCGAAATCGGAGCCCGGTCTTGCGCGAAATCGTTCTGATCAACATCACCGGTGAGGACCGTCCCGGTCTCACCGCCGCCATCACCGGCGTCCTGCTCCAGGGCGGTGTGAACATCCTCGACATCGGCCTGGCGGTCATGCACGGCACGCTGTCGTTCGGCATTCTGGTCGATATTCCGGACAACGAAGTGGCCACCAGCCTGTTGCAGAGCGTGCAATCCAAGGCCCATGAGCTGAACCTGCAGGCCCGCTACACGCCGATTTCCGAGGCAGATTACCAGCACTGGGCCGATGGCCAGGGCGAGGCGCGCTACATCGCCACACTGCTCAGCCGCAAGATCACCCCTGAGCAGTTGCAACGGGTCAGTGCGATCATCAGCCAGTATGGCCTGACCATCGAGCGTATCGAGCGTTTGTCCGCCCGTGTTGCGCTCAATGGCCAGAGCGAGAAAGGCAAGGCCGCCATCGAAATCTCGGTGCGCGGCGAGCCGAGCGATGCCCAGGCATTGCGCGCCGACTTCTTCGCGGTATCTGAAGCGCTCGATATCGACATCGCCTTCCAGAAGGACGACCTGTTCCGCCGCAATCGCCGCCTGGCGGTATTCGACATGGACTCGACGTTGATCGAGGCCGAGGTCATCGATGAGCTGGCCAAGGCGGCCGGTGTCGGCGAGCAGGTGGCGGCCATCACCGAGCGTGCGATGCGTGGCGAACTGGACTTCCGCGCCAGCTTCAAGGAGCGCATGGCGCTGCTCAAGGGCCTGGATGTCAGCGTGCTGGACGAGATCGGGGCGTCCCTGCGCCTGACAGAAGGTGCCGAGAACCTCTTCGCCGAACTCAAGCGCCTGGGCTACAAGACTGCCATCCTCTCCGGCGGTTTTACCTACTTCGCCAAGCAGGTGCAGGCACGCCTGGGCATCGACTATGTGTTCGCCAACGAGCTGGAAGTGGTGGATGGCAAAGTGACTGGCGTGGCCGTGGAGCCGATCGTCGATGCTCAGCGCAAGGCCGATTTGCTGCAGCAGTTGGCCATCGAAGAGGGTCTGCAACTGGAACAGACCATTGCCGTCGGTGATGGGGCCAACGACCTGCCGATGCTGGCGCTCGCGGGCCTGGGTGTGGCGTTCCGTGCCAAGCCGCTGGTGCGCCAGTCGGCCAAGCAGGCCATTTCGACCCTTGGGCTGGATGGTGTGCTGTATCTGCTGGGGCTGCGTGACCGCGACGCCCGCGGTTGATCTGAGAAGCCGGGGCTGCAAGGCAACCCCGGCGTCCATCACGGCTGTGCCGGTAGCGCCAGCAGCTCGCCCATGCGGGTAGCCGAGCCTGCGCCCAAGGCTTCAGCCCACTTCACCTGCTCCGGCCCGAACAGCACGATGGCCGTAGAGCCCAGCTTGAAGCGGCCCAGCTCCGCACCCTTTTCCAGGTGGATTGGCGCGCGGCTGCCTTCGTCATAGCGGAATGTCTTGAGCTCACGCTTGGGCGGCGTGACCAGCCCTGCCCAAACGGTCTCGATCGAGGCAACGATCATCGCACCGACCAGCACAACGGCCATCGGCCCACGTTCGGTATCGAACAAGCACACCACACGTTCGTTGCGGGCGAATAGCTCAGGGACGTTTTCTGCGGTGGTCTGGTTGACCGAGAACAGGCGGCCTGGCACGTACACCATTTCGCGCAGGGTGCCGGCCAGCGGCATGTGCACGCGGTGGTAATCCTTTGGCGACAGGTAGATGGTGGCGAACTCACCGCCCATGAACGGGGCGGCCAGGGCCGGGTCGCCGCCGAGCAGCTCCAGGGCACTGAAGCTGTGGCCCTTGGCCTGGAAGATACGGCCGTGCTCGATCGGGCCCAACTGGCTCACGGCACCATCGGCCGGGCAGAGGATTGCGCCCGGGGTTTCGTCCAGTGGGCGCGCACCTGGCTTGAGGGCGCGGGTGAAGAAGGCGTTGAAATGCTCGTAGGCAGTGAGGTCTTCGACCAGCGCTTCGCTCATGTTCACTTGGTAGCGCTTGGCAAACCAGGCGGTGAAGGCATTCTTGAACCAGCGCGCGCGGCACTCGGCAACGCAGCCGGCGAGCCGCGACAGCAGGTGGTGCGGCAGCAGGTACTGGCTGATGATGAACAAACGGGATTTCATGCAGGTTCCTTAAACTTCTACAGGCGTGTCCGGGTGGTTGCCCCATTCGCTCCACGAACCGGCGTAGGCCTTGATGCGTGGGTAGCCGAGGGCCTTGGCCACCAGGTAGGTGAAACCGGAGCGGCGGTGGGTCTGGCAGTGGGTGATCACTTCCTTGTCAGGGGTGATGCCCAGTTGCTGCAGGACTTCAGCGATGTCCTTGCGGATGCGCAGGTGGTCATTGAGGTCCATGCCGGCGGTCCATTCAAAATTGATCGCACCGGGAATATGCCCGCCCTTGGCTGCCAGCACCTTCTCGCCGGTGTATTCCTGGGGGCCACGGGCGTCCCAGACGACCAGATCGTCCGCACCCAGGCGGCTTTGCAGGTATTCCCGGGTGGCGGTCGGTTCGTCGTGCAACTGCAGGCGTACAGGCGTGGTCGCCGGCGTCGGCACGTCGGTTGAAAGCGTGTCCGCAGGCCAGGCCTGGATGCCGCCATTGAGGTAGTGGTAGGCCTTGTGGCCGATGACATCGAGCATCCAGATGAAGCGCCCGGCCCAGCCACCGCCCTCATCGTCGTAAACCACATAGACCGCGTCATCGCGGTGGCCGAGTTCGCCGAACAGTTTTTCCAGGTCGCCAATGGTCGGCAGCAGCCCAGGTGCGGGCGGCAGGCCAAGCTGGGTGCGCTTGCCTTCGACGAAGCGGGCGCCGGGGATGTGCCCGCTGACATAGCGGTTGGCGCTGCTAAGGTCGACCAGGATCAGTTGTGGTGAATCCAGGCGCTGCAGCAGGTCCGCAGGTTCTATCACCAGCGGCAGTCCGGCAAAGTCATTCATCCACGGTCTCCAGTGTGGAAAGAGGGGCGATTGTAGCGCAAGGGTCAGCCATTGCGGTTGGCAAACACGGCCAGGGCACGCTCGATGCATTGCGCGGTTTTACCGAAGGCCTGCACGCTGACATCGGCCAGCGGTTTGCCGCCCTGGTCGGCCACCACCAGCATCAGCACCTGGTCATTGACCGCCAGTGAGCGCAGCAGCAGGTGCTCGCTCCGGAAGAAAGCCCGCAGGGGTGCCGGGAGCAGGGCTGCGAACTGGGCGTGGTTGTCAGGCGTCAGGCGCAGTTGCGCCGCCTGGCCCATCAGCTTCTGCAGCAGCTTGCTTTGCGGTACGGGCAGGGCCATGGCGGCAGCTTCTTTGGGCACGCCGGCAGTCTGCTGTACGCGCAGGTACTCGCTGGCCTTGTCAAAGCTCAGCAGCATGATGCGCTGCATGCCACAGGCCAGCAGGGCCTCGCGTGCCTGGGTGGCCAGGTGGACCGCGTTGGCGAATGGGCTGGGCTGGGCCAGAAGCTCCTGGCACAACGTGCGCCAGCGGCCCAGTGCCTCGCTGGAAGGTGGCGGCGGTGTCAGCATATCGGGGTGCGGGCGGCGCTGCTGCCACGGCCAGAGCAGCGCTTCTGCAGGGTGGAACAGCGCATGCCGGGCGTGGCGACGGGCGCTGGCAGCAGCCTGCTGGTGAACCTGTTGTTGCACGTCTTCCAGTGAGGTTTGCAGGTACAACGCGGTCAGCAACTGCCAGCGCAGCAGGTGCGGGTTGTCCCAGCCCACTTGAGCCGCCAGGGCCAGGTTGTTGGCCAGCAAAACGGTATTGGCCGGCTGGTTGAACCAGCGGCGCAGGCCGGGCGCCTCGTCAAGCCGGTGCTGCTGGCTCAGCAAGTCTTCGTCGCGGGCGATGCTCAGCACCTGGCCCAGTTGCTCACGTTCCTCAAGCAGTAACCGGTAGCCCTGGGTGACCCACTGCGACAGGCGCCAGTGCTCGGCCATGGTTTTGCACAGCGCCATGATGCGCACGCCAAACAGCTCAAGTTCGACTTCGGCAGCCTCTTCGCCCTTGTGGATCACTCGAAGCTCCCAGGTGTCGAGCAGCTTGGGGTAGGCCAGGGCCATTGGCCACAGGGGTGATAGGAACAGCAGGCTGCCCCAGTGGATTTCCTGCCACAACCGTGCCAGGCGGCTGGCGAACAACCCGCTGGCCTGCTGCGCGGCGTGCTGGCTGATCAGCAGAAACTGGCGCAGCACGGGCGGGATGTCGTCGTCCGGCAGGGCAGGCAAGCGGTTGAGCAGCTCCCGGGTGCGCGCCAGGCCCAGGCGATTGAGGGCAATTTCCAGGCTTTCAGCGGGTTCGGCCTGGCTGGCGTTGGCCGGGTGATTGGCTTCGCGCATCACCGACAGCACCAGGGCCGGGCTGTCCTGCATCAGTTCGGCGATGTCACGCAGGGAGCGGCGGCTATCGTTGATGGCGCTCGAGACCCGGTCATAACTCTGCTTTGGCACCGGTACGCGAATACCGTCCAGCAGCTTTACCCAGGCCTCTAGCGTACGCGGATTCTGAGTGGGCACCTTGGTTTCCATTGGCATTTTGACATCAGTCCGAACTGGCTTTTCGCTTTTAGTGGCTATAGTCTGGCGCAGATCTGCCGATAAGTAGAAGAAGAGTTTTAAAGCTCACGTTCCTCACCCTGACCACGACAGCAAGTGCTTTGAACCTATGGCTAAAATTATCGGCATCATCGTCGTATTCGCGAGCGTGCTCGGCGGGTATGTGCTCTCTCACGGCAAGATCGCGGCGCTGATCCAGCCGTTCGAAGTGCTGATCATCGGCGGTGCGGCCTTTGGCGCGTTCCTGCAGGCCAACCCTGGTTACATGACCATGCATGTAATCAAGAAGTCGCTGAAGATGTTCGGGACCCGGTTCACCCATACGTTCTATCTGGAAGTATTGGGCCTGGTATACGAGATCCTCAACAAGAGCCGTCGTGAAGGCATGATGGCCATCGAAAGCGATATTGAAGATGCCGCGGCCAGCCCGATCTTCGCCAAGTACCCTGCGGTGCTCGGTGACGAGCGCATGACGGCATTCATCTGCGACTATCTGCGCATCATGTCCACCGGCAACATGGCACCTCACGAACTCGAAGGCCTGTTCGACATGGAACTGCTGAGCATGAAGGAAGAGCTCGAGCACCCGTCCCATGCGGTCAACGGCATTGCCGACGGCATGCCAGGTTTCGGTATCGTTGCGGCGGTACTGGGTATCGTGGTGACCATGGCGTCGCTGGGTGAGGGCGACCAGAAGTCGATCGGCTTGCACGTGGGGGCCGCGCTGGTCGGTACCTTCTTCGGTATTCTTGCCGCCTATGGCTTCTTTGGTCCGCTGGCCAACGCCTTGCGCCATGACGCCAAGGAAGAAATCAACGTGTACGAGGCGATCAAGGCCTCGCTGGTGGCCTCGGCCTCCGGCATGCCACCATCGCTGGCCGTGGAATTCGGGCGCAAGGTGCTTTACCCGGCGCACCGTCCGAGCTTTGCCGAGCTGGAACAAGCGGTCCGCGGTCGCTAAGCCATGGAGAACAATCAGCCCATCATCATCAAGCGCGTCAAGCGCTTTGGCGATGGCCACCACGGTGGCGCCTGGAAGATCGCATTCGCTGACTTCGCCACGGCCATGATGGCGTTCTTCCTGGTGCTGTGGTTGCTGTCCACGGCGACCCCGGAGCAGAAGATCGCCATTGCCGGTTACTTCAAGGACCCGATCGGTTTCTCCGAGAGTGGCACGCCCTACATCATCGACCTGGGCGGTTCGCCGCAGCTGGCACCGGAAAAGACCATCAACCCGGAGCAGAAGTCCGAGCCGACGCCTGACACCAGCATCCAGCTGGACAAGGATCAGGTCGAGACCATGGCCGAACAGGTCGAGCGTGAGCGCCTCGAGTTGCTGCTGCAGGAGTTGCAGAACAAGGTTGAGGAAAACCCGCAACTGCAGAAGTTCAAGGACCAGATCCTCTTCGAGATCACCCAGGACGGCCTGCGCATCCAGATCATGGACGCGGAAAACCGGCCGATGTTCGACATCGGCAGCGCGCGTTTGCAGCCGTATTTCGAAGACATCCTGCTGGCCATGGCCGACACCATCAAGTCCGTTCCGAACAAGATCAGCATCAGTGGCCATACCGATGCCAAGCCTTATTCGGGAGCCGGCGAGTTCGGCAACTGGGAGCTGTCTGCCAACCGCGCCAACGCGGCACGCCGTGCGCTGGTCGCCGGTGGCTATCCAGACGGCCAGGTGGCGCGGGTGGTCGGTTATGCCTCGTCGTCGCTGTTCGACCGGGCGAACCCGTTCAACCCGGTCAACCGGCGTATCGACATCATCGTCCTGACCAAGAAGGCCCAACGCAACATCGAGGGCGAGCAAGGGACGCCAGAGGCTGCGCCTGCACAGCCGGATGCTCAGCCAGCAGCGCCTGAGGGGGCTGAGGGTACGGCACCCGGTGCTTCCGCCGCACCTGGCGCCGGGGATCAGCCCATGCAACCGCGTGAGTTGCGTCAGAAGCTGAACATCTTCGAAGATGGCGTGCTGAAAATGGATCAAGCCCAGGATCAGTAAGTCCTGGCGGGCCGCCCAGCGGCCCCGACCCATTCAAAACCCCCGGCGGATCTTGGCTTTCAGGTCCGCATGGAAAAAATCCGCATTGTCCCTGTCGCTGCAGCCGCCCCGCACCCCCGGCAGGGCCATGGCCCGGGCGAACGTGCATTCATCGTGATACGCCCGCACAAACAGGTCGATATGCGCCTGCTTGCGCATTACCGGCCATTTGCCCAGGCAATCGGGTAGCGCGGCGTCACTTCGGTAGTACAAACCCACCCGCCGGCAGGCCATGACCGCAGCCCCTAGCAGCCAGGCTGTCCACCAGTCCTCGGCGGCGCTTTCGGGCAGCAGGCCGATCCAATGGGTGGCGTGGTTCATGTGCTGGCAGAAGCTGCCGAAGAGGTCTTCGCTGGTCTGCCCTGCGCTGTCAAGCAGCACCAATTGCGCGGTGATCCCTTCCAGCAGCAGGCGCTCATTGAGAATAAAGGCGTCAAGCCTCTGTTCGTGGCGATAACTGATGAAAACCGGCATGGTGGTTGCCCTCCCTGATAGATGTCATGACCATCGGGGAAAGCCGCAAGCTGGACAATAGATGACGGAAAAACCGGAGCGATCCTACGTGCTCCGGTAATTTTTCCTACAAATCAGTAACTTTCTTCCGGCAGGCTGGCAATGATCGAGCGGTAGCTGTTCATGCGCTGCGGTTTGATTCGGCCGTCGTCCAGTGCCTTGAGCAGGGCGCAACCTGGCTCGCGATCATGTTTGCAGTCGCGGAAGCGGCACGTGCCGAACAGGTCTCGGAACTCGATGAAACCATCTTCCACGTCGCTACGGCTGACGTGGCCAAGGCCGAATTCACGGATACCCGGCGAGTCGATCAGGTCACCGCCATTGGGGAAATGGTAGAGGCGTGCGGTAGTGGTGGTATGCGTGCCTTGGCCTGACCATTCGGAAAGGTCGCCTACGCGCGTGCCGGCGTCAGGCAGCAGGCTGTTGACCAGGGACGACTTGCCGACGCCTGACTGGCCGACGAACACGCTGATGTGGCCGTCCAGCAGCTGTTGCAAGCGCTGCATGCCGTCACCGTGGTGCGCCGAGACCTCCAGCAGCGGGTAGCCCAGCTCGCGGTATACCTCGAGCAGGGCGTGCAGGGCCGGGCCGTTCTCGTCATCGATCAGGTCGGCCTTGTTCAGCAGCAGCAGCGGGCGGATGCCGGCGTGCTCGGCTGCGACCAGGTAGCGGTCGATCAGGTTCGGATGCGGCTCTGGGGCTGGCGCGAAGACGATCACGATCAGGTCGACGTTGGCGGCCACCGGCTTGAGCTGGCCGTGATTGTTTGGCCGGCACAGTTCGGTGCTGCGGGGCATCTGCGCGACGATCACGCCAATGCCCTGGTTGCCGGCGCGCCAGACGACGCGGTCACCAGTGACCAGGGCCGGCAGGTTGGCTCGCAGGTGGCAGCGGAACACCTGGCCTGCGGTTTCGCCGTCCTGCGCCTCGACCTCCACCTGCACACCGAAGTGGGCAATCACCAGGCCCAGTTGCTCCGGCCCCAGGTCGCCACCCTCCAGCTCGTGCAGCACATGTTGCTCGCGTTTGGCGGCGCGAGCGGCGCGCTCGTTCTGGATTTTTTCGATACGCCAGTTCTGGCGGCGATTGAGCTGGCGTTTGGCCATGTAGGTTCCGTGGTGGGCAGGATGAAAACGGCAGGCAGTTTAGCACGACGGGCAGTGGACCATTCTGGTTACCTTTGCACCGCGAATGCGCAGGCCTCTGCCGCTAGGCTACTATGACGGCCTATACGAGGAGCCCTTTCATGCACAACCCACAGAACCTGATCTGGATCGATCTGGAAATGACCGGCCTGGATCCGGACCATGACGTCATCATCGAGATGGCCACCATCGTCACCGACAGCGAACTCAATACCCTGGCCGAAGGCCCGGTGATCGCCATCCACCACAGCGACGACGTGCTGGCACGCATGGATGAATGGAATACCCGCACCCATGGCGCATCAGGGCTGACCCAGCGTGTGCGCCAGAGCAAGGTCAGCATGGCCGAGGCCGAAGCGCAGACCATCGCTTTTCTCGAGCAGTGGGTGCCCAAAGGCAAGTCGCCGATCTGCGGCAACAGCATCTGCCAGGACCGCCGCTTCCTCTATCGCCACATGCGCAACCTGGAAAACTACTTCCATTACCGCAATCTCGATGTTTCCACCTTGAAAGAGCTGGCTGCGCGCTGGGCGCCGCAGGTGCGTGACAGTTTCAAGAAGGGCAGCACCCACCTGGCGCTGGACGATATCCGCGAGTCCATTGCCGAGCTGCGCCATTACCGCGAGCACTTCATCAAGGTGTGAGCCGCAAGGGCGCAGATAAACTGCCTGCGCCCCCTTTTGGTGCCCTGGGCAACTGGTTAGACTGCGCGCCTTTCCCGCACGGACCCGCGCCATGTTGTTGATGCTCTACCTTGTCGCCATCACCGCCGAGGCCATGACCGGCGCCCTGTCAGCCGGCCGCCGCGGCATGGATTGGTTTGGTGTGGTGCTGATCGCCTGCGTCACCGCCCTGGGGGGCGGCTCGGTGCGTGACGTGCTGCTCGGCCACTACCCGCTGACCTGGGTAAAACACCCGGAGTACCTGGTGCTGACCAGCTTTGCTGCGCTGCTGACGATTTTCATCGCGCCGATGATGCGCCGCCTGCGCTCGCTGTTTCTGGTGCTCGACGCCCTGGGGTTGGTGGCCTTTACCCTGATTGGGTGTATGACTGCGCTGGAGATGGGGCAGGGCATGCTGGTGGCGTCGATCAGTGGGGTGATTACCGGGGTGTTTGGCGGAATCTTGCGGGATATTTTCTGTAACGATATTCCGTTGGTGTTCCGCCGTGAGCTGTATGCCAGCGTGTCGTTCGCGGCCGCCTGGTTCTACCTGGGGTGCGTGTATTTCAAGGTGCCGGCTGAGCAGGCCATGCTGCTGACCTTGTTTGGTGGATTTCTGGTGCGGCTTTTGGCGATCCGGTTCCATTGGGAAATGCCGAAGTTTCACTACAACGACCAGCAGTGACATAGCGCAGGCTGCTCCGTAGCAACGCCTGCAAAAAAGCCTGCGCCTTCAGGCCTGGCGCGCCTGGTGCTGCCCCAGGGCCCACTCCACATGCTCGCGCACCAGCTCCGACGGGTCCTCCCGTCGCGCTTTCAATGCCTCCAGCACCGGAATCGTCGAAGGCGCATTGCCCAGGCCCACCGCCAGGTTGCGCAGCCAGCGCTCATACCCCGCCCGCCGCAGCGGCCCACCCTCGGTCTTGCGCAAAAAGGTCTTTTCGTCCCACAGAAACATCTCGGCCAGTTCGGCATTCTCCAGGCCATGCCGCGGCTGGAAGTCGTTTTCCTGTGTTGGCCGGGCAAAGCGGTTCCAGGGGCAGACGATCTGGCAATCATCGCAACCGAACACCCGGTTGCCCATCATTGGGCGCAACTCGACGGGGATGGCGCCCTTGAGCTCGATGGTGAGGTAGGAAATGCAGCGCCTGGCGTCCAGCACGTAAGGCCCGACGAAGGCCTTGGTCGGGCAGATGTCCAGGCAGGCCTGGCAGCGCCCGCAGTGCTCGCTGGCATGGGCATCGTCCACCGGAAGCGGCAGATCGACGAACAGTTCGGCCAAGAAGAAGTAGCTGCCCGCCTTGCGATTGAGCAGCAGGGTGTTCTTGCCGATCCAGCCCAGCCCGGCCTGCTCGGCTATGGCTTTTTCCAGCACGGGCGCGCTGTCGACGAAGGCCCGGTAGCCGAACGGGCCGATGTCTTCCTGAATGCGATCGGCCAGGTGCTGTACGCGTTTGCGCACCAGCTTGTGGTAGTCCCGGCCGAGGGCATAGCGTGACACGTAGGCCTTTTCTGGTTGGGCCAGGCGTTGTGCCATCTGCGTGTCGCCAGGCAGATAGTCCATGCGTAGAGAAACCACGCGCACCGTACCGGGGATGAGCTGGTCGGGATGGGCACGTTTGCTGCCATGTGCGCTCAGGTATTCCATCTCGCCCTGGTAGCCGGCCTCAAGCCAGCGTTGCAGGTGATGTTCGTGTTCGCCAAGGTCGACCCCGGCGATGCCAACGTGGGCAAAACCGAGTTCGCGGCCCCAATCCTTGATGGACAGGGCCAGTGCGGCGAGGTCAAGTGTGCAGGCGGACATGGATGGGCAGGCAATACGGGCTCAGGTGCGTATAATTCTGCCAGACATTGGAGCCTTTGACCCCATGCCCCAGACCAAACACCCAAGCCATGCCCCGCAACTGCTCAGCAGCGTGGCCGTCGCGCACCTGCCTGCAAGGCCCGCACATGCCCATAAAGGCGACTTTGGCCATGTGCTGGTGGTGGGCGGCGACCTGGGGACCGGTGGCGCAGTGCTGCTCAGCGCCGAGGCTGCCTTACGATGCGGCGCGGGGCTGGTCAGCGTGGCGACGCGGCCCGAACACGTCGCTGCAGGCCTTACGCGCATGCCTGAGTGCATGTGCCTGGGGGTCAGTTCGGCCAACCAACTGATAGGTGTGCTGGAGCGCGCCTCGGTGCTGGTGGTCGGCCCGGGCCTGGGCCAGGCCGCCTGGGGGCGTAGCCTGTTGTCGGCGGTAGCCAATGCCGAGCGGCCACAGGTGTGGGATGCCGATGCGTTGAATCTGCTGGCGCGCACACCGCTGGCATTGCCCAGTGGCAGTATCCTCACCCCACACCCCGGGGAGGCGGCGCGGCTGCTGGGTATCTCCACCGAGGCGGTACAGGCCGACCGGCCAGGGGCGGCGCGCAAGCTGGCGCGCCGCTATGCCAGCGTCTGTGTGCTCAAAGGGGCCGGTACGCTGGTGGCCGACCCTGCGGGCCAACTGGCCTTGTGCGAGCGCGGGCACCCGGCGATGGCCGGGGCAGGCTTGGGCGATGTGCTGACCGGCGTGCTGGCGGCGCTGCTGGCACAGGGGCTGGATGCCTGGCAGGCCGCGTGTCTTGGGGTATGGCTGCATGCCTGTGCGGGCGAGCGCCTCGGCGTCAAAGGTAGAGGGCTGGCGGCCAGTGATCTGGCGCCGGTCATTCGTGAGTTGTTGGAGGAGCATTCTGCGTGTCTGGCATAACCCTGTTTCTGGCCGATGAAGCGGCCACTGTCGCATTTGGCGCAACCCTGGCCGAGGTGACCGGCGGTCACGGCGTGATCTTTCTCGAAGGCGACCTGGGCGCTGGCAAAACTACGCTGTCCAGAGGCTTGATCCGCGGCCTGGGCCATACCGGTGCAGTGAAAAGCCCCACCTTCACCGTGGTCGAGCCATACGAAATCGGTGAGGTGCGGGCCTTCCATTTCGACCTGTACCGCCTGGTCGATCCGGAGGAGTTGGAGTACATGGGCATTCGTGACTACTTCGAGGGCGACCCGCTGTGCCTGTTCGAGTGGCCACAAAAGGGGGCGGGCGTTTTGCCAAAGCCTGACCTGACCATTACCATAAGCCCCCAAGCGGGCGGACGCTCGCTGAACCTTTCGCCGCAGGGGGCTCGCGGCGAGGCCTGGTGCACTGCGCTGGCCAAACACTAAAAACAGAAAGTGGGGTAGGTATGCGCATACGCGCACTGGTCGCTGTCGTTGGGCTGCTGTTGACAGCGGTGACCGTTGACGCTCTGGCCGTCACTCAAGTCAAGAGCATGCGCCTGTGGCGCGCGCCGGACAACACGCGGCTGGTCTTTGACCTGTCTGGCCCCGTGCAGCATAGCGTCTTCACCCTCAGCGCACCCGATCGCCTGGTCATCGACATCAACGGTGCGACCCTGGCCGCGCCGCTGAACGTGTCCACGTCGAACACGCCGATCAGCAGCGTGCGCTCTGCCCAGCGTACGCCCACCGACCTGCGGGTGGTGGTCGACCTGAAGAAGTCGGTGACGCCCAAGAGCTTCACCCTGGCGCCCAATGCCCAGTACGGCAACCGCCTGGTGGTCGACCTGTACGATCAGGAGGCCGACGCCATTGCCGCGACGGCCCCTGCAACACCGCCGACGCCGGTGCAAACCCCCGCGACCACGCCGGCTGTTCCGGTGACCCCCACGCAGCCTGCGATCAAGCTGCCGCCGGTGCCCAGTGGCAAACGTGACATCGTGGTCGCCATCGATGCCGGCCACGGCGGTGAAGACCCGGGTGCCTCCGGCTCGCGCGGCCAGCACGAGAAAGACATCGTGCTGCAGATCGCCAAGGAGCTGCAGCGTCAGATCAATGGCGAGAAGGGCTACCGCGCCGAGCTGACCCGTACCGGTGACTACTTCATCCCGCTGCGCAAGCGTACCGAGATCGCGCGCAAGAAAGGCGCCGACCTGTTCATCTCCATCCACGCCGACGCCGCGCCCTCGCGTGCCGCCTTTGGCGCTTCGGTGTTCGCCCTGTCCGACCGCGGTGCCACCTCCGAGACGGCGCGCTGGCTGGCCGACACGGAAAACCGCTCTGACCTGATCGGCGGTGCCGGCAACGTCAGCCTCGACGACAAGGACCGCATGCTGGCCGGGGTGCTGCTCGACCTGTCGATGACCGCAACGCTCAGCTCCAGCCTCAATGTTGGGCAGAAGGTGCTGGGCAACATGGGGCGCGTCACCTCGCTGCACAAGCAGCGCGTGGAGCAGGCAGGCTTCATGGTGCTCAAGTCGCCTGACATCCCGTCGATCCTCGTCGAAACCGGGTTCATTTCCAATAACAATGAAGCCGCCAAGCTGGCGACTGCCAGCCACCAGCAGGCCCTGGCCCGCTCGATACATACCGGTGTGCGCCAGTACTTCCAGCAGAACCCGCCGCCCGGCACCTACATCGCCTGGCTACGCGACAGTGGCAAGATCGCCCAAGGCCCGCGTGAACATACCGTGCGCCCTGGCGAGACCCTGGCAATGCTTGCTGTGCGCTATCAGGTCAGCGTGGCCAGCCTGCGCAGTACCAACAGCCTCAAAACCGATGAGTTGAAGGTCGGCCAGCACCTGGATATCCCTGCTACCACACTGGCCTCGCAGCAATGAGCGGCGGTTCGCGCATTCAGCTGCTCAGCCCGCGGCTGGCCAACCAGATTGCCGCTGGTGAGGTGGTCGAGCGCCCAGCGTCGGTGGCCAAGGAGCTGTTGGAAAACAGCCTCGACTCCGGTGCGCGGCGCATCGATGTCGAAGTCGAGCAGGGCGGCGTCAAGCTGCTGCGGGTGCGGGATGATGGCAGCGGTATCTCCGCCGACGACCTGCCATTGGCCCTGGCCCGTCACGCCACCAGCAAGATCCGTGAGCTGGAGGACCTCGAAGGGGTGTTGAGCCTGGGCTTTCGTGGCGAGGCCCTGGCTTCCATCAGCTCGGTGGCGCGCCTGACCCTGACCTCACGCACCGCCAGCGCCCCCGAGGCGTGGCAGGTCGAGACCGAGGGCCGTGACATGACGCCTCGGGTGCAGCCTGCGGCGCACCCGGTCGGGACCTCGGTGGAAGTGCGCGACCTGTTCTTCAATACCCCGGCCCGGCGCAAGTTCCTCAAGGCCGAGAAGACCGAATTCGATCACCTGCAGGAAGTCATCCGCCGTCTGGCCCTGGCCCGCTTCGATGTTGGCTTCCACTTGCGGCACAACGGCAAGAGCATCCTTAGCCTGCACGAAGCGCACGACGAGACCGCCCGTGCACGGCGGGTCGGTGCAATCTGCGGCCCAGGCTTCATGGAGCAGGCGCTGCCGATCGATGTCGAGCGCAACGGCTTGCGTCTATGGGGTTGGGTCGGCCTGCCGACGTTCTCGCGCAGCCAGGCAGACCTGCAGTATTTCTTCGTCAACGGCCGTGCAGTGCGCGACAAGCTGGTTGCCCATGCGGTGCGCCAGGCGTATCGCGATGTGCTGTTCAATGGCCGTCACCCGACCTTTGTGCTGTTCCTTGAGCTCGAGCCCAACGGGGTCGATGTCAACGTCCACCCGACCAAGCACGAAGTGCGTTTTCGCGAAGGGCGCTCGGTTCACGACTTCCTGTATGGCACCTTGCACCGTGCCCTGGCCGATGTGCGGCCGGAAGATCAACTGGCCGCGCCCGCCACGGCCGCCGAGATCGTCCGGCCCACGGGCCAGCAGGCGGGTGAGTTCGGGCCTCAGGGCGAGATGCGCCTGGCCTCGCCGGTGCTCGAGCAGCCCCAGGCGCAGCCACATTCGATTTCCAACGGTGGCAGTGGCGCGGGTTACCAGTATCAGTACACCCCGCGCCCCGCTCAGCCGCTGCCAACGGCCGAGGCGCAGGCGGTCTATCGCGAGTTCTACAAGCCACTGAACGACGGCGTGGCCGCGCCAGCAGCGCTGCCAGAAAGCCAGGGCGACATCCCGCCGCTGGGCTATGCGCTGGCGCAGCTCAAGGGTATCTATATCCTTGCCGAGAACGCCGTCGGGCTGGTCCTTGTGGACATGCACGCTGCCCACGAGCGGATCATGTACGAGCGGCTCAAGGTGGCCATGGCCAGTGAAGGCCTCAGTGGCCAGCCGCTGCTGGTGCCTGAAACGCTGGCGATGAGCCAGCGCGAAGCCGATTGCGCCGAAGAGCACGCCCAGTGGTTCCAGCGACTGGGCTTCGAACTGCAGCGCCTAGGCCCGGAAACCCTTGCGATCCGCCAGATCCCGGCCCTGCTCAAGCAGGCCGAGGCCAATCGCCTGGTCCAGGACGTGCTGGCGGACCTGATGGAATACGGCACCAGCGACCGCATCCAGGCGCACATCAACGAGTTGCTCGGGACCATGGCCTGCCACGGCGCGGTGCGCGCCAATCGGCGCCTGACCCTCCCCGAGATGAACGCCCTGCTGCGCGACATGGAAAACACCGAACGCAGTGGCCAGTGCAACCACGGCCGGCCAACCTGGACCCAGATGGGCCTGGACGATCTGGACAAACTTTTCCTGCGCGGTCGATGACATGAGCGGCAAGCCCCCAGCGATATTCCTCATGGGCCCGACGGCGGCCGGCAAGACCGACCTGGCCATCGAGCTCACCAAAGCCCTGCCATGCGAGTTGATCAGTGTCGATTCGGCGCTGGTCTATCGCGGCATGGACATCGGCACTGCCAAGCCTTCCAGGGAAGTGCTGGCAGCCCATCCGCACCGGCTGATCGACATTCTCGACCCGGCCGAGAGCTATTCGGCCGCGCAGTTTCGTACCGACGCCCTGCAAGCCATGGCCGAGATCACGGCGCGCGGCAAGGTTCCGCTGCTGGTCGGTGGCACCATGCTCTATTACAAGGCGCTGATCGAGGGCCTGGCCGACATGCCGGCGGCCGATGCCGCAGTGCGGGCCGAGCTGGAAGCCCAGGCAGAGGCACTGGGGCTGGCCGAACTGCACCGGCAGTTGGCCGAAGTGGACCCGGTTTCGGCGGCACGCATCCACCCCAACGACCCTCAGCGTGTCATTCGCGCCCTGGAAGTCTACCGGGTAAGCGGCCAGAGCATGACAGCCCATCGCCAGCGTCAATTCGCGGAAAGTAGCGGCGCAGACGCAGGCGCTGACGGTCATTTGCCCTATACTGTCGCGAGTTTGGCGATTGCACCTACAGATCGTCACATTTTGCATCAGCGAATTGCGCTACGATTTTCGCAGATGCTGGAACAGGGCTTCATCGACGAGGTCCGATCGCTGCGAGCCAGAAGTGACTTGCACGCCGGGCTGCCGTCTATACGGGCAGTGGGGTATCGGCAGGTCTGGGATTACCTGGACGGCAAGCTGAGTGAGAATGAGATGCGTGAACGCGGTATCATTGCCACCCGGCAGCTGGCCAAGCGGCAATTCACCTGGTTGCGTGGCTGGCCCGACGTGCACTGGCTCGACAGCCTGGCCTGCGACAATCTGTCCCGCACCTTGAAATACCTGGGGACCGTCTCCATATTGAGCTGAGTCCCTGCTGATTGCCGTCTATTCTTGCGAAGGGGCGGCATAACTTATCGATTTCTTTGATTTTCTACTATTGATCCTTACAGGAGTGCGGCATATGTCAAAAGGGCATTCGCTACAAGACCCTTACTTGAACACCTTGAGAAAAGAAAAGGTCCCGGTTTCGATCTATCTGGTCAACGGGATCAAGCTGCAGGGCTCGATCGAATCGTTCGACCAGTTCGTGGTGTTGCTGAAGAACACCGTCAGCCAGATGGTCTACAAGCACGCCATTTCGACCGTGGTCCCTGCGCGTCCGGTTCGCCTGCCAAGCCCGTCCGATTCCGAACACGGCGACAGCGAGCCAGGCAACGCCTGATAGGAGCCTGCATTGTTCTTTGAGCGCCACGGTGGTGGTGAGCGGGCGTTGCTCGTTCACTTGGAAGGTCAGAACCCTGAGGCGCGCGAAGACCCGCAGGAGTTTCAGGAACTGGCATTGTCGGCAGGCGCCGACATCGTCTCGTTGGTCACAGTGGCTCGGCATCAGCCAACGGCCAAATACCTGATTGGCAGCGGCAAGGTCGAGGAATTGCGCGACCTGGTCAACGCCGAACAGGTAGACCTGGTGATTTTCAATCACACGCTTACGCCCAGTCAGGAGCGCAACCTCGAGCGTGTCTTCGAGTGTCGCGTGCTCGACCGTACCGGGCTCATCCTCGATATCTTCGCCCAACGGGCGCGTACCCATGAAGGCAAGCTGCAGGTCGAACTGGCCCAGCTCGAGCACATGAGCACGCGGCTGGTGCGCGGCTGGACTCACCTTGAGCGGCAAAAAGGCGGTATCGGCCTGCGCGGCCCAGGGGAAACTCAGCTCGAAACCGACCGCCGGCTGCTGCGGGTGCGTCTGCGCCAGATCAAGGGGCGCCTGGAGAAGGTGCGCAGCCAGCGTGAGCAGGCTCGCCGAGGCCGTCGCCGTGCGGACATTCCGTCGGTCTCGCTGGTGGGTTACACCAACGCCGGCAAGTCCACGCTGTTCAACGCCCTGACCGAATCAGAGGTTTATGCCGCCGATCAACTGTTCGCCACGCTCGACCCGACCCTGCGCCGGCTTGAGCTGAACGACCTGGGACCGATCGTGCTGGCCGACACAGTGGGCTTCATTCGCCACCTGCCGCACAAGCTGGTCGAGGCATTTCGGGCTACGCTCGAAGAGTCGAGCAACTCCGACCTGCTGCTGCATGTGATCGATGCTCATGAGCCAGAGCGCATGGAGCAGATCGAGCAGGTGCTGGCGGTATTGAGCGAGATCGGTGCCGAAGGCTTGCCGATCCTCGAGGTCTATAACAAACTCGACCTGCTCGAAGATGTCGAGCCGCAGATCCAGCGTGATGCCGACGGCAAACCGGAACGGGTCTGGGTATCGGCACGCGATGGGCGTGGCCTGGAGTTGGTCGGCCAGGCGATTGCCGAGTTGCTGGGGGATGATCTGTTTGTCGGCACCCTGTGTCTTGAGCAGCGTTTTGCCCGCTTGCGCGCGCAATTCTTTGCCCTGGGTGCCGTGCAGAGTGAAGAGCATGACGAGGAAGGGCGCAGCCTGCTGAGTGTGCGACTGCCCAGGGTCGAGTTGAATCGCCTGGTCAGCCGTGAAGGCATGGAGCCGCAAGTGTTTGTCGAGCAACACACTTTGCAATAAATGCCTGGCGAGGTCGCCGGGCAGCAGTGGCAGGCATTCTGTAGCATTGGACGGCGCGCCGTGGGCGCGTCTTTGCTTTATCAGATGGAGAGCGCTATGGCTTGGAACGAGCCGGGTGGCAACTCGAACAATCAGGATCCCTGGGGCGGTCGCCGTGGTGGCGGCGGCGGTGGCGACAAAAAAGGTCCGCCGGATCTGGACGAGGCCTTCCGCAAACTGCAGGACAGCCTGAACGGCATGTTCGGCAGTGGCAAGAAACGTGGCGGCGGTGACCGCAATGTCGGCAAGGGCGGCGGCTTCGGCCTGCTGGGCATCGGCCTGGCGGTGCTGGCTGCAATCTGGCTGTACAGCGCCGTGTACGTGGTCGACGAGCAGGAGCAGGCTGTGGTGCTGCGCTTCGGCAAGTACTATGAGACGGTCGGTCCCGGCCTGAACATCTACTTCCCGCCTATCGATCGCAAGTACATGGAAAACGTCACGCGCGAGCGTGCCTACACCAAGCAGGGCCAGATGCTCACCGAAGACGAGAACATCGTCGAAGTGCCACTGACCGTTCAGTACAAGATCACCAACCTGCAGGACTTCGTGCTCAACGTCGACCAGCCCGAGGTGAGCCTGCAGCATGCGACCGACAGCGCCCTGCGCCACGTGGTGGGTTCCACCTCGATGGACCAGGTGCTGACCGAGGGCCGTGAGCAGATGGCCGTGGATATCCGCGAACGCCTGCAGCGCTTCCTCGACAACTACCGTACCGGTATCACCGTTACACAGGTCAACGTACAGAGCGCGGCAGCCCCGCGTGAAGTGCAGGAAGCCTTCGACGACGTGATCCGTGCTCGCGAAGATGAGCAGCGTGCCCGCAACCAGGCCGAGTCCTACGCCAATGGCGTGGTGCCGGAAGCCCGTGGTCAGGCCCAGCGCATCATCGAGGACGCCAACGGTTACCGCGATGAAGTCATCGCCCGCGCCAAGGGTGAGGCAGACCGCTTCACCAAGTTGGTCGGCGAATACCGCAAGGCTCCTGACGTGACCCGTCAGCGTCTGTACCTGGAGACCATGCAAGAGGTCTACAGCAACTCGAGCAAGGTCCTGGTGGCAACCAAGGACGGGCAGAACAACCTGCTCTACCTGCCGCTGGACAAGATGATCGAAGGCAGCCGCAACACGTCCGCGCCAACCAGCAGTGTGTCGCCATCGGCTAACGATGCGGCAGCACGTGCGGCGCAGGACCTGCAACAGCAACAGCAGCAGCTGCGTACTAGGGAGAGCCGCTGATGAGCAATAAATCGCTGATCGCCCTGATCGTCGCTGTGGTGTTGGCCGTGGTGGCCTGGAACAGCTTCTACATCGTGGCCCAGACCGAACGTGCGGTACTGCTGCAGTTCGGCCGCGTAGTCCAGGCGGATGTCCAGCCGGGGCTGCACGTGAAGGTTCCTTATGTGAACCAGGTGCGCAAGTTCGATGCACGCCTGATGACCCTCGACGCCCCGACCCAGCGGTTCCTCACCCTGGAGAAGAAAGCGGTGATGGTCGACGCCTACGCCAAGTGGCGCGTCAAGGATGCCGAGCGTTTCTACACCGCCACTTCCGGCCTCAAGCAGATCGCCGACGAGCGTCTGTCGCGTCGTCTGGAAAGCGGCCTGCGTGACCAGTTCGGTAAACGTACCCTGCATGAAGTGGTTTCCGGTGAGCGTGATGCGTTGATGGCTGACATCACCGCGTCGCTAAACCGCATGGCCAACAAGGAGCTGGGTATCGAGGTGGTCGACGTCCGCGTCAAGGCCATCGACCTGCCGAAGGAAGTCAACCGCAGCGTGTTCGACCGCATGAGCACTGAGCGTGAGCGGGAAGCCCGTGAGCACCGTGCCAAGGGTAACGAGCTGGCCGAAGGTATCCGTGCCGATGCTGACCGTCAGCGCCGTGTACTGCTGGCCGAAGCCTACCGTGAAGCTGAAGAGACGCGTGGTGATGGCGACGCCCAGGCGGCTGCCATCTATGCCAAGGCCTACACCCAGGACGCTGATTTCTATGCGTTCTACCGTAGCCTGCAGGCATACCGCGAAAGCTTCTCCAGCAAGAGCGACGTGCTGGTCCTGGATCCGAAGAACGAGTTCTTCCGCTTCCTGGACAAGAGCAAGCCCTGATGCTCTGATCGGGAGCCACCCCGCCTGGCAGCTAAAACACCAGGCGGGGTGCATCCTGATTGAAAAGGGGTGTATGATGAGGCAGCCGGGAAATTTCCCGGCTTTTTTGCGTCTGCAAGGTTGATTGGCAAACCGCCGGTTGACGGTTTGGTCAGGTCGCAAGGCAATTCGAGGGTATTGGGTACGGTGGTAGCGCTGGGATCAGTGCTGCCCGCTGCTGTGCGCCAATGCCTGCTTTACTGACGGCTCGCCTGCTGGCAAGCCGCCCGGACCAGAGGGGAAATGGCGTAATGGCAACGGTAGACCGCTGGCTGCTGCCAGATGGCATCGAGGAAGTACTGCCACCTGAGGCTGCGCGCATCGAGATCGCGCGCCGTCAGGTGTTGGACCTGTTCCAGAGTTGGGGTTACGAACTGGTCGTCACCCCGCATATCGAGTACCTGGAGTCGCTGTTGACCGGCGCTGGCCAGGACCTGGATCAGCGCACCTTCAAGGTGGTCGACCCGCAGTCCGGCCGCCTGATGGGCTTCCGTGCCGACTTCACCCCGCAGGTGGCGCGAATCGACGCCCACACCCTGCGCCGTGAAGGCCCGAGCCGCCTGTGCTATGCCGGCAGCGTGCTGCACGCCCAGCCGCGTGCCCTGTCTACCTCGCGCAGCCCTATCCAACTGGGTGCCGAGCTGTACGGCGACGCTAGCCCGACCAGTGATGTCGAAGTCATCAGCCTGATGCTCGCCACCCTGCAACTGACCGATGTCGCCGATGTGCACATGGACCTCGGACACGTTGGTATTTACCGTGGCCTGGCGCGTGCCGCTGGCCTGTCGGGTGCGGTCGAGCAGCAGTTGTTCGACGCCCTGCAGCGCAAGTCGGTCGATGAAGTGCAGGCACTGACCGCAGACCTGCCAAAGGACCTGGGCAACATGCTGCGCGCCCTGGTCGAGTTGTGCGGTGGCCGCGAAGTGCTGGCTGAAGCCCGTGTGCGCTTGGGCCGTGCCCCGGCCAGCGTGCTGGCGGCGCTGGACGACCTGTTGGCGATCGCCGATCGGCTGGCCTTGCGCTACCCGCAACTGCCGTTGTACTTCGACCTCGGCGAGCTGCGTGGCTACAACTATCACACCGGCGTGGTGTTCGCCGTATTCGTTCCGGGCGAGGGTCAATCGATCGCCCAGGGCGGTCGCTACGACGACATCGGTGCCGACTTTGGCCGGGCACGCCCGGCCACCGGTTTTTCCACGGATTTGAAGACCCTGGTCACACTGGGGCGAGCGGAGGTCGTATTGCCAACTGGCGGCATCTGGATGCCTGACAGTGGCGACGCGGCCCTCTGGCAGCAGGTCTGCCAGTTGCGCACCGAGGGCCAGCGTGTGGTCCAGGCCCTGCCTGGCCAGCCGTTGAGTGCTGCTCTCGAGGCGGATTGTGATCGGCAATTGATTCAGCAAGACGGGCGCTGGCAGGTTCTGCCGCTGACCCAATGAGTTTCTGCGTCGGCAGTAGGCCGGCAACCAAGTTTGCGTGAATGAGGACCAATGTAATGGGTAAGAATGTCGTCGTCCTGGGCACCCAGTGGGGTGATGAGGGCAAAGGCAAGATCGTTGATCTGCTGACCGAACATGCTGCCGCCGTAGTGCGCTACCAGGGTGGCCACAATGCGGGCCACACCCTGGTGATCAACGGTGAAAAAACCGTTCTGCACCTGATTCCGTCCGGCATCCTGCGTGAAGGCGTACAGTGCCTGATCGGCAACGGCGTGGTCGTTGCTCCGGATGCCCTGATGCGTGAAATCACCAAGCTGGAAGAGAAGGGCGTACCGGTGCGCGAGCGCCTGCGCATCAGCCCGGCTGCTCCGCTGATCCTGTCGTACCACGTGGCCCTGGACCAGGCCCGCGAGAAGGCCCGTGGCGAAGCCAAGATCGGCACCACCGGCCGTGGTATCGGCCCAGCCTACGAAGACAAGGTTGCACGCCGTGGCCTGCGCGTTGGCGACCTGTTCCACCGTGAGCGTTTTGCCGCCAAGCTGGGTGAGCTGCTGGACTACCACAACTTCCAGTTGGTGAACTACTACAAAGAGCCGGCCATCGACTTCCAGCAGACCCTGGACGAGTGCATGGCCTACGCCGAGCAGCTCAAGCCGATGATGCTCGACGTCACCGCCGAGCTGCACAACCTGCGTCGCGCCGGCAAGGACATCATGTTCGAAGGTGCCCAGGGCTCGCTGCTGGACATCGACCACGGCACCTACCCGTACGTCACCAGCTCCAACACCACTGCCGGTGGTATCTCCACCGGTTCCGGCGTTGGCCCGATGTACCTGGACTACATCCTGGGTATCACCAAGGCCTACACCACTCGCGTAGGTTCCGGTCCGTTCCCGACCGAGCTGTTCGACGAGACCGGTGCCACCCTGGCCAAACGTGGCCACGAGTTCGGCTCCACCACTGGCCGTGCCCGTCGTTGCGGCTGGTTCGATGCCGTCATCCTGCGTCGCGCCATCGATGTCAACAGCATCTCGGGCATCTGCCTGACCAAGCTGGACGTGCTGGACGGCCTCGAGACCATCAACATCTGCGTTGGCTACAAGAACGAGAACGGCGCCGTCATCGACGCACCGTCCGATGCCGACAGCTACATCGGCCTGGAGCCGGTGTACGAAGAGATGCCAGGCTGGAGCGAGTCGACCCTGGGTGCCAAGACCCTGGAAGAGCTGCCGCAAGCTGCGCGCGCTTACATCAAGCGCATCGAGGAGCTGACAGGCGCGCCGATCGACATCATCTCCACCGGCCCGGACCGCAACGAGACCATCGTGCTGCGTCATCCGTTCGCCTGATCTGCCCTCGAGGCTGATCTGACGCCGCGGCCCTGAAAGGGGTCGCGGCGTTTTTGTTTATGGGCAGTCCTGTTCAGGAAGGTACTGCTAGACCTTGGCGTTTATCCCTGCTGTGCTCGGCACAACCCTTGCTGTAAGAAGTTTCTGTAGATGCCATCAAAATAGTGGCGCCAGAAAGCACGAGGGTTTCACCGTGTCTGCCATCCTCTCACTGTTACGAAGCCGCCTGTTACGGCCTGTGTTTGTTGCCCTTGGTATCGCCCTTTTGGTGCAGGTGCTGGTTGCCGTTGCGCTGACCCGAAGCACGGTCACCGCCCTTGAGGCCGACTTGGGCGAGCGCCTGGGCAATGACAGCCGCAAGCTTGCCGGCGAGCTGGACCAGGCAGGGCAAGATGTGCGCACAAGCCTTGAGGGGCTGTCCAGCAGCACCCGCCAGCGCCTAAGCGCAGGCCTGTCCGAGCGCTTGCACAGTGAGCAGCAACAACTGCGCACAACGCTGGAAAAGAACCTGAAGGACTCGGCCAACGACATGGCCGAATTGCTGGCTTCGGTTGCCCCGCGGGCGATCTGGGACAACGACGTGCCGATGCTCTCCGACTTCGCCCGCCGCGCCCAGCGTAACCCGAACGTCTTGTTCGTGATCTATGACGACGCCCAGGGCCAGCACCTGACCCGTTACCTGAACCGGCAGAATCCGATCAACCAGGCCTTGATCGAAAAAGGCCAGGGCGAACGTGCCTTGGACAAGGTGCTCGAGGCTGCCCGCCGCGACCCTTCGGTGTATTTCGTCGAAGCGTCGATCAGCCCCAATGGTGCCGAAATCGGCAAGGTCTTGATGGGTGTGTCTACCGCTGGAGTCGATCAGGAGCTCAAGGCGCTGGATCAGCGCTTCAACGCCTTGATCGCCAGTGGCGAACAGCTGGTAGGCGACAGCCTTGGGGCTGCCGCGGCTGACAGCGGCAAGGCCCTGCGTGAGCGCCTGGAAGCGGCGCAGAGCAGCGCCACGGCCATGCAGTCCAACACCGCCGCGACCGTGCGCGATGCCGCCGACGAACTGCGCTGGCGCATTGGCCTGGGGCTGGTGGTGGTTGGCCTGGGCGTTTTGCTGGTGGTGGCGCTGGTGCTCGGCCGTCGCGTGCTCAGCAAGCTACGTCTGCTGATTGCTGCGCTCAATGACCTGGCTGCTGGCGAAGGCGATTTGACCAAGCGCGTCAACCTCGACAGCCGTGACGAGATCGGCGACATGGCCTCGGCGGTCAACCGCTTCGTCGACAAGCTGCAGCCGATTGTCCGCGAGGCGGGCGAAGTGGCGCAGCGTACGGGCGTTGAGATTGGCACCATGGCACAGCGCAATGCCGGCGCCGATGCTGCCGCCGCACTGCAACGCGATGAAGTGGCTGCCAGCCTGCGCGACCTGTCGAGCATGGCCGATGAGGCTCAGGCGGAAAGCCATGCCATGCAGGCGGCGCTGCAGCAGGTGGTGGACATCCGTCAGGCGACCGATGAGAACAGCCGGGCTTCGACGCAACTGGCAGGCCTGATCGAGAACCTTGCAGGGCAGGTCGATACGGGGTCCCAGGTGATCGAGCGGCTGGCCAAGCAGAGTGAACAGATAGAAGTGGTGCTGACGGTGATTCACGGTATTGCCGAGCAGACCAATCTGCTGGCGCTAAACGCTGCCATTGAGGCCGCGCGTGCCGGCGAAACGGGGCGTGGGTTTGCCGTGGTGGCCGACGAGGTGCGGGCGCTGGCGAGCAAGACGCAAAGCTCCACCGGCGACATCCAGGCACACATTGCAGCCTTGCAGAAGGGCGCCAAGGAGGCCGTGACAACCATTGGTCAGGCGGGCCTGAAGGCCAGCGAAGGCCTGTTGGTGCTGCGCGATAACGAGCGTCGCCAGCAGTCGGTGCAGGCGGCGGTGGAGCAGGTGCATGCCGCGATTGGCCTGGCCACCCGGGCGGCAGAGCAGCAGGCGCAGGGCGCGCAGGCGGTACGCGGGCGGGTGCAGAACATCCATGCCCAGGCCGAACGTTCGGCTGAAGTGGTCATGCAGACCACCGCCAGCAGTAAGGTCCTCGACGACCTGGCCGCGCAGCTGCGCGCCAGCCTGGGCCAGTTCAGGGCCTGATACGTCAAGGTGACCAACTTGCAAGTGGCGGTGCTTGGTGTGTCTTTGTTTGCTGCACCTTTTTTTATGTTTGCGGCGTGGATACTCGTTGCGTGCCGTTACCTTGATCGTATTGAGTCGGTTTTTTCAAAGGGTCGGATGGTGGTCGGTAATAGAGAAGTATATGTTCATGCCGGCCTGGTAGAAAAAGTTATGCGGGTTGGGTCTATTTCCGCCATGTTGGCTATGAAGGGGCTAAGCGTTCATAAGGGTATGCTGGATGGTGAAGACATCCGTAAGGCGCCTGACGACCTGAAGAAATTGTTAGTGCGTTTATGGGTTGCGCATGTCTTGCTGTTTGTAATGCTCACAATATTCTGCATTTGGATTGTATTCTGGCGTTAGCCAGTGTTCCTCTAGGCCGCTTAGCGGCCTAGAGGGGCTCTCAGGCTTTATTCAAATACATCCGCGTGGTCAGCAAATACACCGGCAACCCCGACACCACGATCAACAACGCCGCATAGGGCGCCGCCGCTGCAAACTCGACGTTGGCCGTATGCGCCCAGACTTCGGTTGCCAGGGTGGTCATACCCGTCGGGCTGAGCAGCAGGGTTGCGGTCAGCTCCTTCATGGCATCAAGGAACACCAGCGCAAACGCCGCCGCCAGCGCCGGGAAGATGATCGGCAAGGTTACCCGGCAGAACGCCGCAAAGCTGCTGGCTCCCAAGGTACGGGCCGCTTCTTCGAGGGTTGGCGATGCCTTGTTCAGTGCAGTGCGTACCGGCGCTTGTGCCAGTGGCAGGAACAGCAGCGCATATGCCAGCAGCAAAAGTGCGGTGGTCTGGTACAGCGCCGGCACGTAGTGCAGCGAGAACACCACCAGGGTCAGCGCGATCACCAGGCCGGGCAGGGCGTGCAGCAGGTACGGCAGGCGCTCGGCCCAGATCGCCAGGCGGCCTTTGTAGCGCACCACCAGGAAGCTGACCGGCAACGCCAGCAGCACGCAGAAGCCTGCGCCCCCCAGCGACACCGACAGCGAAGTCAGTAGTGCCTTACTGATCGCCGCCACCGGGAAGGCGGCTGACGAACCCACGCTCAGCCAATAACCCAGCATGGCCAGAGGAATGCCGCTGCCGAGAATCGCCAGGCCCAGGCAGAACAGTTGCGCCAACGGCATCCAGCCACGCAGGCGCACGGGCTGCCCACGGCGTGCCACGCCCTGGCCGATACGTACATGGCGGGCTTTGCCGCGCACGCGCATTTCCAGCCAGAGCATGGTCAGGCACATCGCCAACAGCACCGCCGACAGCATGGCGGCGTTGGCGTTGCTAAATTCCAGTTCGAACTGCTGGTAGATTGCCGTGGTGAAGGTCTGCAGGCCAAGGATCGACAGAGCGCCGAACTCCACCAGCATGTGCAGGGCGATCAGCAATGCGCCACCCAGCATCGACGGCCACAGCAGCGGCAGGGTGACCTTGGTGAATACGCCCCATCGGCTGCAGCCCAGCGTACGTGCCGACTCTTCAAGCGAAGTGTCGAGGTTACGCAGGGTGGCAGCTACCGGCAGGAATATCAGCGGGTACTTAGACAGCGCCATGACCAAGATCGCGCCGCCCAGTCCTTCGAAATCCGAGCTCAGCGACACCCAGGTGAAGCTGCTGACGAACGACGGCACGGCAAAGGGCAGGCACAGCACCACGCCCCACAGCCGGCGGCCCGGCAGGTTGCTGCGTTCCAGCAACCAGGCCAGGGCCAGGCCAACGACCATGCATGCCAGCGTCACGCCGACCATCAGCATCAGGGTATTGCGCATCAAGCCCCAGACGAACGGGCGCCAAAGCAGGTGCAGGGCTTCGCGCCAGCCGGCCTCCCAGGCTTTCATGGCGACGTACAGCAGCGGCAGCAGGCTCATCGCCACCAGAAACAGCACAGGCAGCACCACCCAAATGGAGGGGCGCTTGCGGCGCGGTACGAAGCGTACCGGCACCGGCTCGGACAGGGCAGCAGTCATCAGAGCAGGCCGACCTCGCGTTCAAGCTCCAGCGCTTCCTCGGCATTGCCCAGGTCGGCCGGCGAAATCTTCGGCGGGCGCAGCTCTTCGAATGGCTTAAGGCCACGGTCAGAGACCATACCCTTGTGCAGCGGGTACTCGGCGGTGGTCTGGGTAATCACGCGCTGGCCTTCTTCACTGGCCATCCAGTTGAGCAGGGCTTGGGCTTGCTTCGGATGTTTGCTGGCCTTGACCGCCGCGGCGCCGGAGATCGTCACCAGGCCACCGGCATCGCCATCGGCCAGGTAATACAGTTTGGAATCCAGTTTGCCGCGCTCGCGCTCCAGGGCGTACCAGTAGTAGTTGTTCACCAGTACGGCGGCGACTTCGCCTTTCTCCACGGCCTTTAGTGCGACCATGTTGTTGGTGTAGGTCTTGCCGAAGGCTTTGAGGCCGGTGAGCCACTCTTCGGCAGCGTCACGCCCGTGCATCTTGAGGATGGCCACGGCTTGTTCCTGGAAGGCGCCACTGGTAGGCACGAAGCCGACCTTGCCATCCCACTCGGGGTCAGCGAAGTCCATGACCGATTGCGGCAGGTCTTTCTCGTCGATCTTCTTCGGGTTGAACACCACGACGCGGGTGCGGGCGGTGACGCCCATCCATGTGCCGTTGGCCGCGACGTATTCCTTGGGCAGCATGTTCAGCGTGGCGTCATCGATCTTTGCCAGCAGGCCCAGCTCACCCAGGTTGTTCAGCGGTGGGGACTCTTCGGTATAGATGATGTCGGCCGGCGAGCGGTCGCCTTCCTCGATGATCTGGCTGGCCAGCTGGTTGCTGCTGCCCTTGCGGATATTGATGTGGATGCCGGTCTTGGCCTCGTAGGCCTTGGCGATGGCTTCGCCGATTTCCTTGTGCTGACCGTTGTACATGGTCAGGGTGACCGGGTCGTCTGCCATGGCGGCCGGAGCGCCGATCACCAGGCTCAGAACAGCGGCGGCCAGGGTGCGCATCAGCGGTTGCGGACGGATCGTCATGCGGGTACTTCCTCGCTTACGGCTACATATTTGGAAACAATGGTAAACGAAATCGTTTCTCAAGTGGCCGGGTGAGGAGAAATTCATGGGCAGACCATTGTCGAGGCGTCTGGCCATGGCGGGGAGGGCACCGCAAAAATTGCAGGCAAGAAAAAACCCACTAGCAAGCTAGTGGGTTTTTGTATGGTGCCCAGGAGAAGACTCGAACTTCCACGACCGTTAAGTCACTGATACCTGAAACCAGCGCGTCTACCAATTCCGCCACCTGGGCAAAGCTTTACATCATCTGGTGAAGGCGACTATCGTTCGCTTCACACAGTAGTAACAGATCCTTGGTCATCTATTACTTGAAAATACTTGGTGCCCAGGAGAAGACTCGAACTTCCACGGCCGTTAAGCCACTGATACCTGAAACCAGCGCGTCTACCAATTCCGCCACCTGGGCACACATTCGAGACTACAAGATGCTTTACAGCGCCCTTCATCTCTACTACAACTTCGGGGTTGTCCGTCGTTGTGGTGCGCACTATACGGACGCTCCCGAGGGCTGTAAAGCCCCCAACCCAAAAAAAATTCAAAAAATTCAACTTGTTGATTCCACACGCCTATTGCTGCTTGCCGGACATGCTGCTGGGGCTGTCCAAGCCTGACATTTCCGGTTTCAATAGGCCTATGCCAGAATTCATATCTATATACCCCAAGGTGAACCCCTTCTGATGGCCGATTGGCAATCCCTCGATCCCGAGGCCGCTCGCGAAGCGGAAAAATACGAAAACCCTATCCCCAGCCGTGAGCTGATCCTGCAGCGCCTCGCCGACCGTGGCGAACCGGCCGCACGCGAGGAGCTGGCGGCCGAGTTCGGTCTTTATGAAGAAGACCAGATCGAAGCCCTGCGCCGTCGCCTGCGGGCCATGGAGCGTGACGGCCAGCTTATCTATACCCGGCGCGGCACCTATGCCCCGGTAGACAAGCTGGACCTGATCTGCGGCCGTGTCTCTGGCCACCGCGATGGTTTTGGCTTCCTTATCCCTGACGACGGCAGTGACGACCTGTTCCTCAGCCCCTCGCAGATGCGCCTGGTGTTTGATGGCGACCGCGCCTTGGCCCGTGTTTCCGGGGTCGACCGCCGTGGCCGCCGTGAAGGTGTGCTGGTCGAAGTCATCTCACGTGCCCACGAAAGCGTGGTCGGCCGCTACTTCGAAGAAGGTGGCATCGGCTATGTGACGCCGGACAACCCGAAGATCCAGCAGGAAGTGCTGGTGACCGCTGGTCGTAACGGCGGGGCCAAGATCGGTCAGTTCGTCGAGATCAAGATCACCCACTGGCCAACCCCGCGCTTCCAGCCCCAGGGCGATGTGGTCGAAGTGATCGGCAATTACATGGCGCCTGGCATGGAGATCGACGTTGCCCTGCGCAGCTATGACATCCCCCACGTCTGGCCCAAGGACGTGATCAAGGAAGCGCGCAAGTTCCGCTCTGAAGTCGAGGAGAAGGACAAGGAAAAGCGTATTGACCTGCGCCATCTGCCGTTCGTCACCATCGACGGCGAGGACGCCCGCGACTTCGACGACGCCGTCTATTGCGAGCTGCTGGGCAAGCTGCGCCTGTTCTCCGGTGGCTGGCGCCTGTATGTGGCCATTGCCGACGTGTCCAGCTATGTGCGCCTGGGCTCGGCCCTGGATGTCGAGGCTCAGCAGCGCGGCAACTCGGTGTACTTCCCCGAGCGTGTGGTGCCGATGCTCCCTGAGGAGCTGTCCAACGGCCTGTGCTCGCTGAACCCGCATGTCGATCGCCTGGCCATGGTCTGCGAAATGACCATCAACAAGGCCGGCCAGATGGTCGACTACCAGTTCTACGAAGGGGTGATCCATTCCCATGCTCGCCTGACCTACAACAAGGTCAGCAGCATGCTCGAGCATGCCCGCACCCGTGAAGGCAAGGCGCTGCGCGAGGAGTACAACGAGGTCCTGCCGGACCTGAAAAACTTGTACAACCTCTACAAGGTGCTGGTGGATGCCCGTCATGCCCGTGGCGCCATCGACTTCGAAACGCAGGAAACCCGCATCATCTTTGGCGACGACCGCAAGATCGCGGAAATCCGCCCGACCGTGCGCAACGATGCCCACAAACTGATCGAGGAATGCATGCTGGCGGCCAACGTCGCCACCGCCGAATTCCTGCACAAGCACGGTGTGCCAGCCCTGTACCGCGTGCACGACGGCCCGCCGCCGGAGCGCCTGGAAAAACTGCGCGCCTTCCTCGGTGAGCTGGGCTTGACCCTGCACAAGGGCAAGGACCCGTCGCCGAAGGACTACCAGGCCCTGTTGGCAAGCATTGCCGAGCGCCCGGACTTCCACCTGATCCAGACGGTGATGCTGCGCTCCCTGAGCCAGGCGGTGTACAGCACCGACAACAACGGCCACTTCGGCCTGAACTACGAGGCCTACACCCACTTCACCTCGCCGATCCGTCGTTACCCCGACCTGCTGGTGCACCGCGCCATTCGCAGCATCATCCGGTCCAAGGTCGATACCCCGCACGTCAAGCGTGCCGGCGCCATGAGCATCCCCAAGGCGCGCATCTATCCGTACGACGTGAACACCCTCGACCAGCTCGGCGAACAGTGCTCGATGACCGAGCGCCGTGCCGACGAGGCCACCCGCGACGTGGTCAACTGGCTCAAGTGCGAGTACATGAAGGACCGCGTGGGCGAGACCTTCCCGGGTGTGATCACTGCGGTGACCGGTTTTGGCCTGTTCGTCGAACTGACCGATATTTATGTGGAAGGCCTGGTGCACGTCAGTGCGCTGCCCGGTGACTACTACCACTTCGACCCCGTGCACCACCGCCTGTCGGGTGAGCGTACCGGGCGCAGCTTCCGCCTGGGCGATACCATCGAGGTCAAGGTCATGCGGGTCGACCTCGACGAACGCAAGATCGACTTCGAGGTGTCCGAGCAGCAGCTTGCCGCCCCGGTCGGCCGCAAGGGGCGTGGTGCGGCGCCGGCCACCGAGAAAGGTGAGCAGCCGCCTGTGGTCGAGGCCAAGGCCACGCCCAAGCCACGCAGCCGCAAGAGCGAAACCGCCGAGGCGTACTTCCCCAAAGACGCCGTGCAGCGTAACGCTGAAGTGCGAAAAAGCCGCGAGATGAAAAAGGCGCTGATGAGCGAGGCGCGCACTGGCGGGCATTCCAGCAGCAAGTCGGACAAAGGCGGCAAGGCGTCCGGCAAACCGACCAAGCACCGTAAAGGCCCGCCGAAATCCGGCGCGCCACGTAAAAGCAAGAGCAAGTCATGAGTCAGTTGGAAAAGATCTACGGCGTGCACGCCGTGCAGGCGCTGTTGCAGCACCATCCTAAGCGGGTCAAGCAGATCTGGCTGTCGGAAGGGCGCAGCGAGCCGCGCATCCAGGCGTTGCTGGCACTGGCGGCAGAAAACCGCATAGCGGTAGGCCAGGCCGAGCGCCGTGAGCTGGATGCCTGGGTCGAAGGTGTGCACCAGGGCGTGGTTGCCGAGGTCAGCCCCAGCCAGGTATGGGGCGAGCTGATGCTCGAGGAACTGCTCGAGCGCACCGAAACCCCGCCGCTGATCCTGGTGCTGGACGGTGTTACCGACCCGCACAACCTGGGTGCCTGCCTGCGCACCGCCGATGCCGCGGGTGCCACGGCGGTGGTGGTGCCCAAGGACAAGTCGGCCACCCTGACGCCGGTCGTGCGCAAGGTGGCCTGTGGTGCGGCGGAAGTGATTCCGCTGGTGGCCGTGACCAACCTTGCTCGCACCCTGGAAAAACTCCAGCAGCGCGGCCTGTGGGTGGTCGGCACCGCCGGCGAGGCCGAGCAGGAAATCTACCAGCAGGACCTGACCGGGCCACTGGTGATGATCATGGGTGCAGAAGGCAAGGGCATGCGCCGGCTGACCCGCGAGCACTGTGATTTCCTGGTCAAGTTGCCGATGTCCGGTAGTGTCAGCAGCCTGAACGTGTCGGTGGCGACAGGGGTTTGCCTGTTCGAGGCAGTGCGCCAGCGTCAGGCCAAGCGCTGACCTTTCGCGTGTAGCGGGCCTGTCGCCGGCTTGCCGCCGACGGGGCCCGCCCAGGTATTAAAGTGTTTCCGGCTGTTCAAATAATCGCCAATCACCTTGCTTGTCAGGCACGCCTTCTCTACAATTGCGCCCCTTGCCGAGCTGGCAGGCGCTGATGTGCCTCCCCTCCATGGCAAGACATACAGTGTCATTCACTCCTTGTCTGACCAGATTCGCTGGCAGACTACTAACCCGTAAGGAGCATTCATGCGTCATTACGAAATCATCTTCCTGGTTCACCCGGACCAGAGCGAGCAAGTCGGCGGCATGGTTGAGCGTTACACCAAGCTGATCGAAGAAGATGGTGGCAAAATCCACCGCCTGGAAGACTGGGGCCGTCGTCAACTGGCCTACGCAATCAACAATGTTCACAAGGCTCACTACGTGATGCTGAACGTTGAGTGCACCGGCAAGGCCCTGGCCGAGCTGGAAGACAACTTCCGCTACAACGATGCCGTGATCCGTAACCTCGTCATCCGTCGCGACGAAGCCGTAACCGGTCAGTCCGAGATGCTGAAGGCCGAAGAGAACCGCAGCGAGCGCCGTGAGCGTCGTGAGCGTCCTGAGCATGCTGACTCCGCCGAAGGCGATGACAGCAATGACAGCGACTCCAGCGATAACGCTGACGAGTAATCCACGGACCTTTTGAGGAGCCTATTTCATGGCACGTTTCTTCCGTCGTCGTAAATTCTGCCGCTTCACTGCTGAAGACGTGAAAGAGATCGACTTCAAAGATCTCAACACCCTGAAAGCTTACGTATCCGAAACCGGCAAGATCGTTCCAAGCCGTATCACCGGTACCAAAGCTCGTTATCAGCGTCAGCTGGCTACCGCTATCAAGCGCGCCCGCTTCCTGGCCCTGCTGCCCTACACCGACAGCCACGGCCGCTGAGACCGGGTCGTCGACAAGTAGTAAGGGATAAGCATGCGAGCGTTGGCTGATTTCATCATGCGCGGTCGTGTGCAGGCCACCCTGGTGGTGGTCGTGAGTGCAGTGTTACCGCTGCTGTTCTGGTTGAGTGCCGCTGCCGGGAGCCTCGTGCTTCTGCGGCGCGGGTTCAAGGACGCTTCAATGGTTATCGCCATCGGCCTTTTGCCGGCGGTGGTGATCTGGAGCTTTGGCGATCCGAGCACCTTGCTGGTGCTGTTGGGAACGCTGGGGCTGGCCGCCTTGCTGCGTGCCGGGCATTCCTGGAGCCGGGTGTTGTTGTCCAGTGTTGTGTTGGGGTTGGTCTACAGCCTCATCCTGGACGCGGTGCTGCGCGACACCTTCGAGGTGCTGGCAAAGGCGCTTTCCGAAGCGCTGCCGCAGGTCGAAGGCAAGCCGGTAATTCCCGGTGAGCTGATCGGCCCTGTGCTGGTTGCTTCCACAGCGGTAATGCTGCAGTTGTTCAGCGTGCTGGCGTTGATGCTGGCGCGTTATTGGCAGGCTGCGTTGTACAACCCTGGAGGCTTCGGTCGCGAGTTTCGTGAACTGAAGTTGCCGCGGGCGGTCATGCTGGTCCTGGTTGCCGCGATGGTGTTGGGCCCGTTCATCGGTCCGCAGTTCATCGTCCTGGCGTCAGCGTCCAGCCTGGTGCTCGTCCTGGCCGGCATCGCCTTGATGCATGGGCTGGTGGCCCAGGGCCGACTGGCCGGGTTCTGGCTGGTGGGCATGTACGTGACGTTGCCGCTGATCATGCAGCTGATTTATCCGTTACTCGTGGTTTTGGCCATTGTCGACAGCCTGATTGATTTTCGCGGTCGCAAGTCCCCTGAGGGGAATGACTCCGCGAACGGTGAAGGTTAAAAGTTAAGAGGTTTTACCAAATGGAACTGATCCTGCTGGAAAAAGTCGCCAACCTGGGCAACCTGGGCGACAAAGTAAAGGTTAAGGCTGGTTACGGCCGTAACTTCCTGCTGCCATTCGGCAAGGCCACCGTTGCCAACGCCGCCAACCTGGCTGCGTTCGAAGAGCGTCGCGCCGAGCTGGAAAAAGCAGCTGCTGACCGTAAAGCTTCGGCTGAAAGCCGTGCTGCCCAACTGGCCGAGCTGGAAGTGACCATCACTGCCACCGCTGGCGACGAAGGCAAGCTGTTCGGTTCGATCGGCACCCACGACATCGCTGACGCCCTGACCGCCTCCGGCGTTGAAGTGGCCAAGGCTGAAGTTCGTCTGCCGAACGGCACCATCCGTCAAGTTGGCGAATACGACGTAGCCGTGCACCTGCACAGCGACGTTGAAGCCACCGTACGTGTGGTCGTCGTAGCTGCCTAAGCTGCGCTGACTGGCTAGCCCCTGGCGGGCTTGCCGGTTAACATCGGGCACGTCCTGTTCTTTACAGGCCGTGCCCTTTGTCTTTTTCATCCTCCAGAATTCTTTCGTGGCCATGAACGAGATCACCAATCCCGAACAGCTAGACCTGCAGACTGCTGCCCTCAAGGTGCCGCCGCACTCCATCGAGGCCGAACAGGCCGTGCTGGGTGGCCTGATGCTGGACAACAACGCCTGGGAGCGAGTGCTGGACCAGGTTTCGGACGGTGATTTCTATCGGCATGACCACCGCCTGATCTTCCGTGCCGTGCACAAGCTGGCCGATGCCAACCAGCCGTTCGACGTCGTCACCCTGCACGAGCAACTGGACAAGGAAGGCCTGTCGAGCCAGGTCGGCGGCCTGGCCTACCTGGCCGAGCTGGCCAAGAACACCCCGTCGGTGGCCAACATCAAGGCCTACGCTGCGATCATTCGTGAGCGTGCGACCCTGCGCCAGCTGATCAGCATCAGTACCGACATCGCCGACAACGCCTTCAACCCGCAAGGGCGCAACGCCGAAGAGATCCTCGACGATGCCGAACGGCAGATCTTCCAGATCGCCGAGGCACGGCCGAAAACCGGTGGCCCGGTGGGTGTCAACGAACTGTTGACCATGGCCATCGATCGCATCGACACGCTGTTCAACTCCGATAGCGACATCACCGGTGTTTCCACCGGCTTCACCGACCTGGACGAGAAAACCAGTGGCTTGCAGGCCGCTGACCTGGTCATCGTCGCTGGCCGTCCGTCGATGGGCAAGACCACATTCGCCATGAACCTGGTGGAAAACGCCGTGCTGCGGACCGACAAGGCGGTGCTGGTGTTCTCCCTCGAGATGCCAGGCGAATCGCTGATCATGCGTATGCTCTCGTCCTTGGGCCGTATCGACCAGACCAAGGTGCGTTCCGGCCAATTGGACGACGACGACTGGCCGCGCCTGACCTCGGCGGTCAACCTGCTCAACGACCGCAAGCTATTCATCGACGATACCGCCGGTATCAGCCCTTCGGAGATGCGCGCACGTACCCGTCGCCTGGCCCGTGAGCACGGCGAAATCGCCATGATCATGGTCGACTACCTGCAGTTGATGCAGATTCCTGGTTCGGCCGGTGATAACCGGACCAACGAGATTTCCGAGATTTCCCGCTCCCTCAAGGCCCTGGCCAAGGAATTCAACTGCCCGGTCATCGCCTTGTCGCAGCTGAACCGCTCGCTGGAACAGCGCCCCAACAAACGCCCGGTGAACTCCGACTTGCGTGAATCGGGTGCAATCGAGCAGGACGCCGACGTGATCATGTTCGTGTACCGGGACGAGGTGTACCACCCGGAGACCGAGCACAAGGGTGTGGCGGAAATCATCATCGGTAAACAGCGTAACGGCCCCATCGGCTTCGTACGCCTGGCGTTTATCGGTAAGTACACTCGCTTCGAGAACCTCGCGCCGGGGATGTACAACTTCGACGATGACGAGTAACGGCCGTTCTCATTACGCTGCGCATAACTTGCTGCGTTAGCAGGGACCCTGTGGGGAGCGGCTTCAGCCGCGGAATCCACCGCGGTGGCTGGCATCGGCTACGCCGGTGTTCGCGGCCGGCGCAGTACTTGTGGGAGCGGGCTTGCCCCGCGAAAGGGCCGGCCCAAGTTTCAGAGAACTTTCAGGGGATTGAACAATGACAAGAGAAGACACCCG
The DNA here is from genome assembly GCF_001320525.1 of Pseudomonas sp. NBRC 111131. Taxonomy (NCBI): domain Bacteria; kingdom Pseudomonadati; phylum Pseudomonadota; class Gammaproteobacteria; order Pseudomonadales; family Pseudomonadaceae; genus Pseudomonas; species Pseudomonas sp. NBRC 111131. The sequence continues at coordinate 115,928 of NZ_BCBH01000004.1, read as the reverse complement.
ACTCACTGTCGCAAAGAAGGCGCTGATGGATGATGCTGAGTTGGGGATGAAGCAGTGAGGGCTTGGCTTCAGGTTGCATGAAGGCTGCCAGGTGTTCGCCGCAGCGGTTTCAGCGCCTGTGAGACCGAGCGCCGCCCGCGCGGCGCTTCGCGGGGCAAGCCCGCTCCTACCGTCTGTTTCGGGCCAGTCACTTCTGTGGGGGCATCGCTGACCGCCTCGTTTGTTCCCTTCGATATCGGCTGCGCCGCTGCTGTTTCTCAATCTCCAGCCATGCACCCGGGGGTGCGCGGCCCGAAACAGACAGTGGGAGCGGCCTTGTGCCGCGAAGCGCCGCGCGGGCGGCGCTCGATCTCACAGGCGCTGAAACTGTTGTGGCGAACACCTGGCAACCCCACCACACCCCTCAAGCCAACAACCCACCAATCCCCACGAAGACAGTCGGATTTGGTCAAAATTTGTGCTATATTCCGCGCCCGCGATTTCCCTGCACACCAGAACCGGTCACTGACATGCAAGCAGCCAAACCACTCTACGACTATCCCAAGTACTGGGCCGAATGCTTCGGGCCAGCACCGTTCCTGCCGATGAGCAGGGAGGAGATGGATCTGCTCGGCTGGGATTCCTGCGACATCATCATCGTGACCGGTGATGCCTACGTCGACCACCCGTCGTTCGGCATGGCCATCATCGGCCGCCTGCTGGAAGCCCAGGGCTTTCGCGTGGGCATCATTGCCCAGCCGAACTGGCAGTCGAAAGACGACTTCATGAAGCTTGGCGAGCCGAACCTGTTCTTCGGCGTCGCGGCCGGCAACATGGACTCGATGATCAACCGCTACACCGCGGACAAGAAGATCCGCTCCGACGATGCCTACACCCCTGGTGGCCTGGCCGGCAGCCGTCCGGACCGCGCCAGCCTGGTGTACAGTCAGCGCTGCAAGGAAGCCTACAAGCATGTGCCGATCGTACTCGGCGGCATCGAGGCGTCGCTGCGCCGCATCGCCCACTACGACTATTGGCAGGACAAGGTTCGTCACTCGATCCTGATCGACGCCAGCGCCGACATCCTGCTGTTCGGCAACGCCGAGCGTGCAGTGGTCGAGGTGGCCCAGCGCCTGTCCAACGGCGAGAAGATCGAGACCATCACCGACGTGCGCGGCACCGCCTTCATACGCCGTGACACCCCGCAAGGCTGGTACGAGATCGACTCCACGCGCATCGACCGCCCAGGCCGCGTCGACAAGATCATCAACCCATACGTGAACACCCAGGACACCCAGGCCTGCGCCATCGAGCAAGCCAAGGGCGACCAGGAAGACCCGAACGAAGCCAAGGTCGTGCAGATTCTCGACAGCCCGAGCGTGACCCGGGAAAAGTCGGTGATCCGCCTGCCTTCGTTCGAGAAGGTGCGTAACGACCCCGTACTCTATGCCCACGCCAACCGCGTGCTGCACCTGGAGACCAACCCGGGCAACGCCCGCGCGCTGGTGCAGAAGCATGGCGAAGTGGATGTGTGGTTCAACCCGCCACCCATCCCCATGAGCACCGAGGAAATGGACTATGTGTTCGGCATGCCTTACGCCCGTGTGCCGCACCCGGCCTATGGCAAGGAGCGCATCCCGGCCTACGAAATGATCCGCTTCTCGGTGAACATCATGCGCGGCTGCTTCGGCGGCTGCACATTCTGCTCGATCACCGAGCACGAAGGCCGGATCATCCAGAACCGCTCGCATGAGTCGATCCTCAACGAGATCGAGGAGATGCGCGACAAGGTACCGGGCTTCACCGGCGTGGTTTCCGACCTTGGCGGCCCGACCGCCAACATGTACCGGATCGCCTGCAAAAGCCACGACATCGAGAAGCACTGCCGCAAGCCGTCTTGCGTGTTCCCCGGCATCTGCGAGAACCTCAACACCGACCACAGTTCGTTGATCGAGCTGTACCGCAAGGCCCGTGCCTTGCCGGGCGTGAAGAAGATCCTGATTGCCTCGGGCCTGCGCTACGACCTGGCTGTGGAGTCGCCGGAGTACGTCAAGGAACTGGTCACCCACCATGTTGGCGGCTACCTCAAGATTGCCCCGGAGCACACCGAGCGTGGCCCGTTGGACAAGATGATGAAGCCAGGCATCGGTACCTATGACCGCTTCAAGCGCATGTTCGAGAAGTTCTCCAAGGAAGCGGGCAAGGAGCAGTACCTGATCCCGTACTTCATCGCTGCCCACCCGGGCACCACCGATGAAGACATGATGAACCTGGCCCTGTGGCTCAAGGGCAACGGCTTCCGCGCCGACCAGGTGCAGGCGTTCTACCCGTCGCCGATGGCCTCGGCCACGGCCATGTACCACTCGGGCAAGAACCCGTTGCGCAAGGTCACCTACAAGAGTGAAGGGGTGGAGATCGTCAAGAGCGATGAGCAGCGCCGCTTGCACAAGGCCTTCCTGCGCTATCACGATCCGAAGGGCTGGCCGATGCTGCGAGAGGCGCTGCAGCGCATGGGCCGTGCCGACCTGATCGGCCCGGGCAAGCACCAGCTGATCCCGCTGCACCAGCCGCAGACTGACACGTACCAGAGCGCTCGCCGCAAGAACTCGACCCCGGCCGGCAGCCATAAGGTGGGCAAGGACCAGAAGATTCTTACCCAGCATACGGGCCTGCCACCGCGTGGCAGTGATGGCAGCAACCCGTGGGACAAGCGGGAGAAGGCCAAGGCTGAAGCGTTCGCCCGCAACCAGCAGGCGGCCAAGGAGCGCAAGGAAGCGGCCAAGGGTGGTGGCGGCAAGGGTAAGAAGCCGCGTCAGCCTGTCATTCCGCGCTGAACCGGGGACCGCGAAGCGGTCCCGGCATGTCAGCCTTCAATCAGGTTGCTTGTCGACCCACTTGGGCAGCACCGGCGCCTCGAACCGCTCCATCCCGTCCAGTAGCGCATCGGCCTGCTGCTCAAGTAGCAGCATCGCCCGATGCTGCGGCCGCACGAAGCCTTCTTCGACAATATGGTCAAGGAAACCACCCAGCTTCTCGTAGAAGCCATTCACATCCAGTAAGCCCAACGGCTTGGCGTGATACCCCAGTTGGCCCCAGGTCCACACTTCAAACAACTCCTCCAGCGTGCCCAGGCCCCCTGGCAGGGCGATGAAGGCGTCGCTCAGCTCGGCCATGCGTGCCTTGCGCGCGTGCATGCCGTCCACCACTTCCAGGCGGGTCAGGCCACGGTGGCCGATTTCAGCGTTCATCAGGCTCTGGGGAATGATCCCGATCACTTCGCCGCCAGCCGCCATGGCTGCGTCGGCGACCGTGCCCATCAGGCCGACGGCACCGCCGCCATACACCAGGGTCAACCCGCGACGGGCGATGGTCTGGCCCAGCGCGACGGCGGCTTCACGATAAGCCGGGTTGGCACCGATGCTGGCGCCGCAGAATACACAAACGGAACGTACAGGCATTGCTCATCTCCAGTCACATGCGTGCACAGGGTACGGCCGATGCCTGCCCGTTCCAAGGCTGCTTTCACTCTGGGCGGGAGAATTCGCACATAGCGCCGCTGGCGCCGTGAGCGTAGGCAGCAAGCAGACTGTTCATGAAACTTGAGAGGGACATTGCAATTGCTCCTAAATGAGAGGTTGTCCCATCGTCTATTAAAAGGGCATGATGTGCTCTTAGATTGGTTGTATACAATCCATTGAACAATTCTACTGGCTGGCCACTTGACACCCTCTTGACGCATATCAGCAAGGGGAGCGTTGGCTTCAGGCAGTCTCGCAATTGATAAAACCCTGCCAAGGAGATTCATGATGTTTGCGAAAGCTGTAGCGGTATCCCTGCTGACCCTCGCCAGCGCCTCTGTCTTCGCAGCCGAGTGCTCGGTAACTGTCGAATCGACGGACCAGATGTCCTATACCACCAAGGAGTTCACCGTCGACAAGAGCTGCAAGGAATTCACCGTCAAACTCACCCACTCCGGCAACCTGCCGAAGAACGTCATGGGCCACAACCTGGTGATCAGCAAGACTGCCGACATGCAGGCCATTGCCAGTGAAGGCATGACCCAGGGCATCGACAAGGGCTACTTGAAGGAAGACAACGCCAACATCATCGCCCACACTGCGATGATCGGCGCGCCAGAGAAAGAAACCGAAGTGAAGTTCGACACTTCCAAGCTGGAAGCCGGTGGCGATTACAGCTTCTTCTGCACCTTCCCGGGCCACATCTCGATGATGAAGGGCAAGGTCGTCGTAAAGTGATGACTGTTTGAAACCAGGGGAGGGCTTCGCCCTCCTTTCGCGGGCAAGCCCGCTGCCACAGGCACCCCACTAAACGCGCTTTAAGTAGGGGTACTGTGGGGGCGGGCTTGCCCGCGAAGCTTTTATGGGGCGAATGGTAATTCGCGCTTGTGCTGGGTCTTGCGGTAGGTAGCCACGATGATGTCGAACGCTGCCTGATCCACCGGCTGCCCCTGCAGGAAGGCGTCGATCTGCTGGTAGGTCACGCCATGCGAGGCCTCGTCCGGCTTGCCCGGTTCCAGGTCTTCGAGGTCCGCAGTCGGCACTTTCTCCACCAGCGCCTGCGGTGCGCCAAAGCTGCGCGCAATCGCCCGCACCTGGTGCTTCACCAAGCCACTCAGCGGCGCCAGGTCGCAGGCACCATCACCAAACTTAGTAAAGAAGCCCATCACTGCCTCGGCGGCGTGGTCAGTACCGATCACCAGGCCGGCACGGGCGCCAGCGATGGTGTACTGGGCGACCATCCGGGTACGTGCCTTGACGTTGCCAACCACGAAGTCCACCAACGTCGGCGAGCCGTTCTTCAACGCCTCCACTTCCGCCGCCAATGCCCGGACTGCCGGGGCGATATCCACAGTGTGTACTTCGTCGGGCTTGATCACTTCCAGGCACGCCTGGGCGTCGTGCTCGTCATGCTGCACCTGGTACGGCAGGCGCACGGCGATAAAACGGTAGGCCGGGTCGCTTGTTTCGGCGCGCAGCTCGTTGATGGCGCGTTGGGCGAGCAAGGCGGCGGTCAGCGAATCGACACCACCGCTGATGCCTAGCACCAGCGTCTTGAGCCGGGCGTTGGCCAGGCAGTCCTTGATGAACGCCACACGCCGGGCGACTTCGGCCTCAAGCGCTGCAGCGTCCGCGAACGGCGGCTGTACCTTCAGCGCCTGGGCAATCTCTTGCTGAACCGCTTGCATGGGTTACTCCTTGCTGGGGACTTTGAATACGTGACGCATGTAGGCGACGAAATTGTCGTCGCGGCACTGGGTCTTGGCGGCTTCGTCAGAGATTTTTGCCACTGGCGAGCCGTTGCAGTCGGTCATTTTAAGCACGATGTTCATCGGCGCCACACCCGGAATGTCGCAGGTCAGGTTAGTGCCGATACCGAAACTCACGTTGATGCGGCCGCGCAGCGCACGGAAGATCTCCAGTGAGCGGGTAAGGTTCAGGCCGTCGGAAAACACCAGGGTCTTGGTCATGGGGTCGATACCCAGCTTCTGGTAATGGGCGATGGCCTTCTCCGCCCAGGCCACCGGTTCGCCCGAGTCATGGCGCAGGCCGTCGAACAGCTTGGCGAAGTACAGGTCGAAATCGCTCAGGAAAGCGTCCATGGTGATGCAGTCGGTCAGGGCGATACCGAGCAGGCCGCGGTACTCGCGTACCCAGCAGTCGAGGGCGGCGATCTGGCTGTCGATCAACCGCGGGCCGAGCTGCTGGTGGGCCATGATCCATTCGTGGGCCATGGTGCCCAGTGGCCTGATATCCAGTTTCCATGCCAGGTCGACGTTGCTGGTACCCACGAAACGGGCCGGAAAGTCGTCGCGCAGTACGCGCACGACTTCTTCCTGCACCCGGCCGGAAAAGCGCCGGCGGGTGCCGAAGTCGGCCACCTGCAACTCGGCCAGCTCGTCGTCGCTGGCATGGGCGCGCAACCAGTCGAATTTGCGGTACAGCTGGTCGCGGGCTTCGGCCAGGCGCATGTGGGGGTGCAGGTGGCGGTTGCGCACTTCGCTGATGATCGCCAGCAGCGGGACTTCGAAGAGGATCACATGCAACCAGGGGCCACGCAGGCGCAGGGCCAACTGATCGTTTTCGATGCCCAGGCGCACATAACGCAAGTTGAAGCGGAACAGGCGCAAAAAGCGCAGAAAGTCTGGCTTGAGGAAGCTGATGCGTTCGAGGAAGGCCAGCTGGCCATCATCCAGGGTAAGGTCGCTGAGCCGCTCGAGCTGGTTGCGAATCTCGCCCAGGTAGGGGCGCAGGTCTTCGCCATTGCGGCAACGGAACTCCCATTCCACGTCGGCGTCCGGGTAGTTGTGCAGTACCCCCTGCATCATGGTGAGCTTGTAAAAGTCGGTGTCGAGCAGGTTGTGCACGATGTGCTCGGCGAAAGCGCTCTCGCTCATCAGGGGCTCCAAAGCGGCGAATGGCGGACATTGTGCCAGCCTTTTCATCGTTGTTGTGTCAGTACCGGCCTCATCCCCGGCAAGCCAGCTGGCCGGCGACAGGGGCATAACGGGCAAAACAGGTGTTTTTTCGTGCACCAGCTAGCCTTGAAACAGTGCCGCCTGTAGCAGTCGCGCACCAGCGGTGTGCAATTCGGTGACGGTGTGCGGTTACAGGCTGGTTGCACGTAAACACTTGCCAGGGTTGCAATGATGGCACCGAACGGTTGCTCCTTGTCTGTACGAGTGGTGGCGCCTGCCGCATGGCAGACGGTTGCACGCTCAATAAAGAAAAGGCCGCCGGTCGCCTGCCTGCCGCCCGCCCAGTGTGTTTTCCCGGAAGACAAAACCAATGGCACGGCCCTTGCTCAGAGCACAGGGCTGAGAAGTTGTAGTGCCAACCAAAAAAAACTCTAGGAGCACCACCTCATGTCGCAGACGTTTTACAAGAAAGGTTTCCTGGCACTGGCCGTGGCTACGGCACTGGGTGTTTCTTCGTATGTTCAGGCCGACGTCAAGATCGGCGTCGCGGGCCCCATGACGGGTGCCAACGCAGCGTTTGGCGAGCAGTACATGAAGGGTGCCAAGGCGGCTGCCGACAAGATCAACGCGGCCGGGGGTATCAACGGTGAAAAGATCGTGCTGGTCGCCGGTGACGATGCCTGCGAACCGAAGCAGGCCGTGGCCGTGGCAAACCGCCTGGCCGATCAGGACAAGGTGATCGGGGTGGTGGGCCACTTCTGCTCATCCAACACCATCCCGGCGTCCGAGGTGTACGACGAAGCGGGCATCATCGCCATCACCCCAGGCTCCACCAACCCTCAAGTGACCGAGCGCGGGCTCGGCGCCATGTTCCGCATGTGCGGCCGTGATGACCAGCAGGGCATCGTTGCCGGTGACTACATCGTCGACGTGCTCAAGGGCAAGAAGGTGGCGGTACTGCACGACAAGGACACCTACGGCCAGGGCCTGGCCGATGCGACCAAGGCGCAGCTCGAGAAACGCGGCGTCAAGCCGGTACTTTACGAAGGCCTGACCCGCGGTGAGAAAGACTTCAGCGCCGTGGTCACCAAAATCCGCTCCACCGGCGCCGACGTGGTCTATTTCGGCGGCCTGCACCCGGAAGCCGGCCCACTGGTTCGCCAGCTGCGCGAGCAGGGCCTGAAGGACGTCAAGTTCATGTCCGATGATGGCATCGTCACCGACGAGCTGGTCGCTACCGCCGGCGGCGCGCAGTACGTCGACGGCGTGTACATGACCTTCGGCGCCGACCCACGGCTGCTGCCAGACAGCAAGGCGGTAGTGGAAGAGTTCCGCAAGGCCGGCACCGAGCCGGAAGGCTACACCCTGTACGCCTATGCCTCGCTGCAAGCCCTGGCTGCGGCCTTCAATGGCGCCAAATCGAACAAGGGCGAGGACGCTGCCAAGTGGCTCAAGGCCAACCCGGTGCAGACTGTCATGGGCGAGAAGAAGTGGGACAGCAAGGGTGACCTGACCGTCTCCGACTACGTGGTCTACCAGTGGGATGCCCAAGGCAAGTACCACCAGCTGGAAAAACAAAAATAACAACGGCTAACGGCCCGGGCGCGCAAAGCCCCGGGCCGCAGCCCCGCGGTACCTGTCTTTATCCGTAGATCTGCACAGTTCTGCGCTGCGAGGGCCGCTGCACCCAGCCCGCCGTGGTCGGCGCTCGTGCAATCTCAATCAGGTGAGATTGCGTTATGGATGGTATTTTCCTGCAGCAACTGGTCAACGGCCTGACCCTAGGGTCGGTCTATGGCCTGATCGCCATCGGCTACACAATGGTCTATGGCATTATCGGCATGATCAACTTCGCGCACGGCGAGGTGTACATGATCTCCGCTTACCTGGCGGCGATCAGCCTGGCATTGCTGGCTTATTTCGGTATCGAGTCGTTCCCCCTGCTGATGTTGGGCACCTTGTTGTTCACCGTCGTCGTGACAGGCGTCTATGGCTTCACCATCGAACGCATCGCTTACAAACCGCTACGCAACTCCACCCGCCTGGCACCACTGATCAGTGCCATCGGCATCTCGCTGATCCTGCAGAACTACGCGCAGATCAGCCAGGGCGCCCGTCAGCAAGGGGTTCCCACCCTGCTTGAAGGGGCCTGGCGTGTCGAAGTGGGCACCGGCTTCGTGCAACTGACCTACACCAAGATCTTCATCCTGGTGGCCGCCTTCGTGGGCATGGGGCTGCTGACCTACGTCATCAAGTACACCAAGCTCGGCCGCATGTGCCGTGCCACCCAGCAAGACCGCAAGATGGCTTCGATCCTGGGGATCAACACCGACCGGGTGATTTCCTACGTGTTCGTCATCGGTGCGGTGATGGCTGCGCTGGCGGGCGTGCTGATCACCATGAACTACGGCACCTTCGACTTCTATGCAGGCTTCATCATCGGCATCAAGGCGTTCACCGCTGCAGTGCTCGGCGGCATCGGCTCGCTACCCGGCGCCATGCTTGGTGGGATCATTCTCGGTATTTCCGAATCGCTGTTCTCCGGCCTGATCAACTCCGACTACAAGGACGTGTTCAGTTTCTCGCTGCTGGTGATGATCCTTATCTTCCGCCCACAAGGCCTGCTGGGTCGCCCGCTCGTGGCTAAGGTGTGAACATGTCCACTGCCAAAACTGCCCCTGTTTCCGAAACCAAGGGTTTCGATCTCAAACGCAGCCTGCTGGAGACCCTTGTCGCCGGCCTGCTGGCGCTCATTGTCTTTGGCCCGGTCGTCGGCGTGGTGCTTGACGGCTACAGCTTCAATGCAGAACCCCGCCGTGTGGCGTGGCTGGTGGGTGGGGTGATGGTCGGGCGCTTCCTGCTCAGCCTCTACCTGCAGACTGCCACGGGGCAGCGCATGCTCCAGGGCTTCGACAGCGGAGGCTCGGGGGTGCACGTAAACGCCCCCGACTACAAGTCGCGGCTGCGCTACATCATCCCGGCGCTGGTGGTGATCGCCATCATCTTCCCGATCTTCGCCAACAAGTACCTGTTGACGGTGGTGATCCTCGGTCTGATCTACGTCTTGCTGGGCCTGGGCCTTAACATCGTGGTCGGCCTGGCGGGCCTGCTCGACCTGGGTTACGTGGCGTTCTACGCCATCGGCGCCTACGGCTTGGCGCTGGGCTACCAGTACCTGGGCCTGGGTTTCTGGAGCGTGCTGCCCTTGGCGGCCATCGCTGCGGCGTTGGCGGGGTGTATTCTCGGATTCCCAGTGTTGCGCATGCACGGTGACTACCTGGCGATCGTGACCCTGGGCTTTGGTGAAATCATCCGCCTGGTGCTGAACAACTGGCTGTCGTTCACTGGCGGCCCGAACGGCATGCCGGCGCCGTCCCCCACCTTCTTCGGCCTGGAGTTCGGCCGCAGGGCCAAGGACGGAGGGGTGCCGATTCACGAGTTCCTCGGCATCGACTACAACGCCAACCTGAAGTTCGTCTTCATCTACGCTGTGCTGTTCCTGGTCGTGCTGGCGGTGCTGTACATCAAGCACCGGTTGACCCGCATGCCGGTCGGCCGCGCCTGGGAAGCGCTGCGTGAAGACGAGATCGCCTGCCGCTCGATGGGCCTGAACCACGTGCTGGTAAAGCTCTCGGCCTTTACCCTGGGTGCCTCCACTGCAGGCCTGGCAGGGGTCTTCTTCGCCACCTACCAGGGCTTCGTCAACCCGTCCTCGTTTACCTTCTTCGAGTCGGCGCTGATCCTCGCCATTGTCGTGCTCGGCGGCATGGGGTCGACCGTTGGCGTGGTGATTGCGGCCTTCGTGCTCACCGTGGCACCGGAGCTGCTGCGCAGCTTCTCCGAATACCGGGTGCTGCTGTTCGGCGTGCTGATGGTGCTGATGATGATCTGGCGACCGCGAGGGCTGATCCGCATCAGCCGCACGGGTGTGGTTCCGCGTAAAGGAGTGGCGCCATGAGCGACGAAATCATTCTTTCGGTCGACAACCTGATGATGCAGTTCGGTGGCATCAAAGCGCTCAGCGATGTCAGCCTCAAGGTCAAGCGCAACCAGATCTTCGCCCTGATCGGCCCCAACGGCGCCGGCAAGACCACCGTGTTCAACTGCCTGACCGGGTTCTACAAGGCCAGTGGCGGGCGTATCGAGCTGAACGTGCGGGGCAGCCACACCAACGTCATCCAGCTGCTGGGTGAACGCTTCCAGGCGGCGGACTTCGTCTCGCCGGCGCGCTTTGCCAACCGCCTGTACTACAAGATGTTCGGCGGCACCCACCTGGTCAACCGCGCAGGCCTGGCGCGCACGTTCCAGAACATTCGCCTGTTCAAGGAAATGTCCGTGGTGGAAAACCTGCTGGTGGCCCAGCACATGTGGGTGAACCGCAACCTGCTGGCCGGCGTGCTCAATACCAAGGCTTACCGCAAGGCCGAGAGCGATGCCCTGGACCACGCCTTCTATTGGCTGGAGGTGGTCGACCTGGTCGATTGCGCCAACCGCCTGGCCGGCGAGTTGTCGTATGGCCAGCAGCGCCGGCTGGAGATCGCCCGGGCCATGTGCACGCGACCAAAGATCATCTGCCTGGACGAACCGGCCGCCGGCCTCAACCCGCAGGAGACCGAGGCGCTGAGCCGCATGATCCGTGTGCTGCGCGACGAGCACGACATCACCGTGGTGCTGATCGAACACGACATGGGCATGGTCATGAGCATTTCCGACCATATTGTCGTGCTTGACCACGGCAACGTGATTGCCGAAGGCGCGCCGCAGGATATCCGCCACAACCCGACGGTGATTGCCGCCTACCTGGGTGCCGACGAAGAGGAACTGGTATGAGTGCACCCATTCTCGAGCTCAAAGACCTGGACGTGTTCTATGGGCCGATCCAGGCACTGAAGAAGGTCTCGATGCACATCAACGAAGGCGAGACGGTCAGCCTGATCGGCGCCAACGGTGCCGGCAAGTCGACCCTGCTGATGTCGATCTTCGGCCAACCCCGTGCGGCGGCCGGGCACATCGTGTACCGCGGCACCGACATCACCCGCAAGTCGTCGCACTACATCGCCTCCAATGGCATTGCCCAATCGCCGGAAGGGCGGCGGGTGTTCCCCGACATGACCGTCGAGGAGAACCTGATGATGGGCACCATCCCCATCGGTGACAAATATGCCAGCGAGGACATGCAGCGCATGTTCGAGTTGTTCCCCCGGCTCAAGGAGCGCCGTAACCAGCGCGCCATGACCATGTCTGGCGGTGAGCAGCAGATGCTGGCCATCGCCCGGGCGCTGATGAGCCGGCCGAAACTGCTGCTGCTGGACGAGCCTTCGCTGGGGCTGGCGCCGATTGTGGTCAAGCAGATCTTCGCCACCCTGCGCGAGCTGGCCAAGACCGGGATGACCATCTTTCTGGTGGAGCAAAACGCCAACCATGCGCTGAAGCTGTCGGACCGGGCCTATGTGATGGTCAACGGGCAGATTCGCATGACCGGGACGGGGCAGGAGTTGCTGGTGAATGAAGAGGTGCGCAATGCCTATCTAGGCGGGCACTGAATTGTAAGCTGGGGTCGCACAGCGGCCCCAGCCTGCGCTGAAGCGGATGTGGACAACTTGTCGCATCGCGTTCCAGAACCCTCCTATGATCCCCTCGCAAGCCCTTGTTTCCACAGGCTGTTTGTTTTCCACGGATAATGTGGAACCGCCTGTGGAAAACATGGTGGCATCTCGCTGAAACCCTTTGGCTTCAAGGCCTGCAGGGCGCTGGTCATATTTTGATCACATGCCCTTTGTGGATGATTTTTCAGGCATTTTTGTGCACAGGGTTGCTACCTGGCAGCGCAGCCAAAGGCTGTGGGTAACTCTGTGAAAAACCCTTGGACAGACCGCTGCAAGCGGCATGGTTGAAAGCGTTGCGCCATCATCGGAGCGCTGTCCGCAGCGGTAATGCGCTGAAAGGGTTCTGCGCGATAACTGACTTGCCCCCAATCCGTGGGGAAAGCCCTGTGGATAACATGCGCATAGCTGGCGCCGAGCGCTCTGGCACGGGCCTTTGCAGCAAGTGTTCAAAAAATGACCAGGTGTTTGAATGGCTTGCTGACAGCGCGCGGCAAGGGCATGCTGCAAACCCTGCCGACGACAACCCATCTACGAGGAACAGAGCATGACCTCCACCGTATTCATCACTGGCGCAACTTCCGGTTTTGGCGAGGCCACCGCACGCCGTTTCGCCGACGCGGGCTGGAAACTGGTCCTGACCGGCCGTCGCAAGGAGCGCCTGGATGCCCTGTGCGCCGAACTGTCGGCCAAGACCGAAGTGCACGGCCTGGTGCTGGATGTGCGTGACCGCAAGGCCATGGAGCACGCCATCGCCAACCTGCCGTCCGGCTTCGACAAGCTGCGTGGGCTGGTCAACAATGCCGGCCTGGCGCTGGGTGTCGATGCGGCACAGAACTGCAGCCTGGACGACTGGGAAACCATGGTCGACACCAACATCAAGGGGTTGATCTACACCACCCGCTTGCTGCTGCCACGCCTGATCGCACACGGCCGGGGCGCGTCGATTCTCAACGTGGGGTCGGTGGCGGGCAATTATCCGTACCCAGGCAGCAACGTGTATGGCGGCACCAAGGCATTCGTCGGCCAGTTCTCGCTGAGCCTGCGTTGTGACCTGCGCGGCACTGGCGTGCGTGTCAGCAACATCGAGCCGGGGCTGTGCGAGAGCGAATTCTCGCTGGTGCGTTTCGGTGGTGACCAGGCCAAGTACGACGCCACGTACGCAGGCGCCGAACCGATCCAGCCGCAGGACATCGCCGAGACCATCTTCTGGATCCTCAACCAGCCGGCGCACATCAACATCAACAGCCTGGAACTGATGCCGGTGAGCCAGGACTGGGCAGGGTTCTCGATCGACCGTTCGGCCAAGGGCTGAACCCGAGACCTCTTCGCGAGCGTACTCGCGAAGAGGTCAGCTCAGGCGCTGCAAGCCTTCCAGGCAGGTCGCCAGGTGATAGGGCGTTGTCGAGGGCATGTCGTGCCGGCTGACAGCCCCTTCGCCATCCCGGCACTCGTACCAGCCGCCGTCATGCAAAAACCGCTGTTCCATCGCTTTCAATTGCGCAAGCAGCTTCACCTCACTCCCCGAGCGCAATACCAGCGCCCGTAGATACTCCGCCTGCGCCCAGATCCGCTGGGTCGCATCGAGTACCTCGCCGTCCACATTCAGCATCGCCAGTACAGCGGCATCTTTTACCCCGTACTGTTCTGCATAGTCGAAAGCCCGGGCGATCGAGCCATGCAAGGGCGTGCCGCGCAGCAGCGGTGAAGTCGCCAGCAGATAGAACCACTCGAACTGATGCCCCGGCTCGAACCAGTTATCCACAGCGCCATGGGGTTTTTCCAGCATCAATCCGTGCTGTGGTTCGATGAAGTGCGCCTGCAGGGCGTCGCACAGCTGCAGCAACGCGTGCTGCACGCCTTCATCTTCTCGCACGGCAAGCACTTGCAGGAAGGCTTCGGCCAAGTGCATCAGCGGGTTCTGCAGCGGGCCGCTGCCCAAGTCGGACCAGTCCTCGCCGAGGCTGGCTTCGTACAGCCCGTCGTCACGCGCGAACTGCCCGGCGACGATTTCCAGGGCGGCATCGAGCGCAGATTCCACCAGGGGTTCGCGCACTTGGCCCCAATAATGAGCGCAGGCGAAGACGATGAAGGCATGGGTGTAGAGGTCCTTGCGCCGATCCAGTGGCTTACCCTGGGCATCGATGCTGTAGAACCAGCCGCCGTGCTCGGCGTCGTGGAAATGCCGCTGCAACGAACGGAACAGCGCTGCGGCCCGCTCCGCCGCGCCCGGTTGCTCGATACGGCTGCTGAACAGGTACAGCTGGCGAGCACAGGCCATTGCCCGGTAGCGCTGGGCAGGCAACGGGTGGTGCTGGGCATCCAGGGCTTCGTAGGGCAGTGCCATCTCGGCGTTCCAGCCTGGGCCTTGCCACAGCGGCACGATACGTTCGGCAATGTGCTGGGTGAAGCGGGCCAGTTCGGGCAGGGTGGGGCGGGGGTCGGACATGAATGCGCTCGTCACAATCGGGCAGTGCGCCATGGTAGCAGAAGTGGGGTTTCGGGTTGTCTGGGCAGGCCAGGTTTACCCGCGAAGTGGCCCGCGCCGCCAGCCGATCAGCCTGGGCTACCCAGCCCCTGCCAATGCCGCGCACCGACGAAAATGAAGCGCAACTGCTGGGTGATCTTTTCCTGCGCAGTCAATGCCTGTGGATAACCTGGCTGCGGGTTGTCGATGAGCTCTGGTAGGGTGGCGAACACGGTCTTCACCACCAGGTCAGCCATCACGGCCAGCGCCGCGCCGTCCAGGTGCTGCCAGCGTTTCATGCGCGCAAGGTCCGTGGCCAGGTCGTTGCTGATGCCTTGGCGAAGGCCAGCAATGGCCTGGCGTACCGCCTGTGCGCCACCGTACTGCTCGCGGGCCAGAAACAGGAATTGGGCGCGGTGCGCGGCTACCACGTCGAGGAAGATGCGCACCGAGGCGTCGGTGATGCCGCCGAGCTCGAACTCGTTCTGCCGCACCAGGCGAATGGTCTGGCGGAAGGTGGCATCGACCTCGGCGACCAGCGCCAGGCCCAAGGCGTCCATGTCCGGGAAGTGGCGGTAGAAACCGGTGGGCACGATGCCGGCGGCCTTGGCCACCTCGCGCAAGCTGATGCTGCCGAAGCCACGGCCGCTCTCCATAAGCTGGCAGGCCGCATCGAGCAAGGCCTGGCGAGTCAGTAGCTTCTGTTCGGCGCGCGGCAGCATGGTGCAGGCTTCTGTGAAGGTGAGGCTGGGCACTCTAGATAAAAAAACGAAGCCCGGTCAATGGACCGGGCTTGGAGGGGAGCAGGCACTGTGCTGTGGATTGTTCTTTTCGGCCATGTCAGTCAGCTCACATGGCTGATTTCGACCAGGCGATCCGCGCCCCCTTCGGCCACACGGCCGGAGCGTTCGATCAGGCGGTCCGAGCCCCCTTCGGCCACACGGCCGGAGCGTTCGATCAGGCGGTCCGAGCCGCCCTCGGCAACACGGCCGGAGCGCTCGATCAGGCGGTCCGAGCCACCTTCGGCCACACGGCCGGAGCGCTCGATCAACCGATCCGAACCCCCTTCGGCTACGGTTTTCAACGGCTGGGCAACTTCAGTGGCGCTGGAGCGCGATTCGGCGGTCAGGTGCTGGTCGGCAGCGGGCAGGGCAAAGGCGTTGGCAGCAAGAATCGACAGGGTCAGGGTCAGCAGGTGGCGTTTCATGGTTTCGGTGCTCCTCTAGGGGGCTGGAAAGTGGGTACGAAGCCAATGCTACGCCCGGTAACGCCAGAAAGAAGTTCATACGGATAATGGTAACAATCGACGGTATTGATAGGGCTTGAAGACCCCTCTGGCACGCCTGTTTCAAGGCGATATGCGGCCTTTGGCCAGTAGGTGTTCCGCATGGCTCGCCTCGTGGTGGGCGACCAAAAGCTGAGCAAGAAGCCAGGAAAAACTTCGCTATGATGAAGGACTTCGATAAAACCCAGGCGGTTTTCATCAGTCCGAGCTATTAAGTGCCATCGTTGCGCCCGTTTTGCGCCATGTCGTCAGGAGAATCACGCAATGACGCGTCCCACCAGAATCCTCGTCTGGACCCTTACCACCCTGCTGACCCTACTGGCGATATTGGTGGTTGTGATCGCCACCTTCGACTGGAACCGCGTCAAGCCGCTGTTGAACGAGAAGGTTTCCGCAGCGCTGCACCGGCCCTTCGCAATCAATGGCAACCTCGCGGTGCACTGGCGCACCGAGCCGCAGGAGGGTGGCTGGCGCGCTTGGGTGCCGTGGCCGCACTTCACGGCTGAAGACCTCACCCTGGGCAACCCTGACTGGCTCAAAGAGCCGAAGATGGTCGGGCTTGAACGCGTGGAGTTTCGCCTGGCACTGTTGCCGCTGGTGTTCCAGCAGGTCGTCATCCCGCGCATCGACCTGGTCAAACCGACAGCCAGCCTGACGCGCCTGGCCGATGGCCGCGCCAACTGGAACTTCGACCTGGGTCCTAAGGATGAGAACGAGCCCCCTTCCAAATGGCAGTTGGACATCGGCGCCATCGGGTTTGACCAAGGCAACGTCAGCTTCGACGACCAGACCCTGAAAACCACCATGAAGGTGCAGATCGACCCACTGGGCAAGCCTATCCCGTTCAGCGATATCGTGGGCAAGGCGCGTGCGGAAAAGGCTGGCGGCGCGCAGGACTATGCATTCGGGCTCAAGGCCCAGGGCCGTTACAAAGACCAGCCGGTAGCCGGCACCGGCAAGATCGGCGGCTTGCTGGCATTGCAGGACGCCAGCCAGCCCTTCCCGCTGCAGGCCGACGTGCGCATCGCCGATACCCACGTGGTGCTTGCCGGCACCCTCACTGACCCACGCAACCTCGGCGCCCTTGACCTGCGCCTGCGCCTGTCCGGGGCCAGCCTGGGCAACCTCTATCCGCTGACGGGAGTGACGCTGCCGGATACACCTGCCTACGAAACCGACGGCCACCTGACTGCCAACCTGCATGCAGCGCAGGGCGCAACCTTCAATTACCAGGGCTTCAACGGCAAGATCGGTGACAGCGACATCCATGGCGACCTGGCGTTTGTCGCCAGCCAGCCGCGGCCCAAGCTCTCCGGCAAGCTGGTCTCCAACCAGCTGTTGTTCAAGGACCTGGCGCCGCTGATCGGTGCCGACTCCAACGCTGAACAGAAGGCCCGCGGCGGTGCCAGCAAGCAGCCGACGGACAAGGTGCTGCCGGTGGAAGAGTTCCGTACCGAACGCTGGCGCGCCATGGACGCCGACGTCGAGTTCGCCGGCAAGCGCATCGTCCACAGTGAGCAGTTGCCGTTCAACGACCTTGCGGCGCATGTGATCCTCGACGATGGCCTGCTGCGTCTGGAGCCGCTGCGCTTTGGCGTTGCCGGTGGCAACCTCGCTTCCAAGATCCGTCTGGATGGCCGCAGCGTACCTCTGCAGGGGCGCGCTCAACTGACCGCGCGCGGCTTCAAGCTCAAGCAGCTGTTCCCCACCTTTGCGCCCATGCAGACCAGCTTTGGCGAGCTCAACGGCGATGCTGACATTAGCGGCCGTGGCAACTCGGTGGCGGCGTTGCTGGGCACCGCCAATGGCGACCTGCGCATGTTGATCAACGATGGTGCCGTCAGCCGAAGCCTGATGGAGATCGCCGGGTTGAACGTGGGCAACTACGTGATTGGCAAGCTGTTCGGCGACGAAGATGTACAGATCAACTGCGCCGCCGCCGACGTCGGTATCAAGGATGGCCTCGCTACTACCCGGTTGTTCATCTTCGATACTGAAAACGCGATCATCTACATCAATGGCACTGCCAACTTTGCCAGCGAACAGCTTGATCTGAAGATCACCCCGGAGTCGAAAGGCTTGCGGCTGTTCTCGCTGCGCTCGCCGCTGTATGTGCGTGGTGCGTTTGCCAAGCCCAGCGCCGGCGTACAGGCGGTACCGCTGGCGTTGCGCGGTGCCGGCATGGTCGCATTGGGTGTAGTGGCGGGGCCTGCGGCAGGGTTGCTGGCGCTCGTGGCGCCGAGCAGTGGTGATGAGCCTAACCAGTGCACGCCGCTGCTGCAGCAGATGAAAGCCGGCAAGGCGCCGGCTGCGGTGAGGGGCAAGAAGTGAATGCAGGGGCGGCTTTGCGGCCCCTTCGCGGCACAAGGCCGCTCCCACATGAACGCCGCACAACCTGAGCTGTGCGGCGTTCATGTGGGAGCGGCCTTGTGCCGCGAAGGCGCAGCGCGCCCTCAGCCTTACAAGCCCTGCAGCAAGTCGGACATATCGTCCGCGTGCTCTTCTTCCTGGGCCAGAATGTCCTCGAAGATGCGCCGAGTGGTCGGGTCCTTGTCACCGATGTACTGGATGATTTCGCGGTAGCTGTCGATCGCGATACGCTCGGCCACCAGGTCTTCCAGCACCATTTCCTTCAGCGAATTGCCCGCCACGTACTGGGCATGGGAATTCTTGGTCAGGTTGTCGGGGTTGAAGTCCGGCTCACCGCCCAGCTGCACGATACGCTCGGCCAGCTTGTCGGCATGTTCGGCTTCCTGGTTGGCATGCTCGAGAAACTCCTCGGCCGCGACGCTGGCCTTGATGCCGCTGGCCATGAAGTAGTGGCGCTTGTAGCGCAGCACGCAGACCAGTTCGGTGGCCAGCGACTCGTTGAGCAGGCGCAGGATTTCTTGGCGGTCGGCATGGTAACCCTCGGTCACCGCACCTTGCTCGACGTGCTGGCGGGCTCGCTGGCGCAGGGTTTGCACATCGGTCAGTTCAACGTTGCTCATGGTTCTCTCCAAACAGATCAGGACGGTTGGTCAAGGTGAAGGGTAGGCTCACGCGCCGGGTACGGCTTTGCTGTCCTCTTCTCGTTGCTTGCAAGTCTTGAAACCCTTGGCATCGACATGGCCGGTGGCGTCGAAGCGCACGTAGTACGGTTGCTGGTGGCCATCACGGTTGAGGATGTAGTCGTTGCAGGTGCCCCCATGTGGCAGGTCGATGACAGTGGAGGGGCTGCCGCCGATGGCGATGACCTTTTGCATGGTCATGCCGTTTTCCACCTGCTTGACCAGCGGCTCTTCGCGGAAGGTGACGTAATCGACCGGGTTTTCCGGGCGGCTGCCACAGGCGGCGAGGGTTGCGCTTGCCAGAAGGATTGCCAGGGTCTGCTTGTACATGGTCCCGCTCCTTGCTCAAGGGTCTGTTCTGGTTTGGAACCGCGCGGCGCGCCAGGAGTTCGATTGCGATGGTCATCAAGGGCGCTGTAGTGTTGGCCGGTCGTCCACGGAAAGGGGCAGGTCCATGCAACGGGAATTGGCCACGCGATACCCATTGGTGCTGGTGCCGGGCATGCTTGGCTTCGTGCGGGTGCTGCTTTACCCGTACTGGTTCGGCATCCCGAAAGCCTTGCGTAAAGGCGGGGCAAAGGTCTTTGCAGTGCAGGTTTCGCCGCTGCACTCCAGCGAGGTGCGTGGGGAGCAGTTGCTGGCGATCATCGAGGACATCTGCCAGCGCACGGGCGCCGACAAGGTCAACCTCATCGGCCACAGCCAAGGTGCGCTGAGTGCGCGCTATGCCGCTGCCCGGCGGCCTGATCGGGTGGCGTCGGTCACGTCGGTGGCCGGCCCCAACCAGGGTTCCGAACTGGCCGACCACCTGGAGCGCACTGCGCCCGGTGACTCACCCCAGGGGCGGGTGCTCAAGGCCGTGCTGCATGGGCTGGCGGTACTGCTGGTGTGGCTGGAAACCGGCTGGCGCCGTGACCCGTTGCCGATCGATGTGCACGCATCGCACCAGTCGCTGACCAGTGCCGGCGTGGCGCTGTTCAACCAGGCTTATCCACAGGGCCTGCCCAGCACCTGGGGTGGAGAAGGGCCGGGCGAGGTCAACGGCGTGCGCTACTACTCCTGGTCAGGCACGCTGCAGCCTGGGTTGACTGACCAGGGCCGCAACCGTTTTGATGGCAGCAACCGCTTCTGCCGCCTGTTCGCGCGCAGCTTCGTCAAGGAAAAGGGCCACTGCGACGGTATGGTCGGGCGCTTCAGCTCGCACCTGGGGCAGGTGATCGGTGATGACTATCCGCTCGACCACCTGGATATCGTCAACCAGTCGCTCGGCGCAGTGGGCAAGGGCGCCGAGCCCGTGCGCCTGTTCACCGAGCATGCTGCCCGCCTCAAAGCCGCTGGGTTGTAGCGCTGCGGCGCACGGGCGCGGTCCAGCGTTCGGCAAGGATGACCCCGGCCAGGGTCAGCAGGCCGCCCACCAGGTGGTAGCTGGCCAATTGTTCGTTCAGCACCACGGCAGCGATCAGCGCGGTGATCACCGGCAGCAGGTTGAAGAACAGCGTGGTGCGGCTTGGCCCCAGGCGGTGCACGGCCTGCATCCACACCAACGGTGCAATCATCGAGGCCAGCACACAGGCGTACAGCACCAGGCCGACGTTGTGCCTGTTCAGCCCGGTCTTGTCCGAAAGCAGGAACAGCGGCAACAACACAATAATCGCCACCAGCACTTGCAGGTACAGCAACTGCAAGGGCGGCAGGCGCAGTTGCCACTTCTTCAGCAGGAAGCTGTACAGCGCGTACGCCAGGGTGGCCACGAGCATCAGCAGATCACCGCTGTTCAGGCCCTGCTCGAGCAGGGCTGCGGGGTGCCCGGCCGACACCACCTCGAGTACGCCGACGAACGACACCAGCGCGCCCAGCAAGGCGCCGTAGCTCAAGCGCTGGCCCAGCCAGGCGATGGACAGCGCCAATGACATCAGCGGCATCAACGACAGGATGATGCCCATGTTGGTGGCGCTGGTGATGCCTGCCGCGAAGTAGGCCAGGCTTTGGTACATGGCCATGCCCAGCACGCCGAGGACGAAGATTTTGCCCAGGTGCGGGCGGATCGCCCCGCGATTGCGCCACACGGCAGGCAGCAGGAACGGGGTGAACAGCAGGCCGGCCAGCAACCAGCGGTGGAAACCGATCTCGGCGGGGTGGATGGCCCCGGCGGACATCTTGGTGACTACGGTATTGCCGGCCCAGATGAGGATGGCGGTAAGGGGGAAAAGATAGTTCATGTAACTGTGATTCTCTGAGGTGTCGCGAAAGGGCAGCAGGACGGCCCCCGATAGGCGCTCTTTATCCTTTGTCTGTCCATAAGCCTATACTCCTATCCAGACAACCTGCCCTTTGAAGCAGACAGCATGCCCCGTAAATATCTCGATATCCCCCGGTTCGACGCGCTGCCGGCACCCGTTTACTTTCGCTACGACGAATTTGGCGCCGACACCCACAGTGCCCCGCATCGCCATGCCTGGGGCCAACTCAACTACACCGCCAACGGCGTGATGCACCTGGACGTCGACGGCCAGCGCTTCCTCTCGCCCCCGCATTACGCGGTGTGGGTGCCGCCAGGTACCGAACACGGTTGCTACAACCCCCAGGCCATCGTCTACCGTTCGGTCTATCTGGACCGTCAGCTGTGCGCCAACCTGCCGCAACAACCGTGCAGCCTGGTCATCAGCGATATCCTCAAGGCCATCCTCGGCGACTTCGCCCGCCGTGACCTCAAGGTCGCACAGGACGAGCGCGACCAGCGCCTGGTGCAGGTGCTGCTCGACCAGTTGCTGCTGGCGCCGACCCAGACCTGCTACCTGCCCTTCGCCCGTAGCGAGGGCCTGCGCCAGGTGCTTGAGGCCCTCGGTGCCGAGCCCGGGGACAATCGCCCGCTTGCCCACTGGGCTGCCCTGGTCCATGTCAGCGAGCGTACCCTGGCCCGGCAGTTTCTGCGCGAGCTGGGCATCAGCTTCGGCGAGTGGCGGCTGCGGCTGCGCTTTCTGCGGGCCATCGAAGCGCTGGAAGCGGGCCAGCCCATCCAGGCCATCGCCTTCGACCTTGGCTACAGCAGTGCCTCGGCCTTCATCGCCATGTTCCAGCGCCAGGCCCACTGCACGCCTGAACAGTACCGGCGGCAGTCGCGGGCGAAGATGTAAAAATTCTTGTCTACACTGATCTGCACCACCGTGCATCGGGCGCGGAGACAGGAGACCACTCCATGAAAATGCTGCAAATGCCGTTGCTGGTGTTGGCTGTGTTGTTCAGTGCGCAAGGATTCGCTGCCACCGCGCAACAGCAAAAAATGACCTCGTGCAATGCCGATGCCACCGCCAAGGCCCTCAAGGGGGATGAACGCAAGGCGTTCATGAGCACCTGCCTGAAGAAGAGCACACCCGCCACCCAGCAGGAAAAGATGAAGACCTGCAACGCCGACGCCACCACCAAGGCGCTCAAGGGTGACGAGCGCAAGGCCTACATGAGCGACTGCCTGAAGAAGAAATGACCTGCGCCTATGCCTGTGGCTTCAAGGCTGGCAGACTGCGGGTCTTTCCGCTGTCTGCCGCCGAGGCTGTATGACCTTCACCCCCCGCCAGATCACCCTTGCCAGCCTGATCATCGTCATGGCCGGTCTGCTGCTGGCCCTGCCCCTGAAGTTGCTGCCCAGCCTGCTGGCCGGCCTGTTGGTATTCGAGCTGGTCAACATGCTCACCCCACGGCTGCAACCGCTGATCGCAGGCCAACGTGCACGCTGGCTGGCGGTAGCGTTGCTAGGCACGCTGGTGGTCATCAGCCTGGCGCTCCTGATCGCCGGTGCCTTCAGTTTTCTGTTGCATGAGGCCGAGAACCCCGGCGCCTCGCTGGACAAGTTCATGGGCCTGGTCGAGCGTGCCCGCGGCCAGCTGCCGCCGTTCATCGAAGGTTACCTGCCGGCCAGCGCGGCCGAGTTCAAGGTGGCCATCGGTGACTGGATCAAGAGCCACCTGAGCGACCTGCAGCTGGTGGGGAAGGGTATGGCGCACATGTTCGTGACGCTGCTGATCGGCATGATTCTGGGGGCGATCATTGCCCTGCAGCGCATCCCCGACATCTCCCGGCGCAAACCATTGGCTGCCGCGCTGTTCGAGCGCTTGAGCCTGCTGGTTCAGGCGTTTCGCAACATTGTCTTCGCGCAGATCAAGATTTCGCTGCTCAATACGGCATTCACCGGCATTTTCCTCGCGGTGGTGCTGCCGCTGTTCGGCGTACACCTGCCGCTGACCAAGACCCTGATCGTGCTGACGTTCCTGCTTGGGCTGTTGCCAGTGATTGGCAACCTGATGTCCAACACCTTGATCACCATCGTCGGCATGTCGTTGTCGATCTGGGTGGCGGCGGCGGCGTTGGGCTACCTGATCGTCATCCACAAGGTCGAGTACTTCCTCAACGCGCGTATCGTGGGTGGGCAGATCAGCGCCAGAGCCTGGGAGCTGTTGCTGGCGATGCTGGTGTTCGAGGCGGCATTCGGCTTGCCGGGGGTGGTGGCAGGCCCCGTCTACTATGCCTACCTGAAGAGTGAGCTGCGGCGGGCAGAGCTGGTTTGAAACAAGCGGCCTCTTCGACGCCACAGGGATAGCACAGCCTTGCGGGCGGTGTCATTCCTGTGGGAGCCGGTTTGGCGGCGATAACGCTGACGCCGATATCAGATTGAGCCGTAGCGCTTGCGTGCCTCGATCGCCAGCCCGCTACCAATGCTGCCGAAAATGTTGCCTTCCACATGCCGGGCGTTGGGCAGCATGGCCGCCACGCTGTTGCGCAGGGCCGGAATGCCGCTGGACCCCCCGGTGAAGAACACGGTGTCCACCTGGCCTTCGCCTACACCTGCCTTGGCCAGTAGCTCGCTCACACTACCGCGTACCCGCTCGAGCAGGCCTTCGATAGCGGCCTCGAATACCGCACGGGTCAAGTCCACGCCCAGGGCTTGCTCGACACGGCCAAGGTCGATACGGCGGCTTGGCTGGTCGGTGAGTTCGATCTTGCTGGCTTCCACTTCCATCGCCAGCCAGTGCCCGGCACGCTGCTCGATCAGCTTGAACAGGCGGTCGATACCCAGCGTGTCTTCGATGTCATAGCGCATGCTGCCCAGGGCCAGCTGCGACTTCTGCGAGTACAGGGCGTTGATGGTGTGCCAGGTGGCCAGGTTGAGGTGGTAGCTGGTGGGCATCAGCGCGCCACTCTTCATTCGGCTGCCGTAGCCGAACAACGGCATCACGCCTTGCAGGCTCAACTGCTTGTCGAAGTCGGTACCGCCGATGTGTACGCCACCGGTGGCGAGGATGTCGCTTTGGCGCTCGGCCACCTGGTGGCGCTCGGGTGACAGGCGAATCAGGGTAAAGTCCGAGGTACCGCCGCCGATATCGACGATGAGCACCAACTCTTCTCGGCTGATGCCCGACTCGTAGTCGAACGCCGCCGCAATCGGTTCGTACTGGAACGACACGTCCTTGAAGCCGATCTTGCGCGCCACGTCGGCCAGGGTGTCTTCGGCTTCCTGGTCGGCGGCCGGGTCTTCGTCGACGAAGAACACCGGGCGGCCCAGTACCACCTGGTCGAAGCTGCGGTCGGCGGAGGCTTCGGCACGCTTTTTCAGTTCGCCGATGAACATGCCCAGCAGGTCCTTGAACGGCAGGGCGCTGCCTAGCACGCTGGTATCGTGCTTGATCAGCTTGGAGCCGAGCAGGCTCTTGAGCGAGCGCATCAGGCGGCCTTCGTAGCCTTCCAGGTACTCGTGCAGCGCCAGGCGGCCATATACCGGACGACGCTCTTCGATGTTGAAGAAGACCACCGAGGGCAGGGTGATCTTGCCGTCTTCCAGGGCGATCAGCGATTCGACGCCAGGGCGGTGCCAGCCGACCGTGGAGTTGGAGGTACCAAAGTCGATGCCAAGGGCGCGGGCCGGGGATACGTCGGACATGGGAAAGGGCTTCCGGAGGCAAAACGGCCGCGCAGTTTATGCCAGTTGGCTACAGAATCAAGACCGGTCGTCTGCCTTGCAGCAACACCAAGCGAACCTTGAAAGGCTATGCTTGACCCTTATCTTCAGATGCAACACGAAAATTCACATTGGTGATCCGTAGATGGACTTCAAAGACTATTACAAGATACTCGGCGTAGAGCCCACGGCGGACGAGAAGGCGATCAAGGCCGCTTACCGCAAGCTGGCGCGCAAGTATCACCCTGATGTCAGCAAGGAGCGCGACGCCGAGGAGAAATTCAAGGAGGCCAACGAGGCCTACGAGGTGCTCGGCGATGCCCAGAAACGCGCTGAGTTCGACGAGATTCGCAAGTACGGCGGCCAGCATGGTCGGCCGTTCCAGGCGCCGCCAGGCTGGGAAAGCCGTGGTGGTGGAGGCGGTTTCGAGGGCGGTGACTTCTCCGACTTCTTCAGCTCGATCTTCGGCGCACGGGGCGGCAATCCTTTTGGTGGCGCCCGCCAACAACGTAGCGCCGGCAGGCGAGGGCAGGATGTGGAACTGGAACTGGCGATCTTCCTCGAAGAAACCTTGAGCAAGGAATCCAAGCAGATCAGCTTCCAGGTGCCGCAGACCAATGCTGCGGGCCAGCGCACCGGGTTCACTACCAAGACCCTGAACGTGAAGATCCCGGCTGGGGTGGCTGACGGTGAACGTATCCGTCTCAAAGGCCAGGGCGCGCCGGGCAGCGGCGGTGGGGCCAATGGCGATCTGTTCCTGACCATCCGCATGGCGCCGCACCCGCTGTTCGATGTCGAAGGCCATGACCTGATCATCACCGTGCCGCTGGCACCGTGGGAGGCCGCGCTGGGGACCAAAGTGGCGGTGCCGACCCTGGACGGCAAGATCAACCTGACCATCCGCCCCGACAGCCAGAGCGGCCAACGCCTGCGCGTGCCGGGCAAGGGCCTGGCGAACAAGCACGGCGAGCGCGGCAACCTGTATGCCCAGCTCAAGGTGGTCATGCCGCCGACATCCGACGCGTCTACCCGCGAACTGTGGGCCCAGCTTTCCGAGAAGGCTGCGTTCAATCCGAGGACACAATGGAGTAAGTGATCATGAGCAGCACCCTGATCGTTCAACTGGACATGCGTACCCTCTGCCAGGAGGCCGACATCACCAAGGATTACGTGATCGAGATCGTTGAACACGGCATCGTTGAACCTTCGGGGCGAACGCCGGAGGACTGGTTGTTCGATGATCAGGCGCCGCTGCTGGCCAGGCGTGCGGTGAAGCTGCACAACGATCTGGAGCTGGAGTGGGAAGGGGTGGCGCTGGCGCTGGAGTTGCTGCAGGAAGTGCAACAGCTGCGCAGTGAGAACAGTATGCTCAAGCAGCGGCTGGGGCGGTTTACCCAGATGTGATGTGGCCTGCATTGGCCCCAAGGCTCCCACTGCGCTTATGGTCGGCGTGGGAGCCGGCTTGCCGCGAGAGGGGGCTCGTTGTACTCAGCTCGGCTCAGCCCCTGGGGTCAGCACCCGTTGCATGAAGGTCAGGTCCAGCCAGCGACCGAACTTCACCCCCACCTGTGGCATCTGCCCGGTCACCGCGAACCCCAGCCGCTCGTGCAGGCGCACTGAGGCTGTATTGCCACTCTCGATGGCGGCGACCATCACATGCTTGCCGCACGCACGCGCCCGCTCGATCAGCACCGCCATCAACTGCGGCCCCAGACCCTTGCCGCGCTGGTCGCCACGGATGTACACCGAATGCTCGACGGTATGGCGAAAGCCCTCGAACGGCCGCCAGTCGCCAAACGAGGCATAGCCGAGCACGCCCGTGTCATCCACCGCCACCAGAATCGGGTAGCCCTGTTGTGCACGGGCTTCGAACCAGGCCTGGCGGTTGCCCAGGTCGACCGGGGTTTCGTTCCAGATCGCCGTGGTGTTGCGCACCGCGTCGTTGTAGATGTCGAGGATACCCGCTACATCGGTGGGCAGGGCATCGCGGATTTCATGGCTCATTGCAGCGTCTCACAAGGTCGATGGCAGCAGATTAAATGGTTACCAACCCGCGCACACCTTCGGCCTGCATGTTTTCCCCTCGGCCGCGCTGGATGATCTCGCCGCGGGCCATGACCAGGTACTGGTCGGCCAGCGCCTCGGCGAAGTCGTAGAACTGCTCGACCAGCAGGATAGCCATGTCGCCGCGCTCAGCCAGGCGCCGGATGACGGCACCGATCTCCTTGATGACCGAGGGTTGGATACCTTCGGTGGGTTCGTCGAGAATCAACAGCCGTGGGCGGCTGGCCAGGGCACGGCCGATGGCCAGCTGTTGCTGCTGGCCCCCGGACAGGTCGCCGCCGCGCCGTTGTTTCATCTGCTCCAGCACCGGGAACAGTTCGTAGATGAACGGCGGTACTTCCCGTGCTTCACGGGCGTGGAAACGCGACAGGCCCATCAGCAGGTTTTCCTCGACGCTCAGGCGCGGGAAGATTTCGCGGCCTTGCGGCACGTAGGCGATGCCGGCCTGCACCCGTTGCTGCGGCTTGAGTGTGGTGATGGGTTTGCCCTCCCATTCGACGCTGCCTTCGCGGGCCGGTACCAGGCCCATCAGGCAGCGCAGCAGGGTGGTCTTGCCCACGCCATTGCGCCCGAGCAGGCAGGTGACTTCGCCGACCTTGGCTTCGAAGGACAGGCCACGCAGGATGTGACTGCCGCCGTAATACTGGTGCAGGGTGTCGATCTTGAGCATGTGAGAGTTCCTGAATGGGTTGCGGTGCCAGTCCTGGCCTCTTCGCGGGGCAGGCTTCAATGTCTAGCGGCCCAGATACACCTCGACCACCCGCTCATCCGCCTGCACCTGCTCCAGTGACCCTTCTGCCAGCACGCTGCCCTGGTGCAGCACGGTCACATGGTCGGCAATGCTGCCGACGAAGCCCATGTCATGCTCCACCACCATCAGCGAATGCTTGCCAGCCAGGCCCTTGAACAGCTCGGCGGTGAACTCGGTCTCGGCATCGGTCATGCCCGCCACCGGTTCGTCGAGCAGCAGTAACTGCGGCTCCTGCACCAGCAACATGCCGATTTCCAGGAACTGCTTCTGCCCATGCGACAGCAAGCCGGCCTGGCGCTGGGCCAGGGGCAGCAGGCGCAATGTGTTCAACACGTCTTCGATGCGCTGCTGTTGCTCGCCATTCAGGCGTGCCGCCAGGCTAGCCCACACCGATTTGTCGGTCTTGAGCGCCAGTTCGAGGTTCTCGAACACCGTCAGCGCCTCGAACACCGTGGGCTTCTGGAATTTGCGGCCAATGCCGGCCTGGGCGATCTGGTACTCGCTCATGCGGGTCAGGTCGAGGGTGTCGCCGAAGTACGCGCTGCCCGTGTCGGGGCGGGTCTTGCCGGTGATCACGTCCATCATCGTGGTCTTGCCGGCGCCGTTGGGGCCGATGATGCAGCGCAACTCGCCCACGCCGATGTACAGGTTGAGCGCGTTGAGGGCCTTGAACCCATCGAAGCTGACGCTGATGTCTTCCAGGCTCAGTACCGTGCCGTGGCGCGTGTCCAGGCCTGCCTGGCGGCGTGTACCCAGGCCGATGGCTTCACGCCCGGCACCGAGGTGGTCGAATACGGGCTCGAGCATGAATTCCGGATGCACGGGGGGCACGCCTCTCATGGCTGGCTCCTTTTCTTCAGCAGGCCGACCACACCCTTGGGCAGGTAGAGAGTGACGAGGATGAACAACGCCCCGAGGAAGAACAGCCAGAACTCCGGGAAGGCCACGGTGAACCAGCTCTTCATGCCGTTGACCAGGCCGGCACCGAGCAGCGGACCGATCAGTGTGCCACGCCCGCCAAGGGCGACCCAGACGGCAGCTTCGATGGAGTTGGTCGGCGACATTTCACTGGGGTTGATGATGCCCACCTGCGGCACGTACAGCGCCCCGGCCAAGCCGCACAGCACAGCGCTGAGCACCCATACCAGCAGCTTGAACCCGCGTGGGTCATAGCCGCAGAACATCAGGCGGTTCTCGGCATCGCGCACCGCGGTCAGCAGGCGGCCGAACTTGCTGTGGGTCAGGCGCCAGCACAAGTACAGGCTGGCCAGCAGCAGGCCGACGGTGAGCAGGAACAGCACGGCGCGGGTGCCTTGGGCGGCAATGTCGAAACCGAGAATGGTGCGGAAGCTGGTAAAGCCGTTGTTGCCGCCGAACCCCGTCTCGTTGCGAAAGAACAGCAGCATGCCCGCGAAGGTCAGGGCCTGGGTCATGATCGAGAAGTACACGCCCTTGATCCGTGAGCGGAAAGCGAACCAGCCGAATACCAGTGCCAGCAGGCCGGGCGCCAGCACCACCAGGCACAGCGCCCAGGCGAAGTGCTGGGTGCCAGCCCAGTACCAGGGCAGTTCACTCCACGACAGGAAGGTCATGAAGCCCGGCAGGCCGTCGCCCGCCGCCTGCCGCATCAGGTACATGCCCATGGCATAGCCGCCGAGGGCAAAGAACAGGCCATGACCGAGCGACAGCAGCCCGGCGTAGCCCCAGACCAGGTCCAGGGCCAGTGCGACGATGGCGTAGCACAGGATCTTGCCGACCAGGGTCAGGGTGTAGGCCGAAACCTGCAATGCATGGCCCGCCGGCAGCAACGACAGCAGCGCCAGGGCCAGCAACAGCAGGACGACAACAGCACCGATGGCCAGCGACAGGCGCGGCCCGGCCTTTTGCGAAGCGGTGACAAGCAGTGGCTGGTTCATCAGTCGATTACCCGTCCCTTGAGGGCGAACAGGCCTTGCGGACGCTTCTGGATGAACAGAATGATCAACGCAAGGATGAGGATCTTGCCAAGCACCGCGCCGATCTGCGGCTCCAGCAGCTTGTTGGCTATACCCAGGCCAAAGGCGGCCCAGAGGCTGCCGGCCAGTTGCCCGACACCGCCGAGCACCACCACCAGGAACGAGTCGATGATGTAGCTTTGGCCCAGGTCGGGGCCGACGTTGCCAACCTGGCTCAGGGCCACGCCGCCGAGCCCGGCGATGCCTGAGCCAAGGCCGAAGGCGAGCATGTCGATGCGCCCGGTGGGCACACCGCAGCAGGCGGCCATGTTGCGGTTCTGGGTGACCGCGCGCACGTTCAGCCCCAGCCGCGTGCGGTTGAGCAGCAGCCAGGTGAGCAGCACCACGGCCAGGGCGAAGCCGATGATGACCAGGCGGTTGTACGGCAGCACCAGGTTGGGCAGCAGCTGGATACCGCCCGACAGCCACGCCGGGTTGCTGACCTCGACGTTCTGCGCGCCGAACAGCAGGCGGATGGCCTGGATCAGAATCAGGCTGATACCCCAGGTGGCCAGCAGGGTTTCCAGCGGGCGGCCGTAGAGGTGGCGGATCACCGTGCGCTCCAGCGCCATGCCGACCGTGGCGCTGACCGCGAAGGCCACGGGCAGGGCGATCAGCGGGTAGAACTCGATGGCGCCAGGGGCGTAGCGCTGCAGCAGCACCTGGACCATGTAGGTGCTGTAGGCGCCGAGCATGAGCATCTCGCCATGGGCCATGTTGATCACCCCCAGCAGGCCGAAAGTGATCGCCAGGCCCAGGGCCGCCAGCAGCAGGATCGAGCCCAGCGACAGGCCGCTGAAGGCCTGGCCGAGCAGTTCGCCGAACAGCAGTTTGCGTTTGACCTGGGCCAGGCTGGTTTGCGCCGCGGTGCGCACGCCGGCGTCGGTTTCGGCGTCCGGTTGCAGCAAGGTCTCAAGGCGGGTGCGGGCCAGCGGGTCGCCGGTTTCGCCGAGCAGGCGCACGGCAGACAGGCGCACGGCCGGCTCGCTGGCGCCCAGTTGCAGGTTGGCCAGGGCCAGGCCGAGGGCCGCGTGCACGGCCGCATCTGGCTCGCTGGCGAAGCGCCGGTCGAGGAAGGCCACCTGCGCCGGTTGCGCGCTTTTCTGCAGTTGCTGGGCGGCGGCCAGACGGGTGTCGCTGTTGTCGCTGAGCAACTGATGACTGGCCAGGGCGTTGTCGATCAGGCCGCGCAGGCGGTTGTTCAGGCGCACCTTGCGCGTATCGCCTTCGGCGATGCGGCCCTGGCGCAGGTTTTCCAGCAGCGGCAGGCGTGCGGCATCGGGTTGCGCGGCCCAGCCCTCAAGCAGGCTGGCTTGTTCGGCGGGCTTGGCGGTGAGGAAGAATTCGCCCTCGCTCGCCTGGCTTGCCAGGGGCAGCAGGAGCAGGAGGGTGAGCAGGAGTCTGAGCATGCGAGCAATCCTGGAGATCGGCGGTGGATTCATCGCGAGCAAGCTCGCGCCTACAGGGATTTGTAGGCGCGAGCTTGCTCGCGATTGGGCCGCATGGCGGCCCCAGTGCACTCAGTTACCTTTCACTGCATAGTCCGGGCGCTTGTCATTGCCCGGAATGAACGGGCTCCAGGGCTGGGCCCGCAGCGGCTGCTCGGTTTGCCAGACCACGCTGAACTGCCCGTCATCCTGGATCTCGCCGATCATCACCGGCTTGTGCAGGTGGTGGTTGGTCTTGTCCATGGTCAGGGTGAAGCCCGACGGTGCCTTGAAGCTCTGCCCGGCCAGCGCCTCGCGCACTTTGTCGACATCGGTGGACTTGGCCTTCTCGACGGCCTGGGCCCACATGTGGATGCCCACGTAGGTGGCCTCCATCGGGTCGTTGGTCACCGCCTTGTCAGCGCCTGGCAGGCCCTTGGCCTTGGCGTAGGCCTTCCAGTCGGCGACGAACTTCTGGTTTACCGGGTTATCCACCGACTCGAAGTAGTTCCACGCGGCCAGGTGACCCACCAGCGGTTTGGTATCGATGCCGCGCAGTTCTTCTTCGCCCACCGAGAACGCCACCACCGGTACGTCGGTGGCTTTCAGGCCCTGGTTGGCCAGTTCCTTGTAGAACGGCACGTTGGAGTCGCCGTTGACCGTGGAGATGACCGCGGTCTTGCCGCCGGCGGAGAACTTCTTGATGTTGGCAACGATGGTCTGGTAATCGGCGTGGCCGAACGGTGTGTACACCTCTTCGATGTCTTTGTCGGCCACGCCTTTGCTGTGCAGGAAGGCGCGCAGGATCTTGTTGGTGGTGCGAGGGTAGACGTAGTCGGTGCCGAGCAGGAAAAAGCGCTTGGCGTTGCCGCCGTCTTCGCTCATCAGGTACTCCACGGCCGGGATCGCCTGCTGGTTGGGCGCGGCGCCGGTATAGAACACGTTCGGCGACATCTCTTCACCCTCGTACTGCACCGGGTAGAACAGCAGGCCGTTGAGCTCTTCGAACACCGGCAGCACCGACTTGCGCGACACCGAGGTCCAGCAGCCGAATACCACCGCGACTTTGTCCTGGGTCAGCAGCTGGCGGCTTTTTTCGGCGAACAGCGGCCAGTTGGAGGCAGGGTCGACCACCACCGGCTCGAGCATCTTGCCGTTGACCCCGCCTTTGGCGTTGATCTCATCGATGGTCATCAGCGCCATGTCCTTGAGCGACGTTTCGGAAATCGCCATGGTCCCGGACAGCGAATGCAGGATACCGACCTTGATGGTCTCGGCGGCCTGGATGCTCCAGCTAAGACCCATCGCCGCAATCGATGCGCTGAGGGTAAAGGCCTTGATCAGACTGCGACGCTTCATGTGCTCTCTCCGCTGAGTTTTTATGGTGTTGGCCTGGCGGGAGGGGCGTTGCAAGGGGTGTGCCGAGTGGCAGAAGCTGCGGTTTAGACGGGGTGTGCGAGGTATTAGGGCGCAAGGGAGGCCCAGGATGGTGCCTGAAGGGTTTGCGTGCACAGCATTGGGGCCG
The DNA here is from genome assembly GCF_001320525.1 of Pseudomonas sp. NBRC 111131. Classification (NCBI taxonomy): domain Bacteria; kingdom Pseudomonadati; phylum Pseudomonadota; class Gammaproteobacteria; order Pseudomonadales; family Pseudomonadaceae; genus Pseudomonas; species Pseudomonas sp. NBRC 111131. The sequence goes on along the minus strand of NZ_BCBH01000004.1, from coordinate 83,400 downwards.
CCAGACGGCCCATCGCCGGCAAGCCGACGATGGGCTGCACGGCAGCCCTGAGGTTGATCAACTGTCGCGCACAACACTGCGCGGATGGCGCTTGCTGCGCACCCACTGGTAGGTGATGGCCAGCACCACGAACCAGATCGGCGTGACCAGCAATGCAGAGCGGGTATCGTCTTCCAGGCTCAGCAGCACCAGGATGAAGGCGAAGAAGGCCAGGCACACGTAGCACATGAACCGCCCGCCAGGCATCTTGTAGATCGACGCCTGGTGCAGCGCTGCGCGGCGTTTGCGGTAGCTCAGGTACGACAGCAGGATCAAGGTCCAGACGAACATGAACAGCACCGCCGACACGGTGGTGACCAGGGTGAACGCCTCGACCACATTCGGTACCAGGTAGATCAGTACGGCGCCAAGCAGCAGGCAGGTGCAGGAGAAGTACAGCCCGTTGGCCGGCACGGCACGCCGCGAGAGCTTTTCGAACGCCTGGGGTGCATCGCCTTCCTGGGCCAGGCCATACAGCATGCGGCTGGTGGAGAACACCCCGCTGTTGGCTGAGGACGCGGCCGACGTCAGCACCACGAAGTTGATGATGCTTGCCGCCGCCGGCAGGCCGGCCAGCACGAACAGCTCGACGAACGGGCTTTTGCCCGGGACCACGTCGCGCCATGGGGTGACGGCCATGATCGCGATCAGCGCCAGCACGTAGAACACGATGATGCGGATCGGGATCGAGTTGATCGCCCGTGGCAGGGTACGTTCGGGGTTCTTCGCTTCGGCGGCGGTGGTGCCGACCAGTTCGATACCGACAAAGGCGAACACGGCGATCTGGAAGCCGGCGAAAAAGCCCATCAGGCCGTTGGGGAACATGCCGCCATCGTTCCACAGGTTGGCCAACTGCGCGGTTCGCCCGCTCGGCGACTCGAAGCCGGTGATGACCATGTACAGGCCGGTGGCGACCAGGCCAAGGATGGCGACGATCTTGATCAGGGCGAACCAGAACTCGAGCTCGCCGAACATCTTCACGGTCACCAGGTTCAGCGCCAGCAGCACGCCCACACAGGTCAGCGCGGGTATCCATTGCGGCAGGTCGGGGAACCAGAACTGCGTATAGGCGGCGATCGCGACCACGTCGGCGATACCGGTGACCACCCAGCAGAACCAGTAGGTCCAGCCGGTGAAGTAGCCAGCCCAGGGGCCGAGCAGGTCGGCGGAGAAGTCGATGAACGACTTGTAATTGAGGTTCGACAGCAGCAGCTCGCCCATGGCGCGCATGACGAAGAACAGCATGAAGCCGATGATCATATAGACGAAGATGATCGACGGCCCTGCCAGGCTGATGGTCTTGCCCGAGCCCATGAACAGGCCGGTACCGATAGCGCCACCGATGGCGATGAGCTGGATATGGCGGTTGGTCAGGTTGCGCTGCAGGTGCTGTTCTTCAGCAGGAGGGGAAGAGGTCCGGGTCATTGGCTGCATTCCATTGAGGGTCAGTCTTTTTGTGAAAGCCGAGTAGGCTAACACGAGCGTCCCAATTCGGGGCGCGACAGATCGACACGACTTTAGCGGCACAACGGGGGCTGCTCAGGCCTGATCGCCGGCACGCCAGCGATGAAGCCTGAGCAGCCCGCAGAGCCTCACGCCTGCGCCAGCACGCGGCGCCGCACCACCAGGCTGTCCACCACCCACAGCGCCAGCATCGACACGCCCACCAGCGGGAACACCACGCCCAGCAGCACCATCACCCCGACGGCTGCCTTCCAGCGCGGCAGGCCATGGCGCAGCGGCGGCACGCCGAGCCCCCCGGCAGGCCGACGCTTCCACCACATCACCAGCCCGCTGACCGAGCCTAGCAGAATCATCAGGCATACCAACAGAATGATGGCCTGGTTCAGCGCGCCGAACATCTTGCCCTCATGCAGCATCACGCCCAGCTCGGTGGCGCGCGCGACAGGGCTGTAGTCCTGCCAGCGCACATCGGCGAGCACCCGGCCGGTGTACTGGTCGACATGCAACGTTGCGTCGTTGCGCGGATCGTCAGCGAACACCGCGACGGTGTACACACCGTCTGCAGTGGAGGGCACGGTGATGCTGTAGCCCGGTTCGACCTGGCGTGAAGTGGCGATGTCTTCTACCTGCTGCAGGGTCACCTGGGGCGCGGCCGGCAGCGCTGACATGCCATGATGCCCCGCATGTTCGGCATGGGCGCCGGACTGCGGCATCGGCGTGTTTTCCATGGCCCACGGTACTGTCTGGCGATGGGCGCTGTTCAGTTCCCTGGCCTGTTGATCGGACTTCGGCACGTCGTTCCACATGGCCACCGGAAAACGGTTCCACAGGTCGGCATACTGCTTGCCCCACAGGCCTGTCCAGGTCATGCCGCTGAGCAGCATCAGCAACAACAGGGCTGACCCCCAGAACCCGCTCACGGCATGCAGGTCACGCCAGAGCACTCGGCCACGGGCCGATAGCCGGGGCCACAGCACGCCGGCACCCTTGCGCCCGCGTGGCCACCACAGGTAAAGGCCAGACACCACCAGCACGATGCCCCAACCGGCGGCCAGCTCCACCAGCCGGTCGCCGACCGTGCCGACCATCAGCTCACCGTGCAGGGCCCGGGCGATGGCCTGCAGGTTCTGTTTGCCGTCCTGTTCGCCAAGAATCTTGCCGCTGTACGGGTCGACGAACACGTTCAGCTCGCGGCCACTGTCATGCACCACGAATTGCGCGCTGCGCTCGGCGTTGATCGGCGGCAGGTACTGACCTACGTGGCCCTTGGGGTAGGCCTGGCGCACTTCGGCCAGCATCAGGTCGGCGCCCTGGCGATGATGCCCCGCCTCGACCACCATCAGGTCACGGTACAGCAGCGGGTCCAGCTGGGGCTTGAACAGGTAGATTATCCCGGTGATCGCCAGCAGGATCATGAACGGGGCGACGAACAGCCCGGCGTAGAAGTGCCAGCGCCAGGCGAGGTTGTAAAAGGAAACACGTGGTCCACTCATGGGAACCTCCTGTTGACCAGTAAGGGGCGCAACCGGAGGTGGCGCCCATGGTTATTGTCAGAAGCTCAAGTCGACCTTGGTCCAGAAGGTCCTGCCGGGCTCGTTCACCGGCTGTGGATCGGTGGCCGGGTAACCGAACCCGGCGTTCCCGGCCAGGTTCAAGTGCTCGGCGTAGGTTTTGTCGAACAGGTTGTCGACCCCCACGCTGAGCTTGAGATTCTGGTTTACCTTGTAGGCACCATTGAACGAGAACACGCCGAACCCGGCGCTCTTGTCGTAGTCCTTGCCGACCACGTTGCCCTGGTTTTCTGCGATGCGGTTCTGCGCCGCGACCAGCCGCCACAACGCCCCCACGCTCCAGGTATCACGGCTGTAGGTCAGGCCCAGGCGGCTTTCCAGAGGAGGCATTTGCGGCAGCGCCTTGCCGTCGCTGCTGTTCTTGCCCCAGGCGTAGGCCAGGGTGGCGTCGGCCTTCCAGCTGTCCGTCAGCTTGTAGGCGGCGCCCAGTTCGCCGCCCATGATGCGCGCGTCGATGTTCTGCGCCTGGGAGGTGCCCATGCCCATCATGCCGGTGCGGTAGTCGAACAGGATGTAGTCGCGGATCTGCCCGACATAACCCGAGGCCCAGGCCTCCAGGCGTTCGTTGCGGTACTGGATGCCGACGTCGAGCTGGGTGGTCTTCTCTGGCTTGATGCCGTCGAAGGCGTTGGCAGCACCAGGCGGCGCCAGCTTGGGCGAAAACAGTTCCCAGTAGTCGGGGAAGCGTTGGGCGTGGCCCAGGCCGATGTAGGTAGTGGCAGGGAGGCCGGCCAGGTCGTGCTCGTAGCGCACGAAGCCGCTGGGCAGGGTATCGGCGCGGGTATCGCCTTCGGTTGCGCTGCCAGCCCGGAAGTCGCGCGCCGACGCGCGGTCCAGGCGGGCACCGGTGATCAGCCGGTCTTCACCGGTGGCGTACCAGGTCAGTTCGCCGAAGGCACCATAGTTGTGGAAGTCGGCGTCCTTGGTCCAGGGCTGGCCCTTGTGGGCATCGACGCCCATGCCGCCACGTTGGCGGTGTTCGTTGGTCTGGGCGTCGATGCCGCTGATCAGTTGTACGTCGGCCCACCGCCAGGTGGCCTTGAGCCGCGCCCCCAAGGTGCGTCGGTCGACGTTGCTGACCATGGGCATGCCCATCATGCCGCTGCCCGACGGTGTGCGCAGGCTGTAGTTGTCCATCACATGGTCGGCGTAGTTGTAGTAGACCTGCGCCTCGACCTTGTCGAGCACCTCGCCCAGGTTTGATTTTTCAAAGCGCAGGCCCAGGCTTTCGCGCTTGAACTGCGAGCCGTCCATGCCGCGCCCGGCATAGCGGGCCTCGCCGTCGCCCTTGCCGGCCGTGAGTTCCAGCAGGGTGTCCTGGTCGGGTGTCCAGCCCAGGGTGACATCGCCGTTCCATTTGTCCCAGCGCGAGGGCACGGTATCGCCGCCGCCGTCCTTGTAGTCGTCCGAACGCGACTGATTGCCCACGAAGCGTGCATAGGCCTGGCTGTTGCCGGCGGCGGCGTCGAGCACCTTGTCGAAGCGGCCGTTGGAACCGGCCAACAAGCTGGCGTTGACCCGGCTACCGAGGGTGCCGAACTGCTCCGGCTCACGTTCGAAGAGGATGGTGCCTGCCGAGCCTCCCGGGCCCCAGATCACGCTTTGCGGGCCCTTGATCACGGTGAGGCGGTCGTAGGTTTCAGGTGCGATGTAGGAGGTGGGGGCGTCCATGCGGTTGGGGCAGGCACCGAGCATCACTCCCCCGTTGGTGAGGATGTTCAGGCGGGAGCCGAACATGCCGCGCAGCACCGGGTCGCCGTTGGTGCCGCCGGCACGGATGGCCGAGAAACCGGGGATGGTCTTGAGGTAGTCGGCGCCATCGCTGGCCGGCACCGGCTGGCGCGGGTCCTTCGGGTTGGTGACCACGGTCAGGGGTGAACTGGGCGCGACGGCGGTGATGACCGTGGGGCTTAGCTCGGGCGCGTCGAGGGCGTGGCCTTCATGGCCTGGGTCGCCGGCCAGGGCCATGGGTGCGAGCAGCGAGCCGCAGACCGCGGCAAGCGTTCCTCGCAGGTAAGGGGCAAAAACAGGGATGCAGCCGGACATAGTGATTCCAGTCGATCAGTCATGGGGTGGCGCGAAGCCTCCTGGCTCCGTGCGGCAAAGGTGTTTTCAGAGGCTGATCGGATGGGGTGGTGCACGGCTGCGGGCACCGGGGAACACAGCCTGCCGGGCATGGCCCTGGTGCGTTGGCGCGAAGATGCGGTTGCTGGGAACAATGACGCTGGCGCTGAGCGGGCTGAGGGTCTGCGGTAATGCGGGGCAATTGAACAACAGGCTGCAGTAGCCGCACTTTTCCCACATCACGTGCAACTGGCCATCGTCACTGTGGCCGTGATGTGCATCGCCGTGCGTGTGCCCGGCCTCCATGGCCATGCCCATCGGCATGTTCATGCCGGCGTGATGATCCATCGGCATCGCCTGGGAAATCAGCGGGCCGATGAAAATCATCCACATGGCGAACAGACTCAGCCAGCCGCCACCCACGCGCCTACGCTCAGGGCGGGTGATACGGCTGGTGCTGTTACACGGCAGGCTCATGGTGGCAAGCGCCTGTCAGCCAGAACTCAGTGCGCGTGTTCGTGGCCTTGAGCTTGGTCTGCCGGTGGCTGCTTCTGCACGGCCACGTCGACGGTGATGTCGCCGGCTTTCTCAAAGTGCAGGGTCAGCGGGAAGCGCTTGCCGTCGCTGAGCAGGCTGCGGTCCCTGGGCTGCATGAGCATCACGTGGTAGGCGCTGGGGGCAAAGACCAGGTCCTTGCCAGCCGGTACGGCCACGCTCTGCACCTGCTGCATCTTCATGGTACCGCTGGTGGTCAGCACATGCTCGTGCAGTTGCGCGTCCGCGCTGATCGGGCTGTCGACGCTGAGCAGGCGGTCATCGGCCTTGCCGTTGTTGTGCACGACAAAATACGCGGCAACGTTCGGCGCATTCGGTGGCAGTTCAAGCGACCAGGGGTGGGCGATGTGCAGATCGCCCACGGTGTATTCATGGGCATTGGCGAAGGCGCCGGGCAGCAGCAAGGCGGCCATTACAAGAGCTTGCTTGAGCATGGTGTAACTCTCCGTTCTGTTCAGATTCAGGCAGACAGCGTGATGAACTCAGGCCAGGGGAGAGGCACGGGGGGTTAGCGCGGGCCATAGCTGGCGCGGCGTCGGCTGGTAGCGGGTGAGCGGTGGCGTATGCCCCGCCAATAGCGTGGGCGGGTTGTGCAATTGGGGCGGGTAGCCCGGCAAGGCCAGCAGTGGTGCGCCGCCAGAGCAGCACCAGCAGTGCTGCATGTTGGAGTGCTCGTCGCTTTGCGTGCCAAGGTCGATCTTGGCCAACGCCTGCACATCGACCTTGGCCTTGCCTGCCATGCTGGAACAGAACGCCCCCCATAGCAGCTGCTCGGCCGGGCCTTTGGGCGCGGCAGAGGACAGCGGCATGGCCAGCAGGTTGAACAGCACTGCAAGGCAGGCTATCCAGGCAATGTGCCGACGTGGGGGCATGGAGAGATCCGGTCAGGAATCGTGGTGGCTATTGTACGGCGGAGTATAGGTAAAAAAGGTGGGGTGCGGTGAAGTGACGCAGGTGGGCGATGCTATCGGGGCTGCTTCGCGACCGGACCGCCAGCAAGCCGGCCCCGCAGAAATCAGCGGCGCTTGCCGTACTCGGGGCGCCACTGCCTTGCTCAAGGGCTATCAACCCTTGCTGCGGCCCATCAGGCCGCGGACGGTCTCCTGCAGGTCCGCCGGCAACACCACCACCTTGGCATTGCTGCTGCTGGCCAGGCTTTCCATGGCACCCACATACCGCTCCCCCAGCAGGTACATGGCCGGCACCGTTTCATTGCCCACCGCTTCCTTGACCAGCGAAATTGCCCTTGCCGACGCTTGTGCCAGGTTGATCTGAGCCTCGGCATCGAGCTTGGCCGATTGCAGCCGTGCCTCGGCTTCCAGAATTGCCGCCTGCTTGGCACCTTCGGCGCGGGTCACATCGGCTTTTCGTTCACGCTCGGCGGCCGCCTGGCGCTCCATGGCCAGTTGCATGTTCTGGGACGGCTTGATGTCCTGAATCTCCACCGAACGCACGGTCACCCCCCAGTCCTCGGTCTGCTCCGACATCGCTTCACGCAAGCGTGCCTTGATCTGCTCGCGGCTCGACAGCGCCTCGTCCAGGTCCATGGCGCCCACGATGGCACGCAGCGACGTCATGGTCAGACTGGTGACGGCAAACGAGAAGTTCTGCACGCCATAGGACGCCTTCTGAGGGTCGACCACCTTGGCAAAGCACAGGGCATTGGCAACGATCACGGCGTTGTCGCGGGTGATGATTTCCTGCTCCTGGACGTCGAGGATGATGTCCTTGGTCGGCAGCCGGTAGGCGACCACGTCCATGTACGGAATGACAATGTTCAGGCCGGGCTTGAGGGTGCTGTGGTAGCGGCCCAGGCGCTCGACGATCCACTCTTCGCCCTGGGGCACGATGCGCACCCCCTTGAAGACGGTAACCAATACAAATGCGGCAAGGGTGCCGACGACGATGAGGCTGGTCATGCTGCGAACGTCCTTTTCAGTAAAGAGTCAGGCCCGAATGACCCGGGCAGTATTGCCTTCGATGGCGACGAGGCGCACGCGCTCGCCGGAGGGGATGTCACTGTCGGCGACGCAGATCCACTGCTCGTTGCCGAGGATCGGCTTCTGGAAGCGCACGCGGCCTTTCTGGAATTGTGAAACGCTGCTGGTCAACAGCCCGACTTCACCGATCACGCTGTCGGCAGTCCAGCGCACATCCGGCTGCTTGCGCCGGAACACCTTGAACCACAGGGCCGTGGTGAGCGAAGAGAACAGCACCCACAGCAGACCCTGCATATCCAGTTGCAGGCTGGGGGCGGCGAGCGAAACGAGCGAGACCAGCACGGCGCCGATGCCGAACCAGAGAATGAAGAACGTGGGCAGGACCAGCTCGAGCAGCATCAGCGCGATACCGAAGACCAGCCAGATCCACCATTGCATTTCCATATGAGTGAAGCCTTCCGGGGGAGGGGCGATGATTTTAAGGGTGTCGACAGTCCAATGGCCACATGAAGGTATCTAACTTCACGGTGGGAATGCTCAATTGTTGCTGTAGGACATACGAATGGAACCCGCCAATCAGGAACGATCAGAATCCGAGGGCGGAAAGCAGCAGACGGGGTTGGCTGAAGACGCAGTCAGCCTCGGGCAGTGTCGGCCGTTTCAGCACAAGCACCGGCACACCGCGCTCACGCGCCACTTCAAGCTTGGGTTCGGTCGCCACGCTGCCGCTGTTCTTGCTGACTAGCACATCAATATTGCGCCGTGCGAACAGCGCCCGTTCATCTTCCAGATGAAACGGCCCGCGCGCGCCGATCACTTCGCAGCGCTCGTTGCCGGGGCAGGCTTCCAGCGCCCGCAGGGTCCAGAACTGCTCCGGCGGAATGTCGTCAAGGTGTAGCAGCGGTTCACGCCCGAGGGTGAACAACGGCCGCCGAAATGGCCTGAGCGCCTCGATCAGCCCTGCCCAGTCATCCACTTCGCGCCAGTCATCACCCGGCTGCGCCTGCCAGGCCGGACGGCGCAAGGCCCAGCAGGGAATGCCGACGGCATAGGCGGCCGCAGCGGCATTGCGGCTGATCTGTGCAGCGTAGGGGTGGGTCGCGTCGATCAGCAGCGTGATACCCGCTTCACGCAGGTAGGTGGCCAAACCGTCGGCACCGCCGTAGCCCCCCACCCGTACCTGGCATGCCAGGTCCTGTGGCACGCGGCCGATACCCGCCAGGCTGTAGACATGCTCCGGCCCGAGCTGGCGAGCGATGGCCAAGGCTTCGGTGACACCGCCTAGCAACAGGATACGCCGGCTCATTGCACGCCTGCCTTACCGACAATGCCACCCTGGCGATCGATGGCGAACACTTCCACCGCTACCTGTGCCGGCACCACGCTGCGGGCAAACGCCAGGGCATGGGCGCACACCGCATCGCCCAGCGGGACTGCGGCTGCATGCGCCAGTGCCAGGGCTTGCTGACTGGTGTTGGCGGCAATGATCGCTGCCTGCAGGTCGGCATCGGCGCCAAGGTCTGCCGCCCAGCCAGCCAACTGTGGCAGGTCGATGCTCGAGTGGCGGCTGTGCAGGTCCATGTGCCCGGCGGCCAATTTGCTGATCTTGCCGAAGCCACCACACAGTGACAGACGGGGCACTGGCACCTTGCGCAGGTGCTTGAGCACCGCGCCGACAAAGTCGCCCATCTCGATCAGGGCGATCTCCGGCAGGCCGTAGACGCGGCGCATGGTGTCTTCGCTGGCATTGCCGGTGCAGGCGGCGATATGCGTGTAGCCATTGGTGTGGGCCACGTCGATGCCCTGGTGGATGGAGGCGATGTAGGCCGCGCAGGAGAACGGCCGGACGATGCCGCTGGTGCCGAGAATCGACAAGCCACCGAGGATGCCCAGGCGCGGGTTCATGGTTTTCAGTGCCAAAGCCTCGCCGCCTTGCACATTCACCGTGACCTCGAAGCCGCCGCTGTAATTGCAGCTGTCGGCCAACTGCTGCAGGTGCTCGCTGATCATGCGCCGCGGCACCGGGTTGATCGCCGGTTCACCCACGGCCAGCACCAGACCGGGGCGGGTGACCGTTCCAACACCCTGGCCCGCGACAAAGCATATGCCGGGCTCGTCCAGCAGGCGCACCTGGCTGTAAAGCAGTGCGCCATGGGTGACATCCGGGTCGTCGCCGGCATCCTTGAGGGTGCCGGCTTCTGCCCGTTCGCCGTCGCGGCGGCAGAACTCCAGGCGCATCTGCACCACCTTGCCCTTGGGCAGGGTGATGCTCACTGCATCGTCACATAGACCAGTGAGCAGCAGGCGTGCGGCCGCCAGGCTGGTGGCGGTGGCACAGCTGCCGGTGGTCAGGCCGCTGCGCAGGGGGGCGGGTTGTTCACGGGTTTCTTCACGCATCGCGAGGCTTGACCACGTCGAGCAAGGTAATCGGCAATGCCTGGCGCCAGGTGTCGAAGGCGCCCAGCGGCTGGGCCTGGGCGACATGGATGCGGGTCAGTTCGCCGCCATGCTGTTCGCGCCAATGGGCCAAAGCCAGCTCGCTCTGCAAGGTCACCGCGTTGGCCACCAGCCGGCCGCCTGGGCGCAGGCGCTCCCAGCACAGCGCCAGCACGCCTTCGCGGGTGACGCCGCCGCCGATGAAGATGGCATCCGGGCGCTCCAGTTCCGCCAGAGCCTCTGGCGCTTTGCCGCGCACCACTTGCAGGCCGGGCACACCGAGGGCATCGCGGTTGTGCTCGATGAAACCCTGCCGGCCTTCGTCGGCCTCGATCGCCAGGGCTCGGCAGGCGGGGTGGGCGCGCATCCATTCGATACCGATCGAACCGCAGCCAGCGCCGACATCCCACAGTAGCTCCCCTGGCTGGGGCGCCAGCCGGGCGAGGGTGATGGCGCGTACGTCACGTTTGGTCAGCTGGCCGTCATGGCGGAAGGCGCTGTCTGGCAAGCCTGCAAGCGGCGAGAGGCGCGGGGTATCCGGGTTGGTCCGGCACTCGATGGCGACCAGGTTAAGGGCGGCGACCTGGGGCGCTGCCCAGTCATCGGCGGTGCCCACAAGCCGCCGCTCAGCCGCACCGCCGAGGTGCTCGAGCACCTGCAGGCGGCTTGGCCCGAAGCCTCGTGCGCACAGCAGCGCTGCAATGGCCGCAGGGCTGTGGCCGTCGTTGCTAAGCACCAGCAGGCGTACGCCGCTGTACAGGTGGGCGTTGAGGACCGACAGGGGGCGTGCCACCAGCGACACCACCTGAGTGTCTTGCAGCGGCCAGCCTAGGCGTGCGGCGGCCAGGGCACACGAGGAAGGCATCGGCAGCACATGCATTTCTTCGGCCGGTACCTGCCGCGCCAGGCTGGCGCCGACGCCGTAGAACATCGGGTCTGCGCTGGCCAGCACGCATACGGGCTCGCCGCGCAGGGCCAGCACCGGGGCCAGCGAGAATGGGCTGGGCCAATCCTGGCGGGCAGCGCTGATGCAGCGTGGCAGCAAGGCCAGCTGGCGTGGGCTGCCGACGATCCGCGAAGCGCCGAGCAGGGCGCGCCGGGCCTGCTTGCCCAGGCCGTTGAAGCCGTCTTCGCCGATGCCTACTACTGTCAGCCAGGGTGTCATGTATTTCTGTTCCGCCATTTTGGGGGCCGCGTCGCGGTCTTGCCCGCAAAAGGGGCGACGCGGTGATGATTTTTTGCTCAATCGCCAACGGTGCTCGACCACCGGTTTTTCATGCCGCCGGCCAAAGCAGGCATAATACCGCGCCTTCTACACTCAAGCGCACATTCAGCGATTGCCGGACACCCCTTTGAACCAGCTTCATGCCCCCACCGTATCGCCCCGTCCCTCGGCTTGCCCGGGGTTGTGGCGCATCGTCAGTGCCCGCGACGGCGGTATCTGCCGGATCAAGCTGCCTGGTGGCCTGCTGCTGGCCGACCAGGCGGATGCGGTGGCGGGCGCCGCCGAGCGGTTCGCCGCGGGCGTGATCGAGGCGACCAACCGCGGCAACCTGCAGATTCGCGGCATAGGCGCTGACCACAGCGGCCTGATCGACAGCCTGCTGGCGGCCGGGCTGGGCCCGCGCGACGCCGCCAGTGACGATGTGCGCAACCTGATGCTGAGCCCGCTGGCCGGGCATGACCCGGCAATGGTGCTGGATGTCCGGCCACTGGGTGAGCAGATCCTCAGCCTGCTGCAAGGCACGCCACGCTTTCACCAACTGTCGGCCAAGTTCGCCGTGCAACTGGACGGCGGCGAAGGCCTGGCCATGCTCGAGCACCCTCATGACCTGTGGTTGTCGGCAATGCGCCTTGACCAGCGCACCTGGCTGGCGTTTGGCCTGGCGGGTTGCCCTGGCGATGGCCAGGTGCTGGGCGCGGTGCCGGTGGAGCAGGGCCTGGCGTTGGTACGCGCGGTGCTCGAGCGGTTCCTTGACCTGGCCAACCCGGATCAGGCGCGCATGCGCCAGTTGCTTGCCGGCTACCCGGTGGCGCGGTTCATCGCAGGCCTTGGGCTCGATCTGCGCCGCGATGCGGCGGTGCTCGGTTGGCGCCGCGAAGCAGGCAACAGCCCATGGCTGGGTGCGTTGGCGCAGCGGCACGGCATGGCACTGGGCGTCGCGCCGCCGCTTGGCAGGCTGACGGCCGACATGCTGCGCGGCGCTGCCCGCGTTGCCCGTGAGTGCGGGGATGGCAGCCTTCGCCTGAGCCCCTGGCAGAGCCTGATGCTGACGGGCATCGCTGCGACCCGTATCGCCCAGGCGCAACGTACGCTGTCAGCCTTGGGCCTGCTTTGCCACGACCATGAACCCTTGGCCCGCGTGGTCGCCTGTACGGGTGCCAGCGGCTGTGCCAAGGCGCACGGTGAGACCAAGACCGATGCCGTGACCCTGGCAGCCCTGTTGCCCACTGGCGCGCCTGCCAGCGTGCACCTGTCCGGCTGCTCGCGTTCGTGCGCCGTGGCCCATGTCGCCCCGGCCACCCTGCTGGCCCGCTCGCCGGGCCGCTATGACCTCTATTTGCGTGACGCGCAGTTGCCGGGCTTCGGTGCCCTGCGCGCCACCGACCTCACCTTGAACGAAGCAGGCGCCATGCTCGCCCTGCCGACGGAGCACCTTGATGATTGACTACATCCGCGATGGTCAGGAGATCTATCGCAATTCTTTCCGGATCATCCGAGAGGAAGCCCGACTCGAGCGGATTCCCGCAGACCTGGAAAAACTCGCCGTGCGTGTGATCCATGCCTGCGGCATGGTCGAGGCCATCGACGGCCTGCAGTTCTCCGAAGGTGCCGGGCGCGCCGGGCGTGAAGCCTTGGCCAATGGCGCACCGATCCTGTGCGATGCGCACATGGTCGCCGAAGGTATTACCCGCGCCCGCCTGCCTGCGGACAACAAGGTGATCTGCACCCTGCGTGACCCAAGCGTTCCCGGCTTGGCCAAGGACGCCGGCAACACCCGCTCCGCCGTCGCGCTGGAGCTGTGGCGGCCGCATCTGGAAGGCAGCGTGGTGGTGATCGGCAATGCCCCGACCGCCCTGTTCTACCTGCTGGAAATGCTCGACGCGGGGGCGCCCAAGCCTGCGCTCATCCTCGGCTTCCCGGTCGGTTTCGTGGGCGCGGCTGAGTCCAAGGCGATGCTCGCCGCCGACAGCCGTGGCGTGCCGTTCGTGATCATGCAAGGTCGCCTGGGCGGCAGTGCGATGGCTGCGGCCGCAGTCAATGCCCTGGCCACGGAGGTGGAATGATGGCGCGTGGACGTCTGCTTGGCCTGGGTGTGGGCCCTGGTGACCCCGAGCTGATCACCGTCAAGGCTCTGCGCCTGTTGCGCGAGGCCCCGGTGGTTGCCTACTTCGTGGCCAAGGGCAAGCGTGGCAATGCCTTCGGCATCATCGAGGCACACCTGCAACCTGCGCAAACGCTGTTGCCGCTGGTCTATCCGGTGACCACCGAGGTGCTGCCGGCACCGTTGTCGTACGAACAGGTGATCAGCGACTTCTACGATGAAGCGGGCGAGCAGGTGGCCCAACACCTGGATGCCGGTCGCGATGTGGCGGTGATCTGCGAGGGCGACCCCTTCTTCTATGGCTCCTACATGTACCTGCATGACCGCCTGGCGCAGCGCTATGAGGCGCAGGTGATACCCGGCGTCTGCTCGATGCTCGGCGGTGCTTCGGTACTGGGCGCCCCGCTGGTGTATCGCAACCAGAGCCTGTCGGTGCTGTCCGGCGTGCTGCCAGCCGAGGAGCTCAAGCGCCGCCTGGCCGATGCCGATGCAGCGGTGATCATGAAGCTTGGCCGCAATTTCCCCAAGGTGCGCCAGGTGCTTGGCGAACTTGGCCTGGATACGCGTGCGCTGTACGTCGAACGGGCCACCATGGCCAACCAGAAAATCGTCGCACTGGACGCGGTCGACCCACAGTCGTCTCCGTATTTCTCGCTGATTATCGTGCCGGGTGAAAAATGGCAGGGGTGAGCATGGACAAGGCAGCGGCAATTATCGTGCTTGGCACCGGCAGCCTGACCACAGCGCGGCGCATCCAGCAGCGCTACCCACAGGCGACGATCCATGGCCTGGCAGGCCGGGTGGACGGCGCGGACCAGTACTACGAGGCGTTTGGCGACACGCTGCGGGCGTTGTACCAGCAAGACACGCCAATCATCGCACTGTGCGCGGCGGGCATCGTGATCCGTAGCCTTGCCAGCCTGCTCAACGAAAAAGGCGCCGAGCCGCCGGTGCTGGCGGTGGCTGAGGACGGCAGCGCGGTGGTGCCGCTGCTCGGTGGGCTCAGCGGCGTCAATGTCATGGCCCGCGAGCTCGCTGAAACGCTGGGTGTGGCGGCAGCGATCACCACCAGTGGCGAGCTGCGGTTTGGCACTTGCCTGCTCAACCCGCCTGAGGGGTACGCCCTGGCGGATATCGAACAGGGCAAACGCTTCGTGTCCGACCTGCTGGCCGGGGAGGCGGTGCGTATCGAGGGGCATGCGCCTTGGCTGGCCCAGGCTCAGCTGCCTGCCAGCGAGGCTGCCCAGCGCACCATCCATGTAGGCAGCAGCGCCCGTCCCGCCAGCCGTGACGAGCTGTTGATCCACCCCCGCTCGGTGCTGGTGGCAGTGGAGGCGGTTGGGCCCGGGCTGGCCGAGCGCGTGCGGGGCGCCCTGCACGAGGCGGGTATCGCTGAGCAGTCGTTGGCTTGCCTGCTGGCTGCCGAACAGGCAATGGCTGAACCCGCGTTGCAGGATGCGGCTCAGGCGTTGGGGGTTGCGGTGCGATTCGCATCCACCGCCAGCACCCTCGCCACCATGGCCGGCGACGCCTTGCCGGGTGCCCGGCTGATCGAACAGCCGGGCCTGGTCATCGCGGTCGCATCGGCGCCCATCGAGGCCGACCGGGTAGGACGCAAGCGGGGGCGCCTGGCAGTGATCGGCCTGGGCCCTGGCGCTGCCGAGCTGATGGTACCCGCGGTCAAGGCCGAGCTTGCGCGCGCTGAGGATGTGCTGGGCTATGAAACCTACGTGCGCATGGCTGGTCCGTTCCGTGCCGACCAAGTGCTGCACTGCACTGACAACCGCGAAGAAATGCAGCGCGCTCGCCATGCTTTCGAGCTGGCCGCCCAAGGGCGTTCGGTGGTGGTGGTGTCGTCGGGTGACCCGGGAGTGTTCGCCATGGCAGCCGCCGTGCTCGAAGCACTGCATGCCTCCAGCGACCCCGCCTGGCACCGGGTCGATCTGCACATACTGCCAGGTGTCTCAGCCTCGCTGGCAACCGCTGCCCAGGCGGGGGCGCCGCTGGGCCATGACTTCTGCGTGATGTCGCTCTCGGACAACCTCAAACCGTGGTCGATCATTGAAAAACGCCTGGACCTCGCCGCCCAGGCGGACCTGGTGCTGGCGTTCTACAACCCGATTTCCAAGTCCAGACCGCACCAGCTTGGGGTGGCGCTGGAGGTTGTGCGTCGGCACCGCGAGGGGAACACGCCTGTAGTCCTTGGCCGTGACATTGGTAGGCCGGGGCAGACACTGAGGGTCATTACATTGGCCGAACTGCTGCCGGAAATGGTCGACATGCGCACGATGGTGCTGGTCGGCTCCTCGACGACCTGCGTCTTTGAACGCCCTGGAGGTGGGGCGTGGGTCTATACGCCTCGCTGGTATCCCACCCCACAGGGTCGGTAGTCGGGAAACCCTTCAGTCCTGCCAGGTAGCGACGACCTGGCTATGGTGCTCCCCCCACTCAAGGGGCAACCATGAAGGATTTTTCCCATGTCCGATGCAAAAGAGCTCTCCACGAATAACGCCGCTATTTTGGTGGAGGGCAACTTGCTGGCGTGTGGCGCCGGCATGTCTGCACAAAGCCGCCACGATGTAAAAAACGCTTTCCACTTCGCCACCCTGGTCGCGGACAAGGCATTCGATGCCGAAACGCAGAGCCGCGAATGGTATGACAAGTTTGTCGATGTCATGCGCGACCTTGGCTTTACCATCCCCAAACGTAGCTTTGAACTTGAAACGTGCGCTGAACTGTCGGTCACCGTCGGTGCCGTTGCGATCCGTGCTATTGGCGCTGCGGGCAACGCCATGCTTGGTGGCACGGTGCTGGGCGATCTAGCCAAGATGGCGTTCGACAAGATGACGACCATCGAGAACGATGCACGCATTTTGGAACACAAACGCAAGAACAAGGCCAGGGGCATGGTGGGCCTGGCGGCGTGTACCGAGACGGCCAAGGGCGATGTCGTCATGGTGGTCAGTTGTGTGCAGGCCGCTGCGCCCAAGTTGGATGACGATGTATTAGGGATCCAGTGGACGCTGGACAGGTCGAAGTATTATTCCGGTATTGCAGTGCTGACACTGAACACCTTCGTCTATGACAAGGTGCGTGAAACGGTGGAAAACAAGCTTGGCGTGCGCAGCATCGAAAACGTCCTTCAATATGATATCTGAGAAGCACGCGGCAGCAGCGATGTTGCCGCGCTTCTGGACCTTCGTGATGAGAGGTCGTTATGGATGAAGCAGCCAAAGCATTGGCGCTGATAGGCGGTACGGCATTATTGAATGAGCCGGGACAGGACGAAAGGCAACGTCAGGCCGCTTGGGATTCAATGCTGTATGCGCAACTGGTCGCCAACAAGCAAGCCGGCTCGCGGTTTGATGATTACGACGCGTGGTACGCGGCTTATACCGCCACGTATCGTCAGTTGGGCTGGTTGAAAATCGCCGGGACGCATGACCAGCGGCAGTTGGGCATGGCGAGGCCGAATGGGCCGATCCAGCCGCTGGAAGCCTGGATGCGGATACGCGCTATCGAACACAAGGCAGTGGTGGCTGCGGTGACGGGGCAGTTGAGCCGCTCAGGGGCAGCCTTTGGCCATTTACTTAAGTTTTGTGCACGCGATGAGGCCGGTGTCTCCAGTGTTGTGGTGGAGATTGGGTTGCTCAAGCCCGGGCCTGTCATGGACTTATGCAGCATTGCACTGCGCACCACTAAACCCATCACGGGTTATGCGCTGAGTACGCTAATGAGTGAGCAGTTGAAGCAGGGTGAGGCTGTGTTCAATGGCGTTTCCCTGGCCTTGGATAGCGAGCGGTTCGCCCCTCAGCGTGACGAACTCAAATCGCTGATGGCAAGCAAAGATCAGCACGGTGCGTATCGTTTCTATCTGAACGCCGAGCGCACAGGAGAAGAGCATGAGTAATGCCACATCTGCCGTTATTGGCGCAGGTATTGTTTCGTTCCTGCCGGGCCTTGCCGCGGCGCAAAAAAATAAAGTGAAACTGGCACTTGCCATGGCTGAGCGGGCGACCGCTACGGCTTATAAGGAAGGTTTGATAAAAGACTGGTTTGCTTACTACCGCAACCAGCTCAAGTTCCTGGGGTGGGATGCGGTGACGGCTGAGCAAATTCACTGGCCGGACAAAACGCGAACCGAACAGACGGATCACGTGTTGCAGACCTTCTCCAAAGCGGCGGGGGACAGTTTCGCCTCGTCAATCAACGTGTCCATGCGCACGCTGCTGTCCAAGCCGACGCTGCTCAAAGAACTTGAGAAAAAGGCGTTCGAGCGGCAGCACTTTCAATTGTTGGCCTGTGCGCCGGCCGGTAATAATCGAGTCGATATGGTGCTTTATCACGAAACGGATAAGCAGTCTGTTTTCACTGCGGGGTTCATCAGCCGCAAGCGCGGTCATAAGCATGTGCGCGCGGAGCTGGTGCGGTTCAACATCCTGGCCTTTGAGAACAGTGTCTTGCCAAACGTCCAGGAAAGCGTAGTCAAGGTATCCCTGGAGCGTATTCATGACTATGGCATCTAAGGCGCCAGATAACCTTTGATCCCGGTAAAAATGATCTGGGCCGCCAATGCGCAAACGAACAGCCCCATCAAACGGCTGACGATCTGCAGGCCCTGGTCACCGAGGATCCGTTCGATGCCGTGCGACAGGTACAGCACCAGGCCCACGGTGAAGCTGGCCAGTGCAATGCTGACGATGGCCAGCGCCTTGTCGTCCCAATGCGGCTGGCTCACGCCCATCACCAGCAGGGCACCGATGGTGCCTGGGCCTACGGTGAGCGGGATGGTCAGCGGCACGATGGTCACATCCTGCTGCACGTTGTCGGCTTGCACGGCCGGTTTGCCCTGGGCCATGCCCAGCGCCGAGATGAACAGAACGCTGCCAGCGCCGATCCGGAAGGCGTCTGCAGTGATGCCGAAGATACCGAAGATCACCCGCCCGAACAGGTATAGCAGCACACTGGCAATCAGTGCGGCGAAGGCGACTTTCCAGGCAAGTTGCTTGCGCTCCTTGATGGAATGGCCTCGGGTCAGCCCAATGAAGCACGACAGCACGAAGAATGGGCTATAGAGCACGAGCATCTTCAGGTAGACACTGAACAACTCATGGAGCATGAGGTGGGTCCTTGTAGAAGCGATATCCGCTACGAGGTATGCAGCGGATCCGCCTTGGCTTCTCGCTGGTTCGCCCAATACTGGATCAACTCGCGCAATTGCGACAGCTCAACCGGCTTGGCCATGTGCCCATCCATGCCGGCCAGCCGCGCACGCTCCTTATGCTCGGCAAGGATGTGCGCCGTCAACGCCACCACCGGCGTGCGCTGGCGTTGATTGGCGATTTCCCAGGCGCGCAGTTGCTCGGTGGCGGAGAAACCATCGAGCACCGGCATCTCGCAGTCCATCAATACCAAGTCATAGCGCCGGGCCTTCATGGCGTGCAGCGCTTCCTCACCGTTGCAGGCGGTGTCTGGCTCCAGGTTGAGCTTGCCCAGCATGCCGCGGATCACCTTGGTCGAAATGCTGTTGTCCTCGGCCACCAGCACGCGGAAATCGCCAGGCAGCTCGCGCACCGGCGGCACCCCTGGTTGGGGCATCGGCACGGTCTGTTCGCGGCCACGTTGGGCCAGTTCTTCGGCCAGGGTTGTCTTGAGGGTGTAGCCGGCCACTGGCTTGGCCAGAATGCGTTTGACTCCGGCATTGCGGGCGATAACTTTGCTCGGGGCATTGCTGATACCCGTAAGCATGACCACCAGGATGTCGTGGTTCAGGCTCGGATCTTCCTTGATCTTGGCCGCCAGTTGCATACCGGTCATCCCCGGCATGTTCTGGTCGAGCAGGACGGCATCGAAATAGTCGCGCAGGTGCGCCTTGGTCCGCAGCAGGGCAAGGGCTTCCTTCCCCGATGGCACCGCGCTGACGTTCATGCCCCAGGCACTGCACTGTTGCACCAGCACCTTGCGGCAGGTGTCGTTGTCATCCACTACCAGCACCCGGGCGTCGCGCAGTGGGCCGTCGAGGTCCGTCGGAGGTTGCTCCAGGCGCAATGGGTCGAGCGGCAAGGTCAGCCACAGGGTGTTGCCCATGCTGGTGCTGCTCTTGATCCCGAACTCACCCTGCATCAGGCCGATCAACTGCTTGGCGATGATCAAGCCCAGGTGGCCCCCCAGCTTGTTGCTCGACAGGAAGTGGTGGCTGTGCAGTTCTGCCTGCAGCAGGGCGTCGCGCTCGGCAGCGGGCAGGGGTTCGCCGCTGTCCTGCACGGCAATGCGCAGGCGGGGTACGTCGCCGCGTTGGTCCAATGCAACCACCAGCAGAATTTCGCCTTGGTCGGTGTTTTTCAAGGCGTTTTCCAGCAGGCTGGAGAGCGCCTGGCGCAGGCGTGTCGGGTCGCCGCTGATTACACGCGGGACCTGCGGCTGGGTAAAGCTGATCAGCTCGATGTTCTGCTGTTCGGCCTTCGCCCGGAAGATGTTCAGGCAGTCTTCGATCAGGGCGTTGAGGTCGAACTGCACGTCGTCCAGCTCGATCTGCCGCGACTCAAGCTTGGAAATGTCGAGAATTTCGTTGATCAGCGTCAGCAGTTCATTGCCGGCGCTGTGGATGGTCTGAACGTAGTCGCGTTGCTTGACCGACAAGGGGGTGCCGAGCAGCAATTCGGTCATGCCGAGCACGCCGTTCATGGGGGTGCGGATTTCGTGGCTGATCTTGGCCAGGAACTCGGCCTTGGCGTTGATTTCAGCATCGCTGGCCGCCAGTGCTCGGCTGGCGCTGAAGTGCTCTTCGTTCAAGCGCCGCAGGCGCTCGCTGACCGCCAGGTTCAGCAGCAGGCCGGTGACCACCGTCAAACCAAGCAGAATGCACAGCAGCCACGGTGTCGAGGTACGCGTCAAACCGAGCAATGCGGGCAGCAGTACCAGGCCGCCGAGGTTGAAGACCACCATGGCCAGGCAGAACAGCCGTGCTGGCCCATAGCCCTTGTACCAGTGGTAGCTGCTGACCAGCAGCATGCTTATGCTGCCCAGGGCGAGCAGCGCATAGGTCATCAGGTTCAGGGGCAAGGTATCGATGAACAGGAGTATCAGGCCGCTGACCGCGGCCACCAGCATTTCGCCCTGCAGCAGGCGGCTGAGCTGCGGCGAGTTGCGCGCAGAGAAGAAATGCTGAGTGAAATACAGCCCCGCAATGCTCGCCAGTACCAGGGTGAGGTAGGCAGCAGGGGTCTGCGCACTGTGCCACAGGTGCCACCACGGGCCGCTGAGGTTGAGCAGGATCAGGCTGCTGAGCAGCATCAGGCCATGGTACAGGGCAAGTACCAGCGTGGTGCTGGAGCGGGTGTACAGAAAGCGGATCAGGTTGTGCAGGATGAGCATCACCAGGCCGCCGAACAGCATGCCGAACAGCAGCGGCTGATTGTTGTTGGAGGCGGCTTCAGCCGCAGGCTCCAGGCTGATGGCCGGGCGCAGTTGATGCTCGGACACCAGCCGCAGGTAGATGTCCAGCGGTTGCTGGCTGTTGGGCAGGGGCAGAACGTGGTCGCTACCGCGCAGGGTAGGGCTGCCATTGCCGGGCTGACGCCCATGGTGCAACTGGCGCAGCAACCTGTCGCCGTCAAGGGCGAAGAGGTCCAGGCGTGAAAGGTCGGGGGCGAAGACGCGCAGCAGTTGCTCCTGCTCACCCGGCTCCAGGCGATAGTGCAGCCACAGGGCTTGTTCGGCAGGGGCGGCGTCAAGCTCCCTGAGAGTGGTCGGGCTGAACTGGCTGCGATAGCGATCGGAGCGCACGTCGCTCAACTGCAGGTTGGCCTGTTCATCGAGCAAAACGGACCAGCCACCGCCTTGTTCGGCCGAAGCCGGGAGCAGGCAGAGCAGGGTCAGCAAGCTGACGATCAGAGCTGTGGCAATCCGAAGCCGACGCACTACGAGATCCCTTCCTAGCTGAGGTGCCGGGCATTAACTATGCGCGGCGCGCCAAGTCGAAGGCAAGGCCCCGAAGGGGCCCTGTCGACGAGCCGATCACCGCAGGCCCAAGGCGCTGCGGCAATCCGGTAAAACTTACTGCTGGTGTTCACCGCGCTCACGGGCGATGGCCCGGTAGCCGATGTCGGTGCGGTAGAAGCTACCGTTCCAGGTGACCTCCCTGGCCAGGCGATAAGCCTGCTGCTGCGCATCGGCCACTGTGCTGCCCATGGCCGTGGCGCACAGTACACGGCCACCGTTGGTGACCACTTGGCCGTCCTTGAGCGAGGTACCGGCATGGAACACCTTGCCCTCAATTGTGGCCGCTGCTTCCAGGCCGCTGATCACGTCGCCCTTGGCGTAGTCGCCTGGGTATCCACCGGCAGCCAGTACCACGCCCAGGCTCGGGCGCGGGTCCCACTGTGCTTCTACCTTGTCCAGCGCCTTGGCGAACGCCGCTTCGATCAACAGTACCAGGCTCGACTCCAGGCGCAGCATGACTGGCTGGGTTTCCGGGTCGCCGAAGCGGCAGTTGAACTCGATGACCTTGGGGTTGCCCGCCTTGTCGATCATCAGGCCGGCATACAGGAAGCCGGTGTAGACGTTGCCTTCCTCGGCCATGCCGCGCACGGTCGGCCAGATCACCTGGTCCATCACGCGCTGGTGCACGTCGGCGGTGACCACCGGCGCAGGCGAGTAGGCACCCATGCCGCCCGTGTTCGGGCCGGTGTCCTGGTCGCCGACACGCTTGTGGTCCTGGCTGGTGGCCATTGGCAGCACGTTGTGGCCGTCGACCATGACGATGAAGCTGGCTTCCTCGCCGTCGAGGAACTCTTCGATCACCACGCGCGAACCGGCGTCGCCGAAGGCATTGCCGGCAAGCATGTCACGCACGGCGGCTTCGGCTTCTGCCAGGGTCATGGCGACGATCACGCCCTTGCCCGCAGCCAGGCCGTCGGCCTTGATCACGATCGGCGCGCCTTTTTCCTGCAGGTACGCCAGGGCAGGCTCGATCTCGGTGAAGTTCTGGTAGTCGGCAGTCGGGATCTTGTGGCGCGCCAAAAAATCCTTGGTGAAGGCCTTGGAGCCTTCCAGCTGGGCCGCGCCCTTGGTCGGGCCGAAGCAGTCCAGGCCACGGCTGCGGAACAGGTCGACCACGCCGATGACCAGCGGAGCCTCGGGGCCGACGATGGTCAGGTCGACGTTCTGTTCAGCGAAGTCGGCCAGTTGCTCCAGGGCGGTCACGTCGATGGCGACGTTCTCGCACTTGGCTTCAATGGCGGTGCCGGCGTTGCCCGGGGCGACGAAGACTTTTTCGACGCGTGGGTCCTGCGCGACTTTCCAGGCCAGGGCGTGTTCACGGCCGCCGCTGCCGATGATCAAAACTTTCATGTCAAAACCTCGAATTCTTTCGGACGCAAGGCAAAGCCTCACGCGGTACGAGGTCGCACTGAAGCAGCTGCCCGCTTCAGTGCGGCCGATTGCCGTAAATCAGTGGCGGAAGTGGCGCATGCCAGTAAAGACCATGGCGATACCGGCTTCATCAGCGGCAGCGATGACTTCAGCATCACGCATCGAACCACCAGGCTGGATCACCGCGCTGATACCCACTTTGGCCGCGTTGTCGATGCCATCACGGAACGGGAAGAACGCGTCCGACGCCATGACCGCACCCTGCACCTGCAGGCCAGCATGCTCGGCCTTGATGGCAGCAATGCGTGCGGAGTTGACACGGCTCATCTGGCCGGCGCCGACACCGATGGTCTGGCGCTGCTTGGCATAGACAATAGCGTTGGACTTGACGAACTTAGCCACTTTCCAGGCAAACACCAGGTCGTGGATTTCCTGCTCGGTCGGCGCACGCTTGGTGACGATTTTCAGGTCATCGGCGGTGATCATGCCGATATCGCGGCTTTGCACCAGCAGGCCGCCGTTGACCCGCTTGAAGTCCCAGCCGGCAGCGCGCTCGGCAGGCCACTCACCGCATTCCAGCAGGCGCACGTTCTGCTTGGCCGCCACCACGTCGCGGGCAGCCTGGGAGATTTTTGGGGCGATGATCACTTCGACGAACTGGCGGTCGACGATGGCCTTGGCGGTTTCGCCATCCAGCTCGCGGTTGAAGGCGATGATGCCGCCGAAGGCCGACTCGGTGTCGGTGGCGTAAGCCAGGTCGTAGGCCTTGCGGATGCCGCCTTCGTCTTCAGGCACCACGGCAACGCCGCAAGGGTTGGCGTGCTTGACGATGACGCAGGCCGGTTTTACGAAGCTCTTCACGCACTCCAGTGCGGCATCGGTGTCGGCCACGTTGTTGAACGACAGCTCTTTGCCTTGCAGCTGGACAGCGGTGGAGATGCTGGCTTCGCCTTTGTTGGCCTCGACGTAGAACGCGGCGCTCTGGTGCGGATTCTCGCCATAGCGCATTTCCTGGGCCTTGACGAACTGGCTATTGAAGGTGCGCGGGAACGCGCTGCGGTCTTCAGTGCTCAGGGTGTCCTTGGCCTGGTCGATGGTGCCCATGTAGTTGGCGATCATGCCGTCATAGGCGGCGGTGTGCTCGAAGGCCTTGAGCATCAGGTCGAAGCGCTGGGCGTAGGTCAGGCCACCGGCTTTGAGGCCTTCGAGGACGCTGGCATAGTCGCCGGCGTTGACCACGATGGCGACGTCCTTGTGGTTCTTGGCGGCCGAACGGACCATGGTCGGGCCGCCGATGTCGATGTTCTCGATGGCGGTCGGCAAGTCACAGCCAGGCTTGGCGATGGTGGCTTCGAACGGGTACAGGTTGACGGCGACCAGGTCGATCGGCTTGATGCCATGCTCGTTCATGATGGCGTCGTCGGTGCCGCGACGGCCAAGGATGCCACCGTGGATTTTCGGGTGCAGGGTCTTGACCCGGCCGTCCATCATTTCGGCGAAGCCTGTGTAATCGGCCACTTCCACCGCGTTCACACCGTTGTCCTTGAGCAGCTTGTAGGTGCCCCCGGTGGACAGGATCTCGACACCGAGCTGCTGCAGCTCACGAGCGAATTCGAGGATACCGGTCTTGTCGGAGACGCTGATCAGGGCGCGGCGGACTGGCAGGCGGGTAGTCTGGTCGGTCATTTCGGATTCCAATAACGCGGTGGAGTCAGCAAAAAAGGCGCCTCTGTTCAGGGAGCCGCCTTTTCTGGTTGGGATTCTGGCTTACAGCAAGTCGTACTGCTTGAGCTTCTTGCGCAGGGTGCCTCGGTTGAGCCCGAGCATCTCGCTGGCTTTGGTCTGGTTGCCCTTGACGTAATTCATCACGCTCTCGAGCAGGGGCGCCTCGACTTCGGAGAGCACCAGGTTGTACACGTCAGTGACGGTAGCGCCTTCCAGGTGTGCGAAGTAGTTGTGCAGCGCCTTCTCGACGCTGTCGCGAAGGGTCTGGCCTTCTTCGCTCGGCGTGTTGAGATGCTGTTTGAGGTTGGCGTTGTCGCTCACGGGCGTTGTTCCACTCACTAATGTCTCGGTCATCATCGTCATGCGGCCACCCCTTGTTCGTCCTCTGTCTCAAGGCTCTGTCGACGTTCGTCGAAATACGCACGAACGTTGGCGCACTGCGCTTGTGTGTCTTCCAAAGCGTTGAACCGGGAGCGAAACTCCTTGCCGCCGGGTCGTGTTGCCAGGTACCAGCCAACGTGCTTGCGGGCGATACGAACGCCCATCACATCGCCATAGAAGGCGTGCAGCGCGGCCAGGTGCTCCAGCAGGATACGTTCCACTTCGTCCAGCTGCGGGGCCGGCAAATGCGCGCCAGTCCCCAGGTAATGCTCGATCTCGCGAAAGATCCACGGCCGCCCCTGGGCAGCCCGGCCAATCAGCAGGCCGTCGACCCCGGTGGCATCCAGCACCGCCCGGGCCTTTTCTGGCGAAGTGATATCGCCGTTGGCAAAAACCGGGATTGACACCGCCTGCTTGATGGCAGCGATGGTGTCGTATTCGGCTTCGCCGGTGTACAGGTCGGCGCGTGTGCGGCCGTGCACCGCCAGCGCCTGGATGCCAGCCTGTTCGGCGATTTTCGCTACGTTCAGGCCGTTCTTGTTCGACCGGTCCCAACCGGTGCGGATCTTCAGGGTCACCGGGACGTCCACCGCGCCAACCACGGCGTGGAGGATCTCGCTGACCAGCGCTTCATCTCTCAATAAAGCAGAGCCTGCAGCTTTGTTGCAGACTTTTTTTGCCGGGCAGCCCATGTTGATATCGATGATCTGCGCGCCGGCCTCGACGTTGGCCCTGGCCGCTGCTGCCATCATCTGCGCATCGCCACCGGCGATCTGTACCGAACGGGGTTCGGGATCACCTTCGTGGATGCGGCGCAGGCTCGACTTGCGGCTGTTCCACAGGCTCATGTCGCTGCTGACCATCTCCGACACCACCATGCCGGCGCCCAGGCGCTGGCAAAGTGTACGGAAAGGCTGGTCCGTGACCCCGGCCATGGGCGCGAGGATCAGGTTGTTGCGTAGTGTATATGGGCCGATGCGTACCGCCGACATAGGTGTTCCCTGTTGTGGGGCCGAATCATTGGAGTCGAAAAAGGGTTGGCATGATACCCGCTCTCGGTGACCGGATAAAGATGGATTTGGATAAAATCTGAACAGTTGAGGGCTTATGCCTTTGCGCTTCAAGCAGCAAGCTTCCAGCGGCGAGAGGGAGCCGACCGATTGTCGGCTCGCTTGTCTCGTGGCTTGCAGCTGGCAGGTTATTCCGGGGAACGGAAGCTGAGGCTGTAGTTCACGGCCTTGGGCCCCGGGTCGAGGATGTCCAGGGCGATGTGAATCGGCGTCTGGCTAGGCATTTCACCGCGCCCGGCCAGCTCGCCGGACAGGTACTCGCTCGGCTTGAAGCGTCGGCTGGCGATGAGTTGGCCGTTGAGGTCGGCGAAGCGCAGCTCCAGCAGCGGGAATGGCTGGGCGAAAGAGGCGCGGTTGTAGATGATCGCGTCGACGATCAGCGCACCCTTGAAGTCCGGGTGGCTGCGCACCACCAGGTTGCTGCTCTTGATCCGGCCGATGTCCACGCGGGTGGGCACTTCGCAGCCAAGCATCGGGCACAGCTGCTGGAAGATCGGGCGATAGGTGTCATGACGGGCCATTTCGTCGAAATGGAACCATACGTACTGGAACGCCAGCAGGCCAGCGGCCAACAAGGTCAGGAAACCCCACAACAGGCGCTTGCCCCAGTTGGGTTGGGGCTTCTCCCAGCCCAGTTGCAGCGGGTCGTCGACCACATCGACCAGCGGCTCCTTGCGTGACGGGCGCTCGGCCCTGGTGGACAGCCCAGGTTCCAGGCGTTCGCCGGGCAGGGCGGGTGTGGGGGCGTGGTCGTGGGCCGACAGATGGACATCCGTTTCGTCGTCATCACGGGCGCTCAGGCCTTGTTCGTGAATGATTTCATCGTCGCCCGACAGGTGCTCATCCAGCCTGTCGAGGTCCGCGTGTGCGTCAGCCCGATGCCCCGGTAGCGGATCGTCCAGGTCAAGGTCCAGATTGCCGCCCAGGGTGGGCTCGGTACGGTCGCCCGGCGCCGGTTCAAGGTCCAGCGGCTCCTGGGCCAGCAACACCGGGGCCGGCTCGTGAACGGCCTGAGGTTCAAGGTGATCGTCGGTGGCGGTGCCAAACAGTTCGTCGCCATGAACGTCAGCGGCCGGCTCGTCGCGCCGGGCCTGCAGTGCATCTGGCGCAGCAGCGGGGCGTGCCTCGGCGGGCTTGCCGCGGCGCTCAAGGCGGGCCAGCTCCTGGTCCAGGTCGAGCTCATCCAGGGCCTGTGCGGTCGCTGCCCAGTCGTCCTGCGCGGCGGGTGGACGCACGCTGACCGCAGGTTCGGGTGCAGGGGCCGGCGCGACCACCGGGGTGGGCGGCACCACCGGCGTGGCGCCGGCGCGATTTTGCTCCAGCAGCTGTTTCGCCGCATTGAACACCTGCAGGCAGTGGCCGCAACGCACCACGCCGCGCGCCACGCTCAACTGGTGATGGGTGACGCGAAAGCTGGTCTGGCAATGCGGGCACTGGGTGACGAAACTGTCGGTCATGCGGCGATCCGGGGGCTGTGCAAAGAAGTATTCTAGGCCTGCTTAGCGGCGGCGACCACTGATGCGCACCCAGCCGTCGCGCACAACGATTGGGTCCAGCTCGAAGTCGGCGGCATACGCCGCGGCCACTTCTTCGCCCTGTTCGGCGAGGATGCCCGACAGGGCCAGCAGGCCACCGGGGCGAACCAGGCCAGACAACTGGGGTGCCAACGCGACCAACGGGCCTGCGAGGATGTTAGCGACCAGCACATCGGCTTGCAGGGTCGGCATGTGCTCGGGCAGGTACAGCGCCAGCAGCTCGTCGGCGATGCCATTGCGCTGGGCATTGTCCCGCGAGGCTTCCAGTGCCTGTACATCGATATCGGTACCCACGGCTTCACGCGCGCCGAGCAACAGCGCGGCGATGGCCAGGATGCCCGAGCCGCAGCCGAAGTCCAGCACCTGGGTGCCGTCGAGCTGTTGGCCGTCGAGCCATTCCAGGCACAGCGCGGTGGTGGGGTGGGTGCCGGTGCCGAAGGCCAGACCCGGGTCGAGCAGCAGGTTGACCGCGTCCTTTTCCGGCGCCTCGTGCCAACTTGGCACGATCCACAGACGCTGGCCGAAGCGCATTGGCTGGAAATTGTCCATCCAGCTGCGCTCCCAGTCCTGGTCCTCGATCACTTCGGCCTGGTGTTCGGGCAGTTCGGTGCCGGTCAGCAGGCGCAGGTGGGCGAAGACCTGCTCTGGGTCGGCGTCGGCTTCGAACAGCGCCAACAGATGCGTGTGCGACCACAACGGGGTGGTGTTGAGGTCAGGCTCGAAGATCGGCTGATCTTCGGCATCCATGAACGTGACCGAGACGGCACCGACTTCGAGCAGGGCGTCTTCGTAGGTTTCGGCTTGTTCCGGGCTGATGGCCAGGCGTACTTGCAGCCAAGGCATGGCGGGCACCTTTGGTAAATCGACAGGGGCAGCCCGAGGCTGCGCGAAGGCTGGCAGTTTACGCGAGTGCGGGGGTTTATGCATGACTAGAGGGGCCTGCTCAGCAGGCCCGCCGACCTCAGTGCAAACGTAGGAACTCCAGCACCTTCTGGTTCACCTGTTCCGCAGCCTCCATCTGCACCATGTGCCCTACACCGGGCACCACCAGCACTTCGGCCTCCACGCCCTCGGCATGCGCAGCTGGAATGATGGCATCCTCGGCGCCCCAGATCACCAGCGCCGGGTGTTGCCCGAGCACGCTGCGCAGGTCATGCCGCTGGCGATCACCCTCGGCAATGGCTGCTCCGAGCTGCTGAAGGGCCAGATCTACCCCCTCCAGGCGCTTGAACTTGAGCATGTCTTCAAGCAGTTGTCGGGTGACCAGCGCCGGGTCGGCGAACAACTGCACCATCTGCGGCTTGAGCGCATTGCGGTTGCTGGCCGCAACGAAACCTTGCAGGTACTGGCCATTGATCGCATCACCCAGGCCGGCACTGGCCACCAATGTCAGGCTTGCCACCCGCTGCGGTGCCAGGCGCGCCAGGTTGAGGCTCACCGCGCCGCCCATGGAGTGGCCGGCCAGGTGCGCCCGGGGAATGTCCAGGTGGTCGAGCAACGCCAGCACGGTTTCGCTCAGCTCGTCCAAGTCACCGCGCTGTAAGGCTTTGGCCGACTCGCCATGCCCTGGCAAATCAAGGGCGATGACCCGGCGCTCGGCAGCCAGCGCGGGGTGGTTGAACAGCCAGTTGTTCAGGTCGCCGCCAAAACCGTGCACCAGTACCAAGGGCGTGCCACCTTCACCCAGCTCGAACCAGCGCAGCAGCCGGCCTGCCACTTCGCCCTTCTGCGGCGCCGGCCCCTGGGCCTGGTCGGCGCCGCCTTCGGCCACGAACTCGGCCTGGAAGCGTTGCACCACCGCGTCGATCTCCGATTCCTCTGCCTGGCCTTCCACCACCACGGCCAACAGCGCACCGACGGGCAGGGTTTCGTCAGGCTTGGCCACCTGCCGGCGCAGCACGCCACTGAAGGGCGCCTCGACGCTGCTGCTGATCTTGTCGGTCTCGACGTCCAGCACTTCATCGCCCTTGTTGATCTCGTCGCCTTCCTGCTTGAGCCAGGTATCGACCCGGCCCTCGGTCATCGACAGGCCCCACTTGGGCATGGTCAGGGTATGGATCTGGCTCATGCGGCACTCCTTGCGGTTTCGATCACCTTGCGCACGGCGGCTTCGATCTTCGCCGCGTCAGGGATGTACAGGTCTTCCAGGGCGTCGGAGAACGGCACCGGAGTGTGCGGCGCGGTGACCATTTCGATGGGCCCCTTGAGTGCGCCGAACGCCTTTTGCGCCACCAGGGCGCTGATGTCCGTGGCCATCGAGCAGCGCGGGTTGGCTTCGTCGATTACCACCAGGCGGCCAGTCTTCTCGACGCTTTCAAGGATGCTGTCCTCGTCCAGTGGGCTGGTGGTGCGCAGGTCCAGCACTTCGCAGTCGATACCCTGGCGGGCCAGGTTGTTGGCGGCCTCCAGGGCCACGTGCACCATGCGTCCGTAAGTCACCAGGGTGATGTCGTCGCCGTCGCGCAGGTAGTTGGCTTCGCCAAAGGGCACGGTGTAGACCTCTTCCGGCACTTCGCCCTGCATGCTGTAAAGCAGCTTGTGCTCGCAGAAGATCACCGGGTCGTTGTCGCGGATCGCCTGGATCAACAGACCCTTGGCGTCGTAGGGCGACGATGGGCAGACCACCTTCAGGCCCGGGATGTGCGTCCACAGCGAGGTGAGCATCTGCGAGTGCTGCGCCGCCGCGCGCAGGCCCGCACCGTACATGGTGCGCATCACCAGCGGGGTGACGGCCTTGCCGCCGAACATGTAGCGAAACTTGGCCGCCTGGTTGAGGATCTGGTCCAGGCAGCAGCCAGCGAAGTCGACGAACATCAGTTCGCACACCGGGCGCAGGCCTTGGGTAGCGGCGCCCACGGCGGCGCCGACGTAACCGATTTCCGACAAGGGCGCATCGAGCACCCGGCCCGGGAACTGGTGGTACAGGCCCTTGGTCACCCCTAGCACGCCGCCCCAGGCATCGTCCTCACCTGGCGCACCCGCGCCACCGGCCACGTCCTCGCCAATGATGAACACGCTGCTGTCGCGGCGCATTTCCTGGGCCAGGGCTTCGTTGATGGCTTGCTGGTAACTGATTTTTCTAGCCATGGTCATTCTCCTGTTGTTCTTGTTGTCCGGGCTCAGGGGTAGCTGACATAAACGTCGGTGAGCAGATCGGCGGGCTGAGGCTTGGGATCGGACTTGGCCCGGCGCACGGCGTCTTCGATCATGTCCTCGACACGGGCATCGATGGCATCGAGCTGTGCGGCCTGCAGCAGGCCGGCGCGGGTGGTCTTGTTGCGGAACTGCAAGAGGCAGTCGCGGCTTTCGCGCAGGTTCTTCACTTCATCCGGGGCCCGGTAGGTTTGGGCATCGCCTTCGAAGTGGCCGTAATAACGGCTGAGCTTGACCTCGATCAGCGAAGGCCCTTGCCCGGAGCGCGCGCGCTCGATTGCGGCGCCAGCGGCCTCGTGCACGGCAAAGAAGTCGAAACCGTCGATGGTCACCCCGGGCATGCCGAAGCCGGCAGCGCGGTCGGCGATATGGTCGCAGGCGACCGACCAGGTCGAGGCAGTGGCTTCGGCGTAGCCATTGTTCTCGGCGACGAAGATGCAGGGCAGGTTCATGATCGAGGCCAGGTTCATTGCCTCGAATACCGCGCCTTCGTTGGAGGCGCCGTCACCAAAGAAGGCCACGGCCACATCGTCGCTACCCTTGATCTTGGCCGCGAGTGCGGCACCGGCCACCAGCGGCGCGCCGGCACCGACGATGCCATTGGCGCCGAGCATGCCTTTTTCCAGGTCGGCGATGTGCATCGAGCCGCCCTTGCCGCCGCACACACCGGTTTTCTTGCCGTAGATCTCGGCCATCATGCCGTACACGTCGACGCCTTTGGCGATGCAGTGGCCATGGCCGCGGTGGGTCGAGGCAATGCAGTCGCTGTCGCGCAGGTGCGCCATGACGCCGGCGGCGGAGGCCTCTTCGCCGGCATACAGGTGGACGAAGCCGGGGATCTCGCCGGTGGCGAACTCCACGTGCAGGCGTTCTTCGAATGCGCGAATGGTGCGCATCACTTCATAGGCGTGCAGCAATTGCGCTGAGCTGAGGTCAGTGGACATCTTGTTGTTCTCCAGGGTTGTCTCGAGACGGGGTTGCAGGGTGCAGCCGGTGGCCGCGCGGGACGGCCAGCAGGTGGTGGCGGGCGGCATGGGCCAGCACCGCTTCGACATCCACGGTCAGTGGGCCTTGGTGGTCGAGGGTGACGGTGGGGGTGTCGTGTTCGGCGAATTCGATCTCACGTTCGCCGTCCAGGGCCAAGGTGCCGGCGGCCAGGCTCAGGCGATGGGCCACGCCCGGGGTGAGCGTGCCACTGGCGGTGATGCCGCAGCCCTGCAACAGGCCCGGCGCCAGCGGTGCCAGCAGGGCCTGCTCGGCGCCGGGGTTTAACCGTACCCAGGCGCCATGCGGCTCATGGCGGGCCACGGGGCACCACAACCCGCACAAGGCGGACAGGCCAATGGCATGGGGTTCGGCAAAGCAGGCGAAGACTTCGCTGAGGTCCTCGCTGCGGCTCAGGGCGCGAGCGCCAATGAAGCGCTGCGGCGATACGGCGACTTCGACCAGGGCCCATTCGCACAACTGCTGCTGCGGCACGTTCACCAGCAGGCGTTTGTTGCGGCGCAGGCCGATGCTTGCCGGTACCTGGGCGCCGGCCACAAGGCCGCCGGCAAGGCCGGCACTGGTGGCTTCGCGCAGCTCCGGGAAGGCGTTGTTGGTACCGGTGGAGAGGGTCAGCAGGGGCACGTCCCCGGCCTCTGCGGCCACTGCCTTGTGGGTGCCATCACCCCCGAGCACGGCAATCATGGCAACACCCTGTGCCACCATCTGGCGCGCGGCCAGGCGGGTGTCGCTGGCGGTCTGGGTCAGGGGCAGGTCCAGCAGTTGCAAGGCTGGCCAGTGCTGGTCACGGGCCACGGGGCCCTGGCTGGCCTTGAGCACGGCGGCGGCGATGCCGGTCATGTCGGTGGGCAGCAGCACCTTGGCAACGCCCGTGGCACCGAACGCGGCGAGCAGGCGCTGGATCACCGAAGCTTTGTCGGTGCTCGAGTACAGCCCGGCGTTGGCCGTCAGGCGGCGCAGGTCGCGCCCAGAGGCAGGGTTGGCAATGATCCCGATGATCGGGGCAGGTTGCGGCATGGCGCACCTCGTTTTCTTGTTTGCCAGGTGTTCAGCAAGCGCGGTGCCAGGTTTCGATAAATCGCCTGAGGGCACTGTTGCAGAGCGGCTGCAGGCTGCGCCAGCGGGGCGGCGTAGCGTGGCGGGCGAGACGCCGGGTGCCAGCAGCGGGTTGCCCTGGCCGAGACCCTGAGACGCTGCGTCTCAAGCCAACCGGTAATCACACAGCGCTTGTCGGGGCTTGCCGGCAGGCGCTTAATGGCCGCACAACGACAAGAACAAACAGGAACCGGAGGCCTCATGCTTGCCGCGAACTCCCGAGCCCATGTCGATTGCGTCAGTCGTGTGCTGAAGAATGCCGAGCGCCTGCCGCAGGCGCCGGTGCCGCCGCTGATCCTCGATTCATGGCGCCGTTCCATGGAGCTGTACCGTCTTGACCCAGGGTCCCAACAGGGGCCGCGTATTCTTTCCCAGAGCCTGCTCAACGAGTGCCGTGAACGCGCCGAACTGTTTCTGCGCATCGCCAGCGATGCCGTGGCGCGCCTGCATGAGCGTGTGCGCGGCGCCGACTACTGCGTGCTGCTGACCGATGCCCTTGGGCGTACCATCGATTACCGGGTCGAGTCGGCCATCCGCAATGAGTGCCGCAAGGCTGGCCTTTACCTGGGCACCTGCTGGTCCGAAGGTGAGGAGGGCACCTGTGGGGTTGCGGCAGTGTTGACCAGCCGGGCGCCCGCCACGGTACACAAGCGCGATCACTTTCGCGCGGCGTTCATCGGCCTGACCTGCACGGCGGCACCGGTGTTCGACCCGCTGGGCGAATTGCTGGGCGTGGTGGATGTTTCGGCCCTGCAATCGCCCGACGACCGCCGCAGCCAGCACCTGATCCGCCAGTTGGTGGAACAGACCGCGCGGGAGATCGAGAACGCCTTTTTCATGCACAGCGCCCAGGGCCACTGGGTGATGCGCGCGCATGGCACGCCGGGTTATGTGGAAAGCCAGCCTGATTATTTGCTGGCCTGGGATGCCGATGGCCGCCTGCAGGCGATCAACAGCCTGGCCCGCGAGCGCCTGCTGGCGCGGGATGGGCGGTTGCCGGAGCACATCGGCGAGTTGTTCGACTTGGACCAGCTGCGCCGTGCCAGCGAGGCGGCGGCGCAACGCCTGCCAGGCTGGGGCGGGCTGTACGGCCGGGTCAGTGCGCCGCAGCGGCGGGGCCGGGTACAGCCGATACAGCAGGCTCAGGATGCCCGCATCGAACAGCACCTGCGCCTGGCTACCCGGGTCAAGGACTGCAATTTGGCAGTATTGGTGCAGGGCGAGACGGGGGCTGGCAAGGAGGTTTTCGCCCGCCAGCTGCATCAGCAGAGTCAACGCCGCGCCGGCCCGTTCGTCACCCTCAATTGCGCGGCCATTCCGGAGAGCCTGATCGAGAGCGAACTGTTCGGCTATGTCGCCGGGGCGTTCACGGGCGCGTCGAGCAAGGGTATGCAGGGGCTGTTGCAACAGGCCGATGGCGGCACGTTGTTTCTCGATGAGATTGGCGACATGCCGTTGAACCTGCAGACCCGTTTGCTGCGGGTACTGGCGGAGGGCGAAGTCGCCCCACTGGGCGCGGCCCGGCGCGAGCGGGTGGATATTCAGGTGATTTGCGCCACCCACCGGGACCTGGCGGCGATGGTGAGTGAGGGGCGTTTTCGCGAAGACCTGTACTTCCGACTGGCCAACGCCCGGTTCGAGTTACCACCGCTGCGCGATCGGGAGGATCGGCTGGGGTTGATCCATCGCCTGCTGGCCGAGGAGGCCGAAGCCTGCGGGGTTGAGGTGGTGCTGGCTGACGACGCGCTGCAGGCGCTGTTGGTCTATCGCTGGCCGGGCAATCTGCGACAGCTGCGTCAGGTGCTGCGCTATGCCTGCGCGGTCAGCGAGGGTGGGCAAATTGGCCTGGAGGATCTGCCGCAAGAGGTGCGTGGCGATGCAGTGCCTTGCGCGGATGCGGGTGCCTCGAACCCTGCGCGGCAGTTGCTGCTCGATGCCTTGATTCGCCATCGCTGGAAGCCGGCGGAGGCGGCGCGGGCCTTGGGCATATCGCGGGCGACCTTGTACCGGCGGGTGCATGAGCACCGTATCGAGATGCCGCGGATGAAAGGGTGATCGCTTCGGGCCGCGCCTGGCCGGCAATAAAAAACCCCGGCACCTTGGCCGGGGTTTCTCATCCATCACGCTAACGCGATCACTCCTGGTTGGCCAGTTTGTGCTCGAGGTAGTGGATGTTGACGCCGCCTTTGCAGAAACCTTCATCACGCACCAGGTCGCGGTGCAGTGGGATGTTGGTCTTGATACCGTCGACGACGATCTCGTCCAGGGCATTGCGCATGCGTGCCATGGCTTCGTCGCGGTCCTTGCCGTAGGTGATCAGCTTGCCGATCAGCGAGTCGTAGTTCGGCGGAACCGAATAACCGCTGTACAGGTGCGAGTCGACGCGAACGCCGTTGCCACCTGGGGCGTGGAAGTGCTTGACCTTGCCTGGGCTCGGAATGAACTTCTTCGGGTCTTCGGCGTTGATGCGGCACTCCAGCGAGTGGCCGCGGATGACCACGTCTTCCTGGCGAATCGACAGCTTGTTGCCAGCGGCGATGCTGAGCATCTCCTTGACGATGTCGATACCAGTGACCATCTCCGACACCGGGTGCTCAACCTGCACACGGGTGTTCATTTCGATGAAGTAGAAACGGCCGTTCTCGTACAGGAACTCGAAGGTACCCGCACCGCGGTAGCCGATTTCGACGCATGCATCGACACAACGCTTGAAGACTTCCTGACGGGCCTTCTCGTCGATGCCCGGTGCAGGTGCTTCTTCCAGGACCTTCTGGTGACGGCGCTGCAGCGAGCAGTCACGGTCGCCCAGGTGGATGGCGTTACCCTGGCCATCGGAGAGCACCTGAACTTCCACGTGGCGTGGGTTGGTCAGGAACTTCTCCAGGTAGACCATCGGGTTGCCGAAGGCCGCGCCCGCTTCGGTACGGGTGAGCTTGGCCGAGGCGATCAGGTCCTCTTCCTTGTGCACCACGCGCATGCCGCGACCACCACCGCCACCGGCGGCCTTGATGATCACCGGGTAGCCGACTTCACGGGCGATCGCCAGGGCGGTCTCTTCGTCTTCCGGCAGTGGGCCGTCGGAGCCCGGTACGGTCGGTACGCCAGTCTTGATCATCGCGTCCTTGGCCGAAACCTTGTCGCCCATCAGGCGAATGGTGTCGGCTTTCGGGCCGATGAAGGCGAAACCGGATTTCTCCACCTGCTCGGCGAAGTCGGCGTTTTCCGCCAGGAAGCCGTAGCCCGGGTGAATGGCGGTGGCGCCTGTCACTTCAGCCGCGGCGATGATCGCCGGGATGTGCAGGTACGAATCTTTGGACGAAGCAGGACCAATGCAGACCGACTCGTCTGCCAGGCCCAGGTGCATCAGTTCGCGGTCGGCCGTGGAGTGCACGGCGACGGTCTTGATGCCCAGCTCTTTGCAGGCACGCAGGATCCGCAGGGCAATTTCCCCGCGGTTGGCGATCAGGACTTTTTCCAGCTTCCCAGACATCGTTGGCTCTCCGCGAATCAAACGATGGTGAACAGCGGCTGGTCGAACTCAACCGGCTGACCGTCTTCCACCAGGATGGCGTCGATGACACCGCCAACATCGGCTTCGATGTGGTTCATCATCTTCATCGCTTCAACGATGCACAGGGTGTCGCCTTTTTTCACGCTCTGGCCAACTTCAGCGAAGTTCGGCGAGGTCGGCGAAGGCTTGCGGTAGAAGGTACCGACCATTGGCGAACGGATCACGGTGCCTTTGAGGGCCGGGGCAGCAGCGGCAGCTTCGGCAACGGGGGCGGCAGCAGCGGCAACCGGGGCAGCAACTGGCGCGGCGACCGGCGCCGGGGCGAAGTATTGCTGGGCAGCTGGGGTCTTGCTGTGACGGCTGATACGGACCGACTCTTCGCCTTCCTTGATCTCCAGTTCGTCGATGCCAGACTCTTCCAGCAGCTCGATCAGTTTCTTGACTTTACGGATATCCATTAATCATCAACTCCCAAAGGTTTCGGTCAGGGGGCGTAAGTTAAAAAACGTATCTGAAACGTTTTTCTCGAACCCCGGCCCACTCAGGCCAGGGTCTCTGTCATCAGGGCTGTGCGTTGGCAGCCAGTTGTTCCAGCGCGGACTCCAGGGCCAGTCGATAACCGCTGGCGCCCAGACCGCAGATCACTCCTACGGCCACATCGGAGAAGTAGGAGTGGTGACGGAACGGTTCGCGTTTGTGCACGTTGGACAGGTGCACTTCGATGAATGGGATGCTCACCGCAAGCAATGCGTCACGTAATGCGACGCTGGTATGGGTGAAAGCAGCCGGATTGATCAGGATGAAGTCCACACCCTCGTTGCGTGCGGCATGAATACGGTCGATCAGCTCGTACTCGGCGTTGCTCTGCAGGTACTGCAGATGGTGGCCTGCGGCGCGGGCGCGCTGCTCCAGGTCCTGGTTGATCTGGGCCAGGGTCACGGCGCCGTAGTGACCGGGTTCCCGGGTACCGAGCAGGTTCAGGTTGGGGCCGTGAAGCACCAGTAGCGTTGCCATCTGCGGATTCCTTGGATTTGTAGGGCAATTCGACACAGCGCGGCGAGTGTGCCGTAAAGCGACGGCAAGTGTCCAGTTCCCGGCAATAGCCAGCACGATGTCCGAGGTTCGCGCGAAGTATGTGACCAGATAATTAAATCTGGTCACTCGATTGGCGAAAATTCCCGGCTAGCGGGAAGTTATAGACCCAGTTGCCCGCGCACGCGCGCAAGGATCTGCGCAAATTCGCCGGCGTTTATCTCGCCAATCACCCGATCGGTGGTCATTTCGCTGCCGTTCGGGGCAAAGAACAGCAGCGCCGGCGGGCCGAACAACTGGTAGCGATCGAGCAGGGTGCGTTGTTCGGCACTGCTTTGGGTGATGTCGAAACGCAGCAGTCTGAACGCACTCAGCTGAGGTTGTACCTCGGCGGCATTGAGCACCTCGTGCTCTATTACTTTGCAACTGATGCACCAGTCGGCGTACCAGTCCAGCAACACCGGTTGGCCGGCGGCTTTAGCCTGCGCCAGGGCCGCGTCCAGCTCAGCCGGTGTAGTGATTGTGTGCCAGGCATCCGCGCTGGCGGCGGGGCTGCCAACGCGTGCTGCAGGCGCGGGGGCAGGCAGTGGGCGCAGGGGGTCGCCTTGGCCATTCAGAGCGCCATACCAGCAGGCCAGCGCATACACCAGCAGGGCCAGGCCCAGCAGTTGCGCGAGGCGTTGGCGTGGCGACTTGACCACGAACTCAAGGGCACCCAGGAACAGCGCCACGCCAGCGCTGAGAAAACCCACCAGCACCAGGGTCGCCGGCCCTGGCAGTACGCGGCTGAGCAAGCCGATCGCCAGGCCCAGCAGCAGTACCCCGATGGCGTTCTTCACAGTGTTCAGCCACGGGCCGCTCTTGGGCAGCCAGGCCGCGCCACCGGTGGCCACCAGCAGCAATGGCGCACCCATGCCCAGGCCCAGTGCGAACAGCTTGAGCGCACCGCCCAAGGCATCGCCGCTGGCGCTGATGTACAGCAAGGCGCCGGCCAGAGGTGCCGACACGCAGGGTGAAACCAGTAGGCTGGACAGCACGCCCAGCACTGCCGCACCCAGCAGCGAACCGCCCTTGGTACGGTTGGCCAGCTTGTCCAGGCGGTTGCTCAAGGCCTGTGGCAGTTTGAGTTCGAACAGGCCGAACATGGCCAGTGCAAACAGCACGAAGAACAGCGCGAACGGCACCAGCACCCAGGCCGACTGCAGCCGGGCCTGCAGGTTCAGGCCGGCGCCGAACAGGCCCATCAGTGCGCCCAGCACGGCAAAGCTGGCGGCCATGGGCATTACGTAGGCCAATGAGAGCGCCAGTCCGCGCAACCCGCCGACCTGGCCGCGCAGGACCACGCCAGAGAGGATCGGCAGCATCGGCAGCACGCACGGGGTGAAGGTCAGGCCGACCCCGGCAAGGAAGAACAGCAGCAACGACTTCCAGCGCCAGCCGTGTTCGTCGCCCTCTGCAGGGGCGCCAGCAGCGGGGCCACCTTCGCCATCGATGCTCAGGCGCTCGGTTTGCGGCGGGTAGCACAGGCCCTTGTCAGCGCAGCCCTGATAGCCCACCAGCAAGGTGAAAGCGCGGGCATCGGTGCGTGGCAGTTCAATGTCGACCACGCCGTGGTACACCTCGACGTCGCCGAAGAATTCATCGTGCTTGGCCTCGCCCTTGGGAATGTTCGGCGCGCCCACGGCGATGCCGGCAGGCCCAGTACTGAACTGGAAGCGATGGCGGTAGAGGTAATAGCCGTCGGTAGCGACGAAGCGCAGTTTGATGCTCTGGGCATTGGCCTCGATCAGGCTGAGCTTGAACGCTTCGTGTACCGGCAAGAAGTCGGCGTTGCTGGACAGCGAGGCGGCGCCGAGGGTGGCGCTGGGGCGGTTGTCGAGCAGGCCCGTGGCGAAGGCCGGGCTGGCCAGCAGCAGGAACAGCAGGAAAAACAGGCGGCGCATGGCGGACTCGCGAGGTGGAACGTGGCGGGCATGATAACGGAGTTGGCGGGGGTTGGGAGAGTGCGGGGAAGCAGAGCGACACATGGCCGCTGCCGGCTCCCACAGGCACCTCTTCCTGTGGAAGCGGGCGCTCAGTGTCAGACCCTGAAGGCCCGCACAGCGCGGTTCAGTTCACCCCCCAACCCCAGCAACTGCTCGCCTTGCTCGCGCCCTTCGCCAATGCGCTGCAGGTTGTCCTCGCCCAACGCGTGAATCCGCTCGCTGTGGTCACGGATCTCACTCACCGCGCCACTCTGTTGCGCCGTGACATCGGCGATGCGCACCGCGGTGTCGGCAATGGTGCGAATTGCGCTGACAATTTCATCCAGCGCACCATCAGCAGCCTGGGCCTGGTTGGCAGTGGCTTCGGCATGTTCGAGCTGGGCGCGCATGCCCGCCACCGATTCTCGCGCAGCCTGCTGCAGGCGGTCGATCAGGGCCTGGATCTCGCCCGTCGCCCCGGTGGTGCGTTGCGCCAGCGAGCGCACCTCGTCGGCCACCACGGCAAAACCACGGCCCATCTCGCCGGCCCTGGCCGCTTCGATGGCGGCGTTCAAGGCCAGCAGGTTGGTTTGCTCGGCAATCGAGCGGATCACTGTCAGTACCCCGCCAATGGTCGCCGACTCCTCGGCCAGCTGTTCGATCATGCGGGCATTGCCCTGCACCTCATCGACCAGTGCCCGTAGCCCTGACAAGCTCTGGCCGATCACGGCCTGGCCCTGTTCCACGGCACGCCCGGCATCACGGCTGGCATCGGCAGCAGCGCTGGCATCGCCGGCCACCTGCTGGATGGTGGCTTCCAGTTCGCCCAGGGCATCGCGAATCTGCCCAGTGTCACCGGCCTGGCGCTCGGCGCCATCGTGCAGCGCGGCGCTCATGCCCGCCAAGGCGTGGCTGCTACCGGCCACCTGCTCGGCGTTGTGACGGATGGTGCCGACCAGTTCCACCAGGTACTGGCGCAGGCGGTTGAGCGATTCCTGGATATCACGCAGTTCACGGTTGGTCTTGCCCAAGGCGATAGGCCTGGCGAAATCCCCCTCGGCCCAGCTCGACAGGGCAGGGGCCAGCCCCGTCAATGTACGCGCCAGGCGCCGCTGCAAGGTGTCGATCAGCAGGGCAATCAGCAAGATCAGGCCAATCATCAGCCCTTGCATGATGCGCACTTCATTGGCGATTTTGCCGTGCTGGGCACGCACCTCGGGCTCCAGGCCGGAAATGGCCTGTTGCACGGCCTCAAGGCGCTCATTGGTGCTGGCCGCCAAGGCACTGCGTTGCTCGATCTGTTCGCGGGTGCGCTGCAGCTCGGCGGGGTAGCGGTTGAGCAGGCTTTGCAGGTCGCGCTTGAGGTTGATGGCAACGTCTTCCTGCTGCTCGCTGGCCTGGGTTTCCAGGCCCATCAAGGCGGCGAAATCATCGGCGTTGGACTCGGCGGCGCGGGTCACGCCCAGCAGTGGCAGGCCGTCGATGAGCAGGGCCTGGGCGCGGATCAGATGCAGTTCGCGCTCTACTTCGTCGGCCAGCTCGGCGCGGCCACTGCTGACCAGCTTGTCGCGGGCCAGGGACAGGCGCCCAAGGTGGACGCTGGCATCGAGCACCGGCAGCAGGTAACGGTTGGCCTCGCTGCTGCCGCTATCGCGGGCGTAGGCGGCGAGCTGTTCGAAATTGGCGCCCAGCTCGCGCTCGGCCTGCAACAGCAGGGCTTGCGGGTCGCCGGCCAGCTTGCCGGCTGCCAGCAGTTCGTTGGCGGTGAAGGTTTGCAAAGTGTCCAGGCTCGGGCGCACGTTATCGGCGAGCTCGGCGGGCAACTCGGCCAAGGCCGCTTGCAACTGTTGGTTGGCCTCCATGGCCGCGGCATGGCGCAAGGCGTCGCCGC
Organism: Pseudomonas sp. NBRC 111131; assembly: GCF_001320525.1. Lineage (NCBI taxonomy): Bacteria > Pseudomonadati > Pseudomonadota > Gammaproteobacteria > Pseudomonadales > Pseudomonadaceae > Pseudomonas > Pseudomonas sp. NBRC 111131. The sequence goes on along the minus strand of NZ_BCBH01000004.1, from coordinate 42,271 downwards.
TGCCCAGGTAGGTCTGGACATTGCGCGCTGTCTGGTTCTGGAACTGCTGCGACAGGCTCAGGTAGCGCTCCATCAGTTGATAGGGGCGTTCCAGGGCGCGTTGCGACCACCACAGGGTCGTGGCCAAGGCGATACAGACGGTCACCAGCAACAGTGTGTTGAAATTGGTCAGCCACTTCAGGCGCATAGCCGCGAACTTCCTGCGGGGAGTGGAGAGGTAGGTGCCTGAAGTTATTGCGGTTTTGTGACGAGGTGATGACGACAGCAGGGGGTTCGCTAAAAAAGTGGCACTGTGCCGCTAGTTAACAGGTTTCACGGGCCGCTGAGGGCCTAGGGCTCGACCCGCACCACGCAATTACGTCCCGCGTGCTTGGCCCGATACAGCGCCTCGTCAGCCGTGCTGGCCATGGTCAAGGCGTCCAGCTCATCGTCCAGCTGCACCACCCCGGCACTGAACGTGCAGCGCAGGTCGCAGGGTTGCGCTGGATAAAGAATCTCGGCAAAGCGCCGGCGGATTTCGTCCAGCACCTTGTGCGCGGCTTCCAGCGCGGTGTTGGGCATGACGATGGCAAATTCTTCGCCGCCGTAGCGGCCGATGAAGTCGGTCTTGCGCAGGCGCTGCTTGAGGAACAATGCCAGGCTCTTGATGACCCGGTCGCCCATGGGGTGTCCGTGGCGGTCATTGATCTTCTTGAAATGGTCGATGTCGAGCATCGCAAAGCTCAGCGGCTGGCGTTCGCGGCGGGCGCGGAAACTGCAGTCTTCGAGCAGTTGCAGGATATGGGTGTGGTTGTAAAGCCCGGTCAGGCTGTCGCGCACCATGCGTGATTTGAGATGGCGGGCGCGGGCGGCGCGATTGCGCACGGTGGTGACCAGGTGGCGTGAGCGGATCGGTTTGGTGAGAAAGTCATCACCGCCTTCGCTCATCGCATCGAGCTGCTTGTCCAGGTCGTCTTCGGCAGACAGGTAGATGATCGGCACGCTGACGTAGCGGTCGTTGTGGCGTATCACCTTGGCCAGTTCCGGGCCTGAGCAGGCGGGCATGTACAGGTCGAGGATGATCAGGTCGGGCTGGAAGTCCGCCAGCTCGGCCATGGTGCGGATAGGGTCGGTAAGGCTGCGGGTGATCATCCCGGCATTACCCAGCACGCGCTCGGTATGCAAGGCCTGGGTGCGTGAGTCGTCGATGATCAGCACCCGCAGGGGCTCGTGCTCGGTGGTGCTGGTCATGATCTCGAGCTTTTCCAGCAGGCTGGAGGCTTCCAGCGTGCCGGTGAGAAAGGCCTGCCCCCCGGCGCGCACGGCAGCCAGGCGGGTTGGTGTGTCGGCTTCGTGGTGGCTGAAAAACAGCAGCGGGATAGGCCGTTCCAGGCCCAGTTGCGCCTGCGCCGCCAGGTGCATGCCGCGCCCCGGGCCGCTGAAGTCGACATCCATGACGATGGCCGACGGCGCCTGCTCGGCCACGGCGTCCAGAGCCGTTGCGGCATCGAACAGCGGCTGCGCGCTCAGGCCGAAAAACTCCAGCTGCTGGGCTAGCCGCTCTGCACGCTCATGATCCCGCAGCAGCAGGTACACCGGCTTGCGGGCAGGTGGCAGCGCCAGCTGATCGAGTAGATCGCCCTTGCGCAGGCTGGTGCGCGACAGGCGTTGCAGCAGGTGATCGAGTTCCTGCTTGAGGCGCTCTTGGCTCGGCTCAGCGGCTTGGGTCATGTCCTGACTACTTATAGGTGGGGAGGTGCAGGTGCGATGATGGCTCTATGCTAGCAGCTCTTTTCAGGCGTGCGAGCACCCCGCGTCAACAAAGCGTTTAAAACGATTATTCAGTTACTGACTCATTGGTCGCTTATGCGTATGGCGGCGTCTGCTTTATAGTGCAAGCACGCGGGCTTGCCGTGGCACCCTGGCGCTGGCCTGTGGTCAAAGCCCTGAACCGTCGTGACTGATTAAGGACAAAGCCATGCTGGATTGGAAAAACCGTGAGGCCAAAGCCGAGCCCCGCGAGCGTGTCGACGGCCGAGGCGCTGCTGCCCGTAGCTACCTGGGTGGCCTCTGGAGCCGCGCGCTGGGGACATTGATCGGGCTGTACCTGCTGGTCTGTATCGGCTTGGGCTGGTACTGGAGCCAGGAGCCGGCGTTGTTCCCGGTGCAGCAGAATGCCCAGGCCGCTGCCGAGCGCAATGGCCAGCAGATGGTGGTCGGCTATACCACCATCGAAACCCTCAAGACCGTGGCCGGTACGCTGCTGAACAAGCCAGGTGGCTACATCTCCAACGACCGTTTCCCGCCAGGGCTGTGGATGGACAACATGCCCAGCTGGGAATACGGCGTGCTGGTCCAGGTGCGTGACCTGTCCCGCGCCCTGCGCAAGGACTTCGCCCGCTCGCAGTCGCAGTCCACCGAAGATGCTGACTTGGCCAAAGCCGAGCCGCGCTTCAACTTCGACAACAAAAGCTGGATTCTGCCGTCCAGCGAATCGGAGTTCGAAGAGGGCATCAAGTCGCTGTCGCGCTACCAGACTCGCCTGGCAGCGGGTGACAAGGGCGCCATCTTCTATACCCGCGCCGATAACCTGAACAACTGGCTGGGCGATGTCGCCACTCGCCTGGGCTCCCTGTCCCAGCGCCTGTCGGCCAGCGTTGGCCGGGTCAAGCTCAACACCACCCTCAAGACCGAGTCGGTCGTGGCCGGTCAGGCGCCGCAGGTGGACGAGGAGTTGGTAGAGACGCCGTGGCTGCAGATCGACAACGTGTTCTACGAGGCCCGTGGCCAGGCCTGGGCGCTGTCGCACCTGCTGCGTGCCATCGAGGTCGACTTCGCCGACGTGCTGGCGAAGAAGAACGCCACAGTCAGCGTGCGTCAGATCATCCGTGAGCTGGAAGCCTCGCAAGAGCCGCTGTGGAGCCCGATGGTGCTCAATGGTAGCGGCTTTGGCATGTGGGCCAACCACTCGCTGGTCATGGCCAACTATATCTCCCGGGCCAACGCCGCGGTCATCGACCTGCGTCAGCTGCTGTCGCAGGGTTGAGCATGGCCATCAGCCCCAACGAGGCCGCCCACCGGGCGGCTTCCGACCGCGAACTGGTCGCCTGGGTGGACGACGCCGACCAGGTGCTTGGCGCACTGCCCAGGGCCGAGCTCCGTGAGCGCGGCCTGATCGGTCGTTGCACGTTCATTCTGTTGTTCAACAGCGCCGGCGAGTTGTGCGTGCACCGGCGCACCTTGAGCAAGGCGCTGTATCCGGGTTATTGGGACGTGGCCGCTGGCGGCATGGTGGCGGCAGGTGAAGCGTACGCCGACTCCGCCGCCCGCGAGCTGGCCGAGGAGTTGGGAATTGAAGGTGTCGCGCTGCGGTTTCACGAGCGCTTCTATTTCGACCAGCCGGATAACCGCTTGTGGTGCGCAGTGTATTCGGCGGTTTCCGATGCGCCGTTGCGGCTGCAGCCAGAGGAGGTGAGCGAGGCGCGTTTTGTCAGCCTCGCGGAGGTCGAAAATGATCGGCTTCTGCACCCCTACTGCCCAGATTCACTGGCCGCGCTGGAGCGCTACAAGGCAGTTCAGTAGTACGCGAACTGGTCGATCAGTTCAAGGCGCGGGACGCGAGTATTCGGCCAGAGCAACGCACCTGGGGCGATCACCGCGTTCGCGCCGATCTTACAGCCATCGCCTATCAATGCACCGAACTTGCACACCCCAGTGTCGATGACCGCCTGAGCGTGGCGAATCCTGATGACGGCGCCATCGAGCTCATTGCGGTAGTTGGCGATGATCGCGCCCGCTTCGATATTGACGTGCTCACCAATCAGCGAGTCGCCGACGAAGTTGAAGTGTGCCAACTTGCTCGAGCCGAGCATGAAACTGCTTTTCACCTCGCAGCTTGGCCCGACAATGCAGCCGCCGCCAATGTAGACCCCGCCTCGCAGGTAGGCGCCTGCCGCCACGAAGGCCCCCGGGCCGATGATGATTGCCCCTTTCAACACCGCACCGGGCTCGACGATGGCGGTTTCATGGATGGCGCAGTCACCTTGGCGCCGATAACCGGCATCGAGCCGCGCCATCATGCCCAGGACGTGCTGTTCACACGCCTGGGTGACCTGCCAGGCGGCGGGCTCAGATACGCCCAGTTCGGGCCAGCGGGCAATGAACGCGCTGATTTCGGGGATCGCCATGGGCACTTGTCCTCAATGGAAGGCCCATCAGCTTGCACCATGAGGGTCGCGATGGGGCGGCCAAGTCGCAAATCATTCGCTAAATGGCGCATTCCAGTACTTAGCAACGGCGTGATTTATCGTTAAACTGCGCGCCCTTTTCGGGCTGCCGCAAGTCTTGCAGCAGTAGCGCCGCCCCTGCCAGAGTGGGGCTTCGCGGTCGGCTCCCGCCGACCAGTTTTTGTCCTCAGCACCGAGGAACAAAAGTGGCCAAGAAAGCTTCTTCCTTCGCCGCCCTAGGCGGTCTCGTTTACTCCACCGATGCCGGTCGGCACTGCCCTGACTGTGGCCAGCCGGTGGATGCCTGCACATGCAAGCAACTGCTCATCCCCGAAGGCGATGGCATTGCCCGTGTGCGCCGTGAAAGCAAAGGCCGTGGCGGCAAGACCGTGACCACCGTCACCGGCGTGCCGCTGCCGCTCGACCAGCTCAAGGCGCTGGCCACCAACCTCAAGCGCCGTTGTGGTACCGGTGGCGCGCTGAAGGATGGGGTCATTGAAATCCAGGGCGACCATGTCGAGCTGCTGATCGATGAGCTGACTAAACAAGGTTTCAAGGCAAAGAAGTCCGGCGGCTGATGCCGGTACGCGAATTTTGCCCAGCGCTTTCTAAACTCGTTGCCGTGGGCAGGGTCTACCCCTGACACGGACGAATCGTCATTTTCAGCTTTTACACTGCGCCCGCCTCCTTGCGGGGCAGTGTCTTCGACTTTCCTATAGGGGACTTGAATGTCCGTACGACGCACACGCAAAGACGATGGTAGCCAATGGACCGTGGCCGACAGCCGCAGTGTTTATGGCATCCGCCATTGGGGCGCTGGTTATTTCGCCATCAATGAAGCCGGGCGCGTCGAAGTGCGCCCCAACGGCCCGCAAAGTGCACCGATCGACCTGTTCGAACAGGTCGACGAGCTACGCCAGAGCGGCTTGTCGCTGCCGCTGCTGGTGCGCTTCCCTGACATCCTGCAGGACCGCGTGCGCCAACTGACCGGCGCTTTCGATGCCAATATCGCGCGCCTTGAGTACCAGAGCCAGTACACCGCCCTGTACCCGATCAAGGTCAACCAGCAGGAAGCGGTGGTGGAGAACATCATCGCCACGCAGAACGTGTCCATCGGTCTGGAAGCGGGCTCCAAGCCAGAGCTGCTGGCAGTGCTGGCGCTGGCGCCCAAGGGCGGCACCATCGTCTGCAACGGCTACAAGGATCGCGAGTTCATCCGCCTGGCGCTGATGGGCCAGAAGCTTGGCCACAACGTGTTCATCGTCATCGAAAAAGAGTCCGAGGTCGCCTTGGTGATCGATGAGGCGGCTGAGCTCAAGGTCAAGCCGCAGGTCGGCCTGCGCGTGCGCCTGTCGTCGCTGGCTTCGAGCAAATGGGCTGACACCGGTGGCGAGAAGTCCAAGTTCGGTTTGTCTGCGGCGCAGTTGATTTCCGTAGTGCAGCGCTTCCGTGACGCCGGCCTGGACCAGGGCATCCGCCTGCTGCACTTCCACATGGGCTCGCAGATCGCCAACCTGGCCGACTATCAACATGGCTTCAAGGAAGCCATCCGCTACTACGGTGAGCTGCGTGCGCTGGGCCTGCCGGTCGACCATATCGACGTGGGCGGTGGCCTGGGTGTGGACTACGACGGTACCCACTCGCGCAATGCCAGCTCGATCAACTACGACATGGACGACTATGCCGGCGTGGTGGTGGGCATGCTCAAGGAGTTCTGCGACGCCCAGGGCCTGCCACACCCGCACATTTTCTCCGAAAGTGGCCGTTCCTTGACCGCGCACCACGCCATGCTGGTGATTCAGGTGACCGACGTCGAGAAACACAACGACGACGTGCCGACCATCGAAAACAAAGAGGCCCTGCCCGAGACCGTGCAGTGGCTGGCCGACCTGCTTGGCCCGACCGACATCGAGATGGTGACCGAGACCTACTGGCGCGCCACCCACTACATGGGCGACGTGGCGGCGCAGTACGCCGATGGCAAGATCAGCCTGGCCGAGAAAGCCCTGGCAGAACAATGCTACTTCGCCGTGTGCCGTCGCCTGCATAACTCGCTGAAGGCCCGCCAGCGTTCGCACCGGCAAGTGCTGGACGAGCTGAACGACAAGCTTGCCGACAAGTACATCTGTAACTTCTCGGTGTTCCAGAGCCTGCCGGATACCTGGGCCATCGGCCAGGTGCTGCCGATCATTCCGCTGCACCGCCTGGACGAAGAGCCGATGCGCCGCGCGGTGCTGCAGGACCTGACCTGCGACTCCGACGGCAAAATCAACCAGTACGTCGACGAGCAAAGCATCGAGACCAGCATGCCGGTGCATGCGGTCAACGAGGGCGAGGACTACCTGCTGGGCGTGTTCCTGGTCGGTGCCTACCAGGAAATCCTCGGCGACATGCACAACCTGTTCGGTGACACCGATTCGGTGAACATCTACCAGAACGCCGACGGCAGCGTGTACCACGCCGGTATTGAGACCCACGACACCATCGAGGACATGCTGCGCTACGTGCACCTGTCGCCGGAGGAGTTGATGACCCACTACCGCGACAAAGTGGCCAGCGCCAAGATCAGCGCCCGCGAGCGCACCCAGTTCCTGGATGCGTTGCGCCTGGGGCTGACCCGGTCTTCGTACCTGTCTTCGTAATCGCCGGGGCCGCGTTGCGGCCCATTCGCCAGCCTGCCGACGCCCACCTCAAGCCCTGTGGGGGCCGGCAGGCCGGCGGTGGTTGCCCTTGGCAGCCACCGTCATCCCACCCACTTACCTTGCTGCTGCAACCGCCACCCCACCCACCCCAGGGTCCCCGCCCGCAACGCCATGAACCCCAGAAACGCCAGCCATAGCCCGTGGTTGCCAAACCCTCGCAGGGCCCACGCCAGCGGCAATGCGATCAGCACCGACACCAGCATCGCATTGCGCATCTCCCGTGCCCGGGTCGCACCGATGAACAGCCCGTCGAGCAGGTAGCTCCACACCGCCACCAATGGCAGTACCGCCAGGTAAGGCAGGTAGGGGTAAGCCGCTGCTCGTACGCTGTCGATATCGGTCTGCAGGTCGATGAACAGATGCCCGCCCAATAGGAACAGCCCGGCAAATGCCAGGCTGGTGATCAGCGACCAGCCACACGCTACCACCAGTGAGCGGCGCAAGGTGTCGCGATCGCGGGCGCCGATGGCATGGCCGCACAACGCCTCCACGGCGTGGGCCAGGCCGTCCAGGGCGTAGGCGGTGAGCAGCAGGCCGTTGAGCAGCAGCGCGTTGGCCGCCACCGTTGCTTCGCCCAGGCGTGCCCCCTGCACGGTGATCAGCAGAAACACCAATTGCAGGGCCAGGCTGCGCAGGAAGATGTCGCGGTTGACGGCCAGCAATGGCTGCCAGGCTTGCCAGCGCTTCAGCGCGGCCCAGGCAATATGCCCCGGATAGGCCCGCAGGGCAGGGCGGGTCAGGGCCAGCCCCAACAGGGCGGCGCTCCACTCGGCAATCACTGACGCCCGTGCCGAGCCCAGTACCCCCCACTCCAGGCCCAGCACGAACCATAGGTTCAGGGCGATGTTCAGCAGGTTGGTGGTCAGCAGGATAGCCAGGGGCGCACGTGCATTCTGGGTGCCGAGGAACCAGCCAACCAGCGCATAGCTGGCCAGCGCTGCCGGCAACCCCAGCAGCCGCGTGTAAAAGAAGGCCTCAGTCGAGTCCTGCAACGCCTCGCTCGGCTGCATAGCCTGCAGCGCCAACTGGCTGAAGGGCACGGCAAGCACGCCGATCAGCAGGGCGAAACCCAGTGCCAGCAACAGGCCCTGCACCAGCACCTGGCGCAGCGCGGCGCCGTCGGCCCGGCCCGCAGCCTGGGCGGCGAAGCCGGTGGAACCCATGCGCAGGAAGCCCATCAAGCCCACCATGAAGGTGAACAGCGTGGCGCCCACGGCCACCGCGCCCAGCTGGTGGGCATGCGGCAGGTGGCCGATCACCGTGCTGTCGACCAGGGCCACCAGGGGCACCGAGATGTTGGAGAGGATCATCGGCGCGGCCAGGGCCCAGACCTTGCGGTGGGTAAGGCGGTGGCGCCAGTCGATGGCAAGTGGGGACATTGGCGTTCCAGAGGGCTCGAGTGGGCGCATTGTAACGGTCAGGCAACCAAATGGTGCGAACACGGTCTCAACTGACGCTCCAGCGCAGGTACCACCCTTGCCATTGCGCTATAGTTGCTGCCCTCTCGTATACGCTGCCAAGAGTTACCATTCCATGTTCAACAAAGGATTGTTGCTGGCCTGCGCGCTGGCCCTGCTCAGTGCCTGTGATTCCTCGACGCCGGACAAGCCCGCCCCCGCCCAGGAGCCGGCAGCCAGCACCCCTGCCCAGGCACCGGCACCCAAGCGGGAGGACCCTGCAGCCCTTGCCAAACGCTACGAGGGCCGCGAACTCAGCGTACTGGATGTTTCGGAAGTGCAGCTCGATGGCGCCAGCACCCTGTCCATCAGCTTCTCGGTGCCGCTGGACGCCAATCAGGACTGGGCCAGCAAAGTGCACCTGGTCGACACCGTCAAGGGCAAGGTCGACGGTGCCTGGGAACTCTCCGACAACCAGATGGAACTGCGCCTGCGTCACCTGGAGCCTCAGCGCAAGTTGGTGCTGACGGTCGACAAGGGCCTGCTGGCCGTCAACGGCAAGCCACTGGACAGCGAATCGGTGACCCGGCTGGAAACCCGTGACATGCAGCCGACCGTGGGCTTCGCCAGCCGTGGCTCGTTGCTGCCCACGCGCCTGGCCGAAGGCCTGCCGGTGATCGCCCTGAATGTGGAAAAGGTCGATGTGGAGTTCTTCCGGGTAAAACCCGAAATGCTCTCGACCTTCCTGGTCAATTGGGGCCGCAACAGCAGCCTTTATTACTACCAGTCCCAAGAAACCCTGGCCTTGGCCGACCTGGTCTACAGCGGCCGTTTCGACCTCAACCCAGCCCGCAACACCCGCGAGACCGTGCTGCTGCCGATCGCCGGCATCAAGCCGTTGCAGGAGCCTGGCGTCTACCTGGCAGTGATGCGTGCCTCCGGCACCTACGACTACTCGCAACCGGCGACGCTGTTCACCCTGAGCGACATTGGCGTGTCTGCCCACCGCTACCGCGACCGCCTGGATGTGTTCGCCCAGGCCCTGGAGGGCGGCAAGGCACTCAAGGACGTCAACCTCGAGCTGCATGACGACAAGGGCAAGCTGCTGGCCCAGGCCAGGACCGATGGCCAAGGCCATGCCCAACTGCCGATCACGGCCAAGGCCGACACCCTTATCGCCACCCAGGGGGTGCATACCACCCTGTTGCGCCTGAACACCGCTGCGCTGGACCTGGCCGAATTCGACATCACCGGCCCCCAGGCCAACCCGTTGCAGTTCTTCATCTTCGGCCCGCGCGACCTCTACCGGCCCGGTGAAACGGTGCTGCTCAACGGCCTGCTGCGTGACCAGGACGGCAAGCCGGTCAAGGCCCAGCCGGTCAGCGTCGAAGTGCGCCGCCCAGATGAACAGGTCAGCCGCAAGTTCGTCTGGGAGGCCGACGCCGATGGCCTTTATCAATACCAGCTGCAGCTCGCCACCGAGGCCCCGACTGGCCGCTGGCAACTGCTGCTCGACCTGGGCGGCGGGCGCAAGCAGGTCTATGAGTTCCTCGTCGAGGACTTCCTGCCTGAGCGCCTGGCGCTGGAGCTCAAGGGCAGCAAGACACCGCTCGCCCCTGAGGAGGACGCGCGCATCCAGGTCAATGGTCGTTACCTGTACGGCGCGCCCGCGGCAGGCAACCGCCTGAGCGGCCAGGCCTACGTGCGGCCATTGCGTGAAGCCGTGCCGGCGCTGCCGGGCTATCAGTTCGGCTCGGTAACCGAGACCGAACTGAACCAGGACCTGGAGCTGGACGAGGTGACCCTGGACCAGGCCGGCAAGGCAGTGGTCGATATCGAAAGCCGTTGGGCCGAGGCCCGTTCGCCGCTGCAACTGACCGTGCAGGCCAGCCTGCAGGAGTCTGGCGGCCGACCGATCACTCGCCGTCTGGAACAGCCGATCTGGCCTGCAGAACGCCTGCCGGGCTTGCGCGGCGTGTTCGATGGCGAAGAAACCGACAGCGATGGCCCGGTGGAATTCGAGTTCCTGGTTGCCGACCGCGACGGAAGGAAGCTGGCCGCCAACGACCTCAAGGTGCGCTTGATCCGTGAGCGCCGGGACTACTACTGGAACTACTCGCAGAGCGACGGTTGGAGCTACAACTACAACGAGAAATTCCTGACCCAGAGCGAAGAAACCGTCAGCGTCAAAGCTGGCTCCACGGCCAAGCTTACCTTCCAGGTGGAGTGGGGGCCGTACCGCGTGGAGGTGGAAGACCCGCAGACCGGTCTGGTTTCCAGCGAGCGCTTCTGGGCGGGTTACCGTGCCCAGGACAACGCCGAAGGCGGCGCGGTGCGCCCGGACCAGGTAAAGCTGGCCCTGGACAAACCAGCCTATGCCGATGGCGCTACCGCCAAGGTCACCGTGACCCCGCCCGCAGCCGGTACAGGCTACCTGATGATCGAGTCCAGCGATGGCCCGCTGTGGTGGCAGGAGATCGATGTGCCGGTGGAAGGCAAGACCTTCGAGGTGCAACTGGACAAGCAATGGGCACGCCACGACCTGTACATCAGCGCCTTGGTCATTCGCCCAGGTGAGCGCAAGGCCAATGCCACGCCAAAACGCGCCGTGGGTGTTCTGCACCTACCGTTGGGGCGCGCCGAGCGCAAGCTTGCAGTGAGCCTGCAGGCGCCGGAAAAAATGCGCCCCAAGCAACCGCTGACGGTCAGGTTCAAGGCGGCCAATGCCGATGGCAGCATTCCCAAGCAGGTGCATGTGCTGTTGTCCGCGGTGGATGTGGGCATCCTCAACATCACCGATTTCAAAACCCCTGACCCCTTCGCCAGCCTGTTTGGCCGCAAGGCCTACGGTGCCGATCAGTTGGACATCTACGGCCAGTTGATCGAAGCCGGGCAGGGCCGTTTGGCCAGCCTGGCGTTCGGTGGTGATGCGGCCATGGCCAAGGGCGGCAAGCGCCCCAACACCACGGTCACCATCGTCGCCCAGCAGAGCGTTCCGGTCACCCTGAACGAACAGGGCGAGGGTCAGGCGACGGTCGACATCCCGGACTTCAATGGAGAACTGCGCCTGATGGCCCAGGCCTGGACCGAGGACCACTTCGGCATGGCTGAAGGCAAGACCGTGGTGGCCGCACCGCTGATTGCCGAGCTGTCTGCCCCGCGCTTCCTCGCTGGCGGCGACCGCACCAGCCTGGCGCTGGACTTGGCCAACCTGTCCGGCCGTGCCCAGCAACTGAGTGTCGATATCAGCACCGAGGGCCAGTTGAGCTTGGCGGCCAGCGCCCAGCAGACGATCGCTCTGGCCGAGGGCCAGCGCACTACGCTGAAGATTCCGGTGCTGGCCCAGGGCGGCCTGGGCCAGGGCAAGGTGCGCGTGCGGGTCACTGGTTTGCAGTTGCCGGGTGAACCGGTAAACACCTTCGAGCGTGAATGGTCGCTGGGTATTCGCCCAGCCTATCCGGCGATGCTCAAGCACTATCGCGTGGCGCTCAAGGAGCAGCCCTGGGCCTTGCCAGAGAGTGACCTGGCCGCCTTCGAACCTGCAGGCCTGGAGGCCAGCCTGGCGCTGTCGAGCCGCCCGCCATTGAACCTGGGCGAGCAGATCCGCGCCCTGGAAGCTTACCCCTACGGCTGCCTGGAGCAGACCACCAGTGGCCTGTACCCCTCGTTGTACGCCGATGCCGAGAGCCTCAAGCGCCTGGGTATCAAAGGCGAGCCGGCCGAGGTGCGCAAACGCAAGATCGAGATGGGCATCGAGCACTTGCTGGGCATGCAGCGCTACAACGGCAGCTTTGGCCTGTGGAGCTCGGACAGTGAAGAGGAATACTGGCTGACCGCCTATGTCACCGACTTCTTGCTGCGCGCCCGCGACCAGGGGTATGGCGTGCCGGCCGAAGCGCTGAAAAAAGCCAATGAGCGCCTGCTGCGTTATTTGCAGGAGCGCAACCTGATCGAGGTCGACTACAGCGAGAACGCTGAGCACACCCGCTTTGCCGTCCAGGCCTATGCCGCGTTGGTACTGTCACGCAGTCAGCAGGCCCCGCTGGGCGCATTGCGTAGTCTGTTCGAACGCCGCGCCGATGCGCGTTCAGGCCTGCCGTTGGTACAACTGGCGGTGGCGCTGGACAAGATGGGCGACAAACCGCGCTCGCAACAGGCCCTGCAAGCTGGCCTCGGGATTAGCCGCAGCAAAGGCTGGATGGCCGACTACGGCAGCAGCCTGCGGGATCAAGCACTGATCCTGGCGCTGTTGCAGGAGAGCAACCTGGCCAGCAATCAGGTCGATCAACGCCTGTTCGCATTGTCCGATGAGCTGGCGGCCAACCGCTGGTTGTCAACGCAGGAGCGTAACGCCTTGTACCTGGCTGGCCGTGGCCTACTCGGCAAGCCTGAAGCGCCATGGAAGGCGCGCCTGGACAGCGCGGGCGAAGTGCGTGAGTTCAACAATGCCGACGCCGGGATGAAGCTCGAAGGCCCGTTGCTGGCAGCGCCGCTGACCGTTCAGAACCAAGGCAGTGAAACCGCCTACCAGCAACTGACCCTCTCGGGCTACCCGCGCCAGGCACCAGCTGCCGGGGGGAACGGTATGGAAATCCGTCGTGAATACCTAGGCATGAATGGCCAGGCGCTGGACCTGCAAAACCTGCGCAGCGGTGAACTGGTGCTGGTGCACCTGGCACTCAAGGCCACCGACCGCGTGCCGGATGCGCTGGTGGTCGACCTGCTGCCGGCGGGCCTGGAGCTGGAGAACCAGAACCTGGCGCAGAGCGCCGCCAGCCTGGATAACGCTAGCAGCGCAGTGAAGCAGTGGCGCGAGTCGATGCAGAACGCCAGTGTGGTGCACCAGGAGTACCGCGACGACCGCTATGTGGCAGCGCTGAAACTGGACGGTTATGGCACTACCCACCTGCTGTACCTGGCGCGTGCGGTGACCCCCGGCACGTACCGCGTGCCGCCGCCACAGGTGGAGTCGATGTACCGGCCGAACCTGCAGGCGGTGGGTGATGGGCAGGGTGAAATGACGGTAAAGGCCCGCTAGTGCTGTAGGGGTTCTACCAGCCGCATCGTCGGCCAGCCGGTCCCGTGGGCGCCGGCTTGGCTGCGATGGGTTACCGTTGCAGCCCCGACGTCAGTGGATCACCCAGCTCATCACCCATAACCCCAGCACCAGCCAGATGATCCCGAGGATGATCGAGGCGCGCATGAAGGCGCGGATTGCCGAGTAGAGCAGCATCAGGCCGATGATCAGGGCAAGAATGCTGACCAGCGAAGTGTCCATGCCCAGGGTGCGCGCCAGGCCGTCGATGAAGTTACCCCCGGCATTGGCCAGCAGGTTGAACAGGCCGCTCAAGGCGTCGACGATGAAGCGGATCAACGAACCCAGTGCCTGGCCAAGCCACTCGAAAAAACCTTCTACATGCATAGTTGCTTCCTGATGAACGAATCGGCGAGTTTGCCGTTCCCAAGCCTTTGGCCATTACCTGCCCAGGTCGGTTCCCGATGCCAAGCTTAGCCCGGCCGCGCACGCGCGCGGGAAGGATCCTGCGGGCCAGTGTGATCGCCGCCCTGGCGATGGTCGCGCTGCTGTACTTGGCTGATCGCCTGTGGCCATTGCCCATGCCGGCTGACGACCTGGCGCGGGTGGTGCTGGCCGAGAACGGTACGCCCCTGTGGCGCTTTGCCGATGCCGATGGAGTGTGGCGCTACCCCGTCAGCCCCGAAGAGGTGTCGCCCTTGTATCTGCAGGCACTGCTGACCTACGAGGACCGCTGGTTCTACCGTCATCCCGGGGTCAACCCGCTGGCGCTGGCGCGCGCGGCCTGGCTGAACCTGCGCGGCGGGCGTGTGGTTTCCGGGGGCAGCACACTGTCGATGCAGGTGGCGCGGTTGCTCGACCCGCACGACCGCACGCTGGCGGGCAAAATGCGCCAACTGTGGCGTACAGCGCAACTGGAATGGCACCTGTCCAAGCGCGATATCCTGCAGCTGTACCTGAATCGTGCGCCTTTCGGCGGCACCTTGCAGGGCGTGGCGGCCGCCAGTTGGGCGTATCTGGGCAAGTCGCCGAAGCACCTTACGCCCGCCGAGGCGGCGCTGCTGGCGGTACTGCCCCAGGCCCCCAGCCGCTTGCGCCCGGACCGTCACCCCGAACGTGCCCAGCGTGCCCGTGACAAGGTGCTGCAGCGCCTGGACGAGTATCAGGTGTGGCCCGCCCAGCAGATCCTGGAAGCGGCCGAAGAGCCTTTGCTGCTGGCGCCACGCCAGGAACCGGCCCTGGCGCCCTTGCTGGCCCGCCGCCTGAACACGCCCAATAGCCCACCATTGATACGCACCACCCTTGATGCTTCGTTGCAGCGGCGCCTGGAAGACCTGCTGCTGGGCTGGCGTGCCCGCCTGCCCGAGCGCACTTCGGCGGCGGTGCTGGTGGTGGACGCGCAGAGCATGGCAGTGCGCGCTTACTTGGGGTCGATCGACATCAGCGATGACCGCCGCTTTGGCCATGTCGACATGGTCCGTTCCCTGCGTTCACCTGGCTCGACCCTCAAGCCGTTCCTGTATGGCATGGCCTTGGACGATGGGCTGATCCACTCCGAATCGCTGTTGCAGGATGTGCCGCGCCGCTATGGCGACTATCGCCCCGGTAACTTCTCGATGGGCTTCAGCGGCCCGGTGTCGGCCAGTTCGGCGCTGGCGTTGTCGCTCAACCTGCCGGCGGTGCAGTTGCTCGAGGCCTATGGGCCAAAGCGCTTCGCCGCGCAACTGCGCATGGCCGGCATGCCGCTGGTGCTACCGCCCCTGGCCGAGCCCAACCTGTCGCTGATCCTGGGCGGGGCAGGCAGCCGCCTGGAGGAACTGGTCGGCGGCTATGCGGCGTTGGCCCGGGCGGGCAACAGTGCAAAGGTGCGCCTGCAACCTCAGGACCCGTTGTTGGAGCGGCGCTTGCTGTCGCCGGGGGCGGCCTGGATCATTCGACGCATCCTCAGCGGCCAGGCGCGGCCAGACCGGGACCCCCATGCCGAACTGGTGCAGCGCCCGCAACTGGCCTGGAAGACCGGTACCAGCTATGGCTTTCGCGATGCCTGGTCGATTGGCGTCGGGCCGCGTTACCTGATTGGGGTGTGGATCGGCCGGCCTGACGGTACCCCGGTGGCCGGGCAGTTCGGCTTGGCCTCGGCGGCGCCGCTGATGTTGCAGATTCACGACGTGCTGAGCAACCGCGACAGCCAGCGGGGGCTTACTGTACCGGTGCAACGGGTCCCCGACAGCGTGGGTGTCGCTGCGATTTGCTGGCCGTTGGGCCAGCCGATGAACCGGCAGGACCCCAACTGCAGGCGCCAACGCTTTGCCTGGACGCTCGACGGCACCACGCCACCGACGTTGCAGGCCGCCGATCAACCGTTGGGGCTTGGCTTGCGTGAAAGCGTGTGGGTCAACGCGCAGGGCCTGCGTGTCGATGGCAGTTGCCCAGGTGCCAAAGCGCAGGAAATTGCCCTCTGGCCAGCCCCGCTGGAACCCTGGCTGCCCCGTGTCGAACGGCGTGCCGCGCGTCTACCTACGGTGGACCGCAGTTGCCCACCGCAGGTGCCCGCCAGCGCGCCACCGCTGTCCATTGTCGGCGTGCGCCCGGGCGATAACCTGCGCCGCCCGGTCGGCAGCAGCGAACCGTTGCAACTGCATGTCTCGGCCCTGGGGGGCGCCGGCCGCCGCTGGTGGTTCCTCAACGGCCAGCCCTTGGGCGAAACCACTGGCCAGGCGACTTTGCTGGTGCGTTTCGAGCGGGCAGGGCAGAGCGAACTGAGCGCACTGGACGAGAGCGGTGAAACGGCGCGGGTGACGTTCCAGGTCAGCGAATAGTCGTTCGACGTTTGCCGGCGCAGCACCTACGCTTGCTAGTGACGGGTGTGACCGGCTGACGCCCCGGTACCCAAGGGATCCTGGAGCACCCTATGCGTCCTCTGGCCGTGCCCCTGATCGTATTGCTCTGGGCCAGCCTGGCTCATGCAGAGCCATTGCCAGGTTACCTCGACAGCCATGAATACGAGCGCCGCCTGCCCACCGATAACCTGCCAGTAGAGGCCTATCGTCCGGTTGTGACGGACGTGCGGTGGTCGGCACCCCGCACGACCGCCCCGTTGTCGAACGCAACGCAACTGGTCCTGCACAAGGTGCGCTTCGAGGGCGGTACGGTCTTTCCCTTGAGTGAGCTGCGCGAGCACTACCAGCCGCTGATCGGCCGTGAGATCACCGTAGGCGAGCTGCAGCAGTTCACCGAACGCCTGACCCAACGCTACCAGCGTGACGGCTATCCGCTGTCGTATGCCTACCTGCCACCTCAGGACCTTGCTGAGGGCCGCGTGCACGTGGTGCTGGTGGAGGGCTATATCCACGACTATGAGCTGTTAGGTGATATCGGCCCGGCCGCAGCCTACCTCGAGCAGATGATGGCGCGGTTGCAGGCTGAGCGGCCCCTGACCCAGGCGGCGCTCGAGCGGTTCACCGGCTTGGCGCAACGCATGCCTGGCCTGAGCGTGTACGCCGAAGTTGCGGCGGCGCAGGTCCCTGGCGATGCAGCACGGCTCAGGCTTCACGTGTGGCGCAAGCCGTATGCTGCAGGTGTAACGCTGGCCGCTGGCAGCCGCGAGAACCCACAGGCGCTGGTCAAGGTTTCCAGTAACGCCCAGACACGCTTCGCCGAGCAGTTGACGGCGAGCTTTCTGCTGCGCCCGGGCGATGACCGAACGCATTACCAGCGGCTCGACTACAGCCAGTACCTGGACGCGCAAGGCAGCCAGTTGCTGTTATCGGCCAAGCGTTATCGCAGCGAACCGGGCACACGGGTGCGCCTGCAGGACGGCACCGACCTCACTCAGCGCCGGCAGGTCGAACAGTATGCGATCGGCCTCGGCCAGGCGCTGATGGTTGAAAGCAATGAATGGATCAACCTGTCCGGGCGGCTTTATTCAAGCAGTGAGCACCTCGAACAACGGATCTGCTGTCAGCGTGAATACGACACTGCTGTACGCGGGTTGTCATTCGAAGGCGACTGGCGCAAGGGCGATGAGCGCCGGCTGCGCATCGTCAGTGCCGGCGTCTACCAAGGCCTGGATTACCTGGGGGCGCGCAGCGATGCCGACTACGACATGGACTTTCTACGCTTTCAGGTCTCGGGTTTGCAGAGCGATCAGTTGTTCGACAACTGGCAGGGCGTGGTGTCCGCTGCGCTCTACTGGAGCGATGACAGGTTGCCCGACAGTGAGCGCGCGGTATTTGGCGGGCAGCATTTCGGACGGGGTTACCCCAGTGACCAGGCCGCCGGCGACAAGGGCTGGGGTGTCGCTTATGAGCTGAACTACCGGTTAACGCCTGGCGCTGGCTGGCTGAAGGTTGTGCAGCCCTATGCAGTGCTCGATGCTGCCCAGGCCTGGTACAACGGCGGGCCTTACGAGGATGCGCACATGGGCTCAGTGGCGCTTGGTGTGCGCCTGGGCGATGGGCACCATGGCAACGTGGCGCTGGAAGTGGCCAGACCGCTGGCGGATGAGGCACTGGATAGCGCCAGCCGCACGGTCCGACTGATGTTGAGCATCAGCTATCAACTGGAATGAACGTGCTGTAGGCGCGACGCGCGGCCGCTCCTACAGACGCAGCCTTGCTAGTGGGTAATGAAGCGCTGATGCACGGGCGATGAACTTGGCGTCAACGCCAGCGCCAGCTGCGTGCGGTTGTGCATATGAGTCAAACGCAGCACCTGGGAGACGTAAAGCTTCACGGTGTTCTCGGTGATGCCCAACTCGCAGGCGATCTGGTAATTGGTCTTGCCCTTGCTCACCAGCCGTGCCACTTCTAGCTGGCGCGGGGACAGCTTCTCGAACGCTGCGGGCAGCTCGCCTTCGGGCTCCTCAGGGTCGGTGGAGCGACGGTGAACACCCTGGCCGCGGGCTTTCTCCAGGTCCTGGTAAAGCTCATCGATGGAGCCCGCCAGGTCCTGTAGCCGCTGGTTGAGGCTGCCAAGGTCCTGGAAGTTCGCTTTGCGCTCCTGCAGTACCTGCTCCTGGCGGCGTACCCCTTCGAGCAGTTCGTCGAGGTTCATGGGCTTCTGGTAATAGTCGGCGAAGCCCTCGCGCAGGGCCCGGATCACGTCCTGCTTGTCGGCACGGCCGGTGAGCATGATCGCTTCGAACATGCGCTGGCGCCCGGCAATGTCCTTCAACGCCCGGACCAGCTCGATGCCATCGCGTTCCGGCATGTGCAGGTCACACAACACCAGGCCGATGGCCTCGTCGGCAACGTAACGCTCAATGGCTTCGTCTGTGGAGTGTGCCGCTACACAGTGATGGCCCTGGCTTTCGAGAAATTCACATAGCTGTTCGACGATCGTTGCCTGATCATCAACCACCAGGACCTTCACCTCACTGAATGACTTGTTCACGATCAACTCCCTGTTCGTATACGGCCCAGCTCCCGGGCCAGACGCTCTGGCAGCTTAAAAGTAGACGCTGCCGGCGGTTCTGTACAAGACATGTACAGCATCGGACCGCAGGGATGGTCATTGGATCCATACCGCTGTCAGCAGAAAACCGGCCAGCACATAAGGCACGAAGGCCTGCTTGTCACCCATCTCTTCGGTCAGGGCCTGCAGGCGCTTTTTCACCTTGGGGTTAAGCAAGGTCCACAAGCGCCTGCGCGTCAGCAACCACAGCAGTACGCTGACACCGGCACCGATGAAAGTGCCGAGCACGTACTGCGGGCTGGTCGCCAAGGCCAGGGCGCCCATCAATTTGACGTCGTCGGCGCCGAAGCGGCCAAGCATGTAGCCAGGCAAGGTCAGCAGCATGACGATGGCCAATGCCCAGCCTGCGTCGCTGGCATCGGCGCCGATCCAGGTATGACCAGTGACGAACAACCAGGCAAGGGCGCAGGCCGCCACCCCCAGGGTCAGTATGTTGGCGATCTGGCGTTCGCGGATATCTTGTTCAGTGCACAAGGCAAGCCACATCAGGAGAACAATGCTTTGCATTGGCAGGTCGCCATCCCTATTCGTTGAACACGTCTTCCCGGGCACCTCAGGGTTTCTATAGAGGGTAGACGTGTTCCGACGAGTGGGCATGGCACAATCATGAAATGCTGCCCGCACCTTCGACTTTGTCACTTTCGAAGGCGGGTCAGTGGCGTTATTTGGCTCGGCCGGGCGGGTAGTTGCCCAGCACTTCGCCCACGGTTTTCTGGATGGCGCTGTTGCGCTCCTCAGGGCTTGGCGGGTAGTTGTTCATGATTTGCTCGGCACTGCCGCGCCAGACCAGCTTGCCATCCCGGCCATCGAACATATCGACCTGAATGGTCGCCACCTTGTAGTCGACGCTGCGGGTCTCGTTGTACATCGGCCCGCCCCAGTAGCCTCCCCAGTACCCACCCCAGCCGCCACCATAGTTGGTGGTGATCTGCTGCTGGCGCTCCTCGACAATCAGGTAGGCCCGCACTTTGACATCCGCCCGGGCGTTGCCCTGAACCGGACGCAGGCCGCGTTGGTCGAGTTGCTCGGCAACCGCCTGGCGGATGCGCTGCTCGGTCAGGTCGCTCTTGATGCGTGGATCATCCGGGCGGTATTGCAAGCCCGGTTCCTGCCAGGCCCAGCTGCGGTAGGCCGCGAAATCGCGGCTGGCATCGAAATCCTGTTGGACGTTGTTGCTGGAGCAGGCTGCGAGCAGCAGCGCAAGTGACAGTAGAACGAGGCGGCGCAACATGATGGTTCTCCGTTAGACGTTAACTGGGAGGATAGCCGCTGAGCGCCTTGTGTACCGATTCGCGCAAGGCGGTTTCGCGATCGCGTGGCGAACTTTTGTCGCTGCCGCTTTCAGCGCTCGCGCTCCATACGGGCTGGCCGTTGCGGGCATCGAACAGGTCGATGCGCACCACCATCACTTCCACTTCGTAGGTGCGCACGATCGGCACGCTGCCATAAGCGCCATAGCCATTGCGGTAGCCGCCGAAGCCGACACTGCTGTAGGGGTACGGGCCGTAATAGGGGTCGTAGTCGTAATCACGCACCTGGCGCAAGCGCCGCTCCAGGCGCATGTCGGCGCTGACCAGCAGGTCGCCGGTGGCGCCTCTGGCCGGGCGCAGGCCTTGCTGGTCGAGCGCACTGCTGACGGCATCGGCCAGTTGCCCGGGGTTGGCGACGGCGCTGCCGGTTGGCAACTGACCGCCACGCCAGCTCCAGCTACGGTAGCGCCCATAGTCGCGCGTAGGTGCCGGGTAGGCACTGGCGTCGAAGGTGGCGGCCGCCTGCACGGGGGCCGGTGGCAGCGGGCGGCTGCTGGCCACATAGGGGTTGCTGCCTTGGCAGGCGGTCAAGGCCAAGGGCAGCAAGGCCAGCCACAACAGTCGGTACGGCATGTATTCCTCCCGGCAGGCGGATCAACGGGGGCGGCATATCCAGTGCAGATAGCGGCCAAGCCCGGCGAAGCTTGGGTGACGGCGGTGGGCCAGTTCCATTTCCAGCAAGTCGAGCAGCTCGGCCTTGGCCTGGAATTCCTTGGGCATATAGTCGTGAAACACCCTCACACCACTCTCGCTTTCCACGTGCCACATGGGTTCAAGTTGCGCCTTGAGTTCACGCGGATCAAGCGGTTTCTGCGGGGTAAGGCTCTGCTTTTCACCTTCCAGGCGGTTGCTGCGCAGCTTGCGGAAGTGGCCTTTGAGCAGGTTGCGATAGACCAGCGCGTCACGGTTGTAGAATGCCAACGACAACCACCCACCGGGGGCAGTCAGCTGGTGCAGCACCGGCAGAATGCTTTCTGGTTCGGCCAGCCATTCGAGCACCGCATGGCACAGCACCAGGTCATAGGGTTCGGTGAGTTGGCCGAGCAGGTCCTGCCAGGGCGCCTGAATGAACGTTGCCGGCTGGCCTGCCTCGGCAAAGCGTTCCCGGGCGCCATCGAGCATCGGCGCGGCGGGTTCGGCGAGGGTCAGGTGATGGCCGCGCTCGGCCAACCACAGGGCCATGTGACCAAGCCCGGCGCCGATGTCCAGCACCCGCAGCGGCCGGTCCGGCAGGGCTTCGGCCAGGTCGGCCTGGAGCACGGCCAGGCGGATCGCGCCCTTGGCACCTCCGTAGATCTTCTCGGCAAAACGGGTGGCCAGCTCATCGAAGTGACGGTCGTTCATCGGGCGAAGCGCCTCTCGCTGTCGGCCAGCTTGGCCCGAACTACCTGCTCCATGTCCAGGCCCAGTTCGCTGCACAGCAGCAACAGGTAGAGCACCACATCCCCCACTTCCTGGCCGGCATGGGCGAGTTCATCTGCAGGAAGCTGGCGCGATTGGTCTTCGCTCAGCCATTGGAAGATTTCCACCAGCTCGGCCATTTCCACGCTGGCGGCCATGGCCAGGTTCTTCGGGCTGTGGAAGCCGCGCCAGTCGTTGTTGTCGCGGATCCGGTGCAGGCGTTCGGTAAGTTCTTGCAGGTTCATCGGGGTCTCCTCGTGCTGCATAGCTTCGATGGAGGCCCGATGCAAAGCAAGTGGATTTGGCGCCGTGCCTGCAGCCCCGGCCCTCTAGAGCGCACCCCAGCGCCCGACCATGTGCAGCAACTGGCCATGCCCATCCAGGCGCAGTGCGCCTGTTGGCCCTGGCGCACTGGCGCTCAGTACCACTTCCGACGGCAAGCGCACCGGCTTGCGGAAGTCCACCTCGAAGCTGTAGCCACTGTTCGGCAGGTGCGTATGCAGCGCCGCCAGTGCCATGGCCTTGCTCCACATGCCATGGGCGATGGCTTTGGGGAACCCGAACAACCGTGCGCTGGCACTGCTCAGGTGAATCGGGTTGTAGTCGCCGCAGACCTTGGCGTAGCGCCGGCCGATATCGCTGTCGGCGTACCAGCGCGTTGCTTCTGGCAACGGTTGCGGCTCGCTGTCCTCGCTGTGTTCAGGCTGGCCCTGCAGCTTCAAACCACGCACCAGCATGCGGCTGGTTTCGCGCCACAGCAGGCCCAGGCCATCCTCGGCTTCGGTGATCAGGTCGAACGTGCCGCCCTTGGGATGGGCCTGCAAGTTGTCGGCGTAGACCGAAAACCGCAGCCCGTCGATGCCACCCAAGGGGCGCAGCACCTCGATGCGGTTATGCAGGTGCACCAGGCCGAGCAATGGGAAGGGGAATTCGTGTGCGGTCAGCAGTTGCAGTTGCAAGGTGAAGGCCATCACGTGTGGGTAGGTGCCTGGCAGGCGGCCGTCATCGGTGAAGTGGCACAGCCGACGGTAGGCCTCCAGGTTGCCAGGCTGCACGCGGATGACACAGCGCAGGCCATCGGCCGGCAGCGTATCGCCGCTGATCTTGCGCTTGCTGGCGGCGCGCAGGTAAAGGCTGGCGCGCGAAGCGGGGTGGGTCAGTTGGTGCCATTGGCGGTTCATGTTCACGCCCCCATCAGTGCCTGGCCGCAGACTCGCAGCACCTGCCCATTGACCGCGCCGGAACCCGGCTGGCTGAGCCAGGCGATGGCTTCGGCGACATCCTGCGGCCGCCCGCCCTGGCCCAGTGAGCTCAAGCGCCGCCCGGCCTCGCGCAGCCCGATAGGCATGGCGGCGGTCATGTGTGTCTCGATGAAACCGGGCGCCACGGCGTTGATGCTGGCACCGCGTGCGGCGAGCCTGGGCGCCCAGGCCTGGGCGAAGCCGATCAGCCCGGCCTTGCTCGCCGCATAGTTGGCCTGGCCGCGGTTGCCGGCAATACCGCTGACGGACGCCAGCAAGGTAATGCGTGCATCCTCGCCAAGCGCGCCGCCGTCGTAGAGTGCCTGGGTCAATACCTGCGGGGCCTTGAGGTTTACGGCCAGTACCGCGTCCCAGTACTCCGGGGTCATGTTGGCCAAGGTCTTGTCACGGGTGATTCCAGCATTGTGCACGACGATGTCGATGCCCCCTGGCAGGGCTGCAAGCAATTGCGCGGCCGCGTCGCCGGCGCAGATGTCCAGGCCAAGCGCCTTGCCCCCCAATCGGGCGGCGAGGGCATCAAGGTCTTGCTGTGCTTGTGGGACATCCAGCAGTAGCACGTCGGCACCGTCGCGGGCCAGGGTCTCGGCGATGGCGGCACCGATGCCCCGCGCCGCGCCGGTGACCAAGGCACGGCGGCCAGCGAGGGGGCGGGTCCAGTCGGCGACCTGGCTGGCGCAGGGTTCCAGGCGCAGCACCTGGCCGGATATGAACGCACTTTTGGGCGACAGGAAAAAGCGCAGCGCCCCTTCGAGCTGCGCCTCGGCGCCTGCCGCCACGTACAGCAGTTGCGCCGTGGCGCCGTTGCGCAGCTCCTTGGCCAGCGAACGGCTGAAGCCTTCCAGGGCCCGTTGGGCGACGCTGGCAAGCGGGTCTTCGATTGCCTCCGGCGCGCGTCCGAGTATCACCACATGGGCGCAAGGGGCCAGGCTGCGTACCAGCGGCTGGAAGAATTCGCGCAACTGCTTGAGCGCATCGCTGTCGGACAGATGGCTGGCATCGAACACCACAGCCTTGAGCTTCGGCCCCAGGCCAGCCACCCAGGCGGGTGCCTGCAAGCCTTGGCCGTTGAAGCTGTAAAGCTCGTCGGTCAGGCGCGGGGCGATGGCTTCGACCTCGTTTGCCAATGGCCCGCCACCGACCACCAGGGCGCCCTCTACCGGGCGCAGGCGGCCAGCCTGCCAGCGCTCCAGAGGGGCCGGCTTGGGCAGGCCAAGGGCATCGACGAGGCGGCTGCCGAGATTGGAGTTGGCAAAGCCAAGATAGCGGTCGCTCATGTGCGGGTCTCCCTTGAGGCAAGCTTGCAAGTGTGGACCAACTTTATGGCAAGGTCGTTCGAATGCGGCAAAAACACCTAGGCTGTTCGGATCGAATTGTGTCAGGAGGAATCTACGCATGCGTTCACTTCGTCGGGTCGCGATCCTGGGTGGCAACCGGATCCCTTTTGCCCGCTCCAATGGGGCCTACGCCACTGCCAGCAACCAGGCGATGCTCACTGTCACCCTGGAGGGCTTGATTGAACGTTATCGTCTGCACGGCCTGCGCCTGGGTGAAGTGGTGGCCGGTGCGGTGCTCAAGCACTCGCGTGACATGAGCCTGACCCGCGAATGCGTGCTTGGCTCGCGCTTGTCACCGCAAACACCGGCCTACGACATTCAGCAGGCCTGCGGCACGGGGCTGGAGGCCGCGCTGCTGGTGGCCAACAAGATCGCCCTGGGGCAAATCGACAGCGGCATCGCCGGTGGTGTCGATACCACGTCCGATGCGCCGATCGCGGTCAATGAGGGCCTGCGGCGCATCTTGTTACAGGCCAACCGTGGCAAGACCCTCGGCGAGCGGCTCCAGCCTTTCCTGCAGCTGCGCCCGGGGCACCTGAAACCCGAACTGCCACGCAATGGCGAGCCCCGTACCGGGTTGTCCATGGGCGAACATTGCGAGCGCATGGCGCAGACGTGGCACATTGGCCGCCCTGAGCAGGACGCCTTGGCGCTGCTCAGCCATCAGCAACTGGCGGCATCCTATGCCGACGGTTGGCAGGATGACCTGCTTACACCGTTCCTGGGCCTGACCCGGGATAACAACCTGCGCCCAGACCTGACCCTGGCGCAACTGAGCGCGCTCAAGCCGGCGTTTGACCGCAGCGGCCAGGGCACACTTACCGCGGGCAACTCCACGCCGCTGACCGACGGCGCGTCGCTGGTGCTGCTTGGTACGCCGGAATGGGCCGAAGCACAGGGGCTGCCGGTGTTGGCCTATCTGGTCGATGGCGAAACCGCTGCGGTGGACTTCGTCAAAGGCCAGGAAGGGCTGTTGATGGCTCCGGTGTACGCCGTGCCTCGGCTGCTGGCGCGCAACGGCCTGACCCTGCAGGATTTTGACTACTACGAAATTCACGAAGCCTTTGCCGCCCAGGTGCTGTGCACCCTCAAGGCCTGGGAAGACGCCGACTACTGCCGTGAGCGGCTGGGGCTGGAGGCCCCGCTGGGCTCGATTGACCGCAGCAAGCTCAACGTCAAAGGCAGTTCGTTGGCGGCAGGGCACCCGTTCGCAGCGACCGGAGGACGGATCCTGGCGAACCTGGCCAAGCTGTTGGCGACGGCAGGGAAGGGGCGTGGGCTGATCTCGATCTGCGCGGCGGGTGGGCAAGGGGTGACGGTGATCGTCGAGCGCTGATTACCTGTAAGGGTGCGCTTGGCGCTTGCTACAGGTGTTAGGCTTGTCTGGTCAGAACTACAAGAAACCACCATGCCGAGTATCGGACATCCCCGTGCCATCCCCGCCCTGGACCAGTTACCCAGGCCCGTTTATGCCCGCGCCGAAACCTTGGGTGCGGGCTCCTGGACCACGTGCCACAGCCACGACTGGGTGCAGTTCTCGTATGCGATTTCGGGGGTGCTGGGGGTGTATACCCGGGAGGGCAGCTACTTTGCGCCGCCCCAGTGGGGTGTCTGGATTCCCGCCGATGCCGAACACGAGGTGGTCACGTCGGGGCAGGCGGAAATGCGCAGCCTGTACATTCGCCGCGATGCCTGCCCCTGGGCCTCGGCGCGATGCCGGGTGCTGGAGGTGACGCCCCTGGCGCGCGAGCTGATCAAGCAGTTCTGCCTGTTACCTGCGCATTATCCCGATGGCGACAGTGCCGAAGGGCGCCTGGTCGCGGTGCTGCTCGACCAACTGAGGACACTGCCTGAGGTGGGGTTTTCCCTGCCGCTGCCACGCCACCCTGGGTTGCTGGCACTGTGCAATAGCCTGATCGCCGCGCCGGACCAGGTGCAGACGCTGCAGCAGTGGGCGCTGCAACTGGGGTGTTCGGAGAAAACCCTGATGCGGCTGTTCCAGCGCGAAACTGGGTTGAGTTTCCGCAACTGGCGCCAGCGCATGCGGCTGTTGTCGTCGCTGGCGTTGCTGGAGGCGGGGGAGAGTGTGACCGAGGCGGCACTGGGGTGCGGCTATGACTCGACATCGGCCTATATCGCCGCTTTCAAGCAGCTGTTCGGGTCCACGCCCGGGGAGCTGAGGTTGTAGGTTGGCCTGAACGGGCCCTTACAGGAACATCACAGGCCGGTGGCTTGCGCTGTTCCTGCAGGGCTGGTAGCGGTGGTAGATCAGGTGCGGAAACGCCGCACCAGCGAGTCCAGTTCATTGGACAACCCGGCCAGGCTCTCGGAGTCCTGGCGCGCCGCCTGGGCCAGTTCGGCCACCAGTTGCGCATCGCCGTGAATCTGGCTGATATGGCGGTTGATGTCCTCGGCCACCTGGTGCTGTTCTTCGGCCGCCGTGGCGATCTGCGTGTTCATGTCGCGGATGATGTCCACCGATTCGCGGATCTGGCCGAAGCTGTCGCGCGCCAGGCCGATGCGGCTGACCGACTGTTGCGACACTTCCAGGCTGGCATGCATCTGCTCGGCGACTTCGGCAGTACGGCTGGCCAGGTTGCCCAGCAGGCCGTCGATTTCGGCGGTAGAGTCAGCGGTACGTTTGGCCAAGGCCCGCACTTCGTCGGCGACCACGGCAAAACCGCGGCCCTGTTCGCCCGCCCGCGCAGCCTCGATCGCTGCGTTCAAGGCCAGCAGGTTGGTCTGCTCGGCAATCGAACGGATAGTGCCAAGGATCGACTGGATGGCGTTGCTGTCGCGCTCCAGTTGCTGGATCGACTGCGCCGATTGTTCGATTTCCTGGCTCAGCCGGTCGACACTGTTCACCGCTGCGTCGATCTGTTGCTGGCCTTCACGGGCCTGCTGCTGGCCGCTGTCAGCCGATTGCGCGGCTTGGCTGCAGGAGCGGGCAACTTCGTTGGCGGTGGCGACCATTTCATGGAATGCGGTGGAGACCATGTCCACTGCTTCGCGCTGGCGCCCGGCGGCCTCGGCCATGTCACTGGACACCCGCGTCGAGCTGCTGGAGGTGCTGAGGATCTTGCTGGCGGCCGAGCCGATGTGCTGGATCAGGCTGCGGATAGCGCCGAGGAACTGGTTGAACCAACTGGCCAGTTGCGCGGTTTCGTCGTGGCCGCGTACCTCCAGGTTGCGGGTCAGGTCACCTTCGCCCTGGGCGATGTCTTCCAGGCCGTTGGTCACGCTGTTGATCGGGCGAACGATGAGCTTGGCGAAGGTCGCGCCGACAACCGCGAACAAGGCGGCGAGGGCCAGTGCGATGGTGCCGATCAACCAGGTCAGGCGCATGGTGGTCTGCATCACTTCGCCTTGCTGAATCAGGCCGATGAAGGTCCAGCCGAGCTTCTCGTCAGGGTAAATGTTTGCCATGTAGCGCACGCCACCCAGGTCGACCTCGACCAGGCCTTTGCCTGCCTTGGCCAACTCGGCGTAACCGTCACCGAAGCTGGCCAGCTGTTTGAAGTTGTGGCTGGCGTCACGTGGGTCGACCATCACGTTGCCGTTGTTTTCCATGAGGATCAGGTAGCCGCTTTCGCCCAGTTTTATCTGTTGGACGATTTCGGTCAGGCCCTTGAGCGACACGTCGATGTTGACCACGCCACCCGGGTTGCCGAGCTGGTTGGCCACGGCGCGTACGGTGCTGACCAGCACGGCATCGTCGCCTGCCCAGTAGTAAGGTGCGGTGCGCAGGGTCTTGCCAGGGTTGGCCATGGCCGCCTGGTACCAGGGGCGGGTACGTGGGTCGTAGTTGCTCATGTTCGGGTCGCCTGGCCAGAAGGCGTAGCCGCCGTCCTTCAGGCCGTAGGACACATAGGCGTAATCGGGGTGGCTGTTGGCCAGCCGCGTGAACAGTTCGAACAGCGCCTTGTCCTGGTCGCCTGGAGCGATTTGCGCAGCATAGGCGCTGATGTGTTTCTTGATCTTGTCGTCAGCACCGGTGACTTGCGGCAGGCTGGCCAGGTAGTCGACGTTCTGCGTGATGCCCTGGAAGAACAGGTTCATGGCATTGCTGACCTGGCGAATTTCCCGGCTGCTGCTGTCGAGGAATTCGTCGCGGGCTTCGCCGCGCAGGTTGATGACCACCAGGGTGGCCACGAGGACGATGGGCAAGGCGGCAATCACCGCGAATGCCCAGGTCAGTTTCTGTTTGATGTTCATCGACGCTCCCGGAATTTATTTTTTTACACACGCGAGGCAGGCAGTGACTGCATCGGCAGCGTCCGGGATTTTTTGAGCGCAAATGCCCGTATTTATTGGGCGAAGGCGCATTGGGCGACTATTCGGTCGGCGTTAGGCTAATATGGCATACCAATTAGCTGTCGGGTTGGCCAACTCCGTCAATGGCAGCAGTCCCCGCCATTTGCCAGGTCCTTGAGAATGGGGCAGTCCGGGCGGTCATTGCCCTGGCAGTGGGCAACCAGCTCACTTAAGGTGTCACGCAGGCTGACCAACTCGTCGATGCGCTGGTTCAGCGCATCGATGTGTTGCGTGGCCAGGGCCTTGACGTCGGCACTGGCGCGTTGCCGGTCCTGCCACAGGGTCAAAAGCTTGCCCACTTCTTCCAGGGAAAAGCCCAGGTCGCGCGAGCGCTTGATGAACGCCAGGCTGTGCAGGTCTTGCGGCTGGTACAGGCGGTAGCCGCTGTCGCTGCGGGTGGCCGGCTTGAGCAGGCCGATGGACTCGTAATAGCGGATCATCTTGGTGCTGAGCCCGCTGCGGCGGGCGGCCTGACCGATGTTCATTGGGCCTCCTCAGGGGTGCTGCCGGGTTTCCAGGTTTTCAGCCACAGGGCATTGCTCACCACGCTGACGCTGGACAACGCCATGGCGGCGCCGGCCAGGACGGGGTTGAGGTAGCCCAGCGCGGCAAGGGGGATGCCGACCAGGTTGTAGATGAAGGCCCAGAACAGGTTCTGGCGGATCTTCGCATAGGTCTTGCGGCTGATTTCCAGGGCGGCCGGTACGAGCCGCGGGTCGCCACGCATGAGCGTGATGCCGGCCGCTTGCATGGCCACATCCGTACCGCCGCCCATGGCGATGCCGATATCGGCGGCGGCCAGCGCTGGCGCATCGTTGATGCCGTCACCGACCATCGCCACCACGCCGTTCTTCTTCAGTGCCGCGACGGTGGCTGCCTTGTCGGCCGGCAGCACTTCGGCATGCACATCGTCGATGCCCAGGGCAGTGGCAACGACGTTGGCGCTGCCCCGGTTGTCGCCGGTCAGCAGGTGGCAGCTGATGTGCTGCCCGTGCAAGGCGGTGATGGCCTGCTCAGCCCCGGGCTTGAGGCTGTCGCCGAAAGCGAACAGGCCAAGCACCTGGGGCTGCGGGCCACGCTCGATGAGCCACGACAGGGTGCGGCCTTCGGCTTCCCAGGCCTGTGCCTGGGTGGCCAAACCACCCGGTTGCAGATTGCTTTCTTCGAGCAGGCGGCGGTTGCCCAGTGCCAGCTCACGGCCTTCTACCCGCCCGGCGATGCCACGGCCGGTAAGGGACTGGCTGTCGACCACGGTGGGGACATCCAGGCCTTGCTCGGCGCAAGCATCCAGCACCGCCTTGGCCAAGGGATGCTCACTGCCCCGTTGCAATGCGCCGGCCAGGCGATGCAGCTCGGCAGTGTCACCCACCAAGGTGTCGCTGTGGACCACCCGAGGGCTCCCGGAGGTGAGCGTACCGGTCTTGTCGAACACCACGCGGTTGACCGCATGGGCTCGTTCCAGGGCCTCGGCGTCCTTGATCAGGATGCCATGGCGGGCAGCGACGCCGGTACCGGCCATGATCGCTGCTGGCGTGGCCAGGCCTAAGGCGCAGGGGCAGGCGATCACCAGCACGGCGACGGCGTTGATCAGCGCTGTCTCCAGCGGTGCCCCAGCCAGCCACCAACCCACCAGGGTGAGCAAGGCCAGCACCAGCACGGCAGGCACGAACACCTGGCTGACCCGGTCGACCAGTTTCTGGATGGGGGCCTTGGCCGCCTGGGCGTCTTCGACAAGGCGGATGATACGGGCCAGCACGGTTTCAGTGCCCAGTGCCTGGGTGCGTACCAGCAGTCGGCCTTCGCCGTTGATGGCGCCACCGGTGACACTGTCACCGGGCTGTTTGGGGACGGGCAGGCTCTCGCCGCTGATCAGGGCTTCGTCGGCGTGGCTGCTGCCTTCTTCTACTTCGCCGTCGACCGGGAAGCGTTCGCCGGGCTTTACCAGTACCCGATCACCGAGGCGCAGTTGGGCGATCGCAACCTCTTCCTCGCGCCCCTCGACCACCCTCACCGCACGCTCAGGGCGCAGTGCTTCAAGGGCGCGGATGGCGCTGGCGGTTTGGCGCTTGGCCCGGCTTTCCAGGTATTTGCCCAACAGCACCAGGGCGATGACCACTGCCGAGGCCTCGAAGTACAGGTGTGGCGCCATGCCCGCCGGCGCCTGCGCCCACTGGTACAGGCTCAGGCCATAGCCGGCACTGGTGCCGAGCGCTACCAGCAGGTCCATGTTGCCAGTGCCGGCGCGCACGGCTTTGTAGGCCGCCACGTAGAAGCGTGCGCCCAAGATGAACTGCACCGGCGTGGCCAGCAGGAACTGTGCCCAGGCCGGCAGCATCCAGTGCACGCCGAACGGTTGCACCAGCATCGGCAATACCAGGGGCAAGGCCAGCAGCAGGGCGGCGCCGACGGCCAGGCGTTCGTTGCGCAGTCGGCGCTGGGCGGCCTGCTGATCGTCCTTGGCCGACTGCGGCAGGCTGGCGCTGTAACCGGCCCGCTCGACTGCGTCGATCAGCACGTTGTCATCTAGGGCCAGGAGCACCTCGAGGTGGGCGCGTTCGCTGGCCAGGTTGACGCTGACCTGCTCGACCCCGGGCAATTTACCCAAGGCACGTTCGATGCGACCTGCGCAGCTGGCGCAAGTCATGCCACCGATCTGCAGTTCCACGGTGCGGGTCGGCACGCCATACCCGGCGCCGCGCACGGCGTCGACCAACGCGGGCAGGCTGTCGGCCGGGGCCTGGACCCGGGCCTGTTCGGTGGCCAGGTTGACGCTGACCTGTTCAGCGCCGGTGACCTTGCGCAGGGCGCGCTCGACCCGGCCAGCACAGCTGGCGCAGGTCATGCCGGAAATCGGCAGGTCGAAAGTGGTAGATGCGGGCATGGCGCTCCTCCTTGGACTGGCCTCCAGCATCAACCTTGCCACGAAGGCAAGGTCAATAGCCCAGGCCGGCTCGCTTCAACTCAAGCCCATTGTGGCCCATGGCAATGCGGTATTTGTTGATCTGGCCCGCCTGCAAGGTCAAGCGCGTGCTGCGTTGGTCCTCGATGCCGGCGGCACAGCCGGGCATCTGCCCCGGCAGCAAGCGCAGGCGAACGTCTACCGGGCCGGGTGGCAGGTTGAAGGAGGTCGACTGTTCCTGGAACACGCGCCCGGAAAGCTGGTCGTTGAGGTAGACGCCGATTTCACAGCTGGTGGCCACTTCCAGGCGTTCACGTGAAATGATCAGCACGCTGTAGTCCGAGTTGCCCTCGGCGCTGGCCGGTGGCACTGCGGCCAGTGTGCCCAACAGCCCGACAACGCTCACTGCTGCCCTGAACATGAAGAATCTCCTGCTTGCACAAATCGTCAAAGGCGCAGCTTGGCCGAGGTCCGCGCGGATTTCCACCCCGGCCGTTTCAGACAGAACTTGACCTTGCCCCGATGGCAAGCTTGAAACTGCGCAAAACCCCAAAGGAGGCAATAGCGATGCAAGTGTTCAACGTACAGGGCATGACCTGTGGCCATTGCGTGAAGGCTGTAACCCGCGCGTTGCATGAGCAGGATGCGCAGGCGCAGGTGGACGTCGACCTGGCTGCCAGGCAGGTGCGCGTACAGAGCAGCCTGGCGGTGGAGCAGGTACTGGCTGCCCTCCGTGAGGAAGGTTACCAGGCCGAGGTTGCCTGACGCAGGCACGGGCCGCCCTTGCGGCCCACTCGCGCAGCCATGATGCGGCTGTTTTGTTGCAAAGGTTTTCATGCTGATGGCGTCCACTGCAGGTAGACTTACGCACTTGCTTAGCCTGCTATGGATTCCTGATGAACCTGCGAATGGTGCTGATCCTGGGCGCATTGAGTGCGTTCGGGCCGCTGGCGATTGACTTTTACCTGCCCGCCTTCCCGGCCATGGCGCAGGCATTCGCCACCGATGAAAAACATGTCCAGGCCACCTTGGCCGCCTACTTTCTGGGCCTCTCGCTGGGGCAGTTGGCATACGGGCCAATGGCGGACCGCTTCGGCCGGCGTAAACCGCTGCTGTTCGGGGTGGCGCTGTTCACCCTGGCGTCATTGGCATGCGCCTATGCGCCTAACCTCGACACGCTGATCCTGGCGCGCTTTGTTCAGGCATTGGGCGGCTGTGCGGGCATGGTGCTGTCGCGGGCCATCGTCAGCGATAAATGCGACCCGGTGGCGTCGGCCAAAGTGTTCTCGCAACTGATGCTGGTGATGGGGTTGGCGCCGATCCTTGCACCAATGCTCGGCGGTGTGCTGGTGAACCTGGCCGGGTGGCAGTCGATTTTCCTCGCGCTGAGCCTGTTCAGTGCGGCGTGCCTGCTGGCTGTTGGCCTGGGGTTGCCCGAGAGCCTGCCCGCGCACATGCCACGGCCACCGTTGTCGGGGGCTCTGCGCCAATACCTGCGGCTGTTTGCCGATCGGGTATTCGTCGGCCATGCGCTGACAGGCGGCATCGCTATCGCGGGGATGTTTGCCTACATCGCCGGTTCGCCTTTCGTGTTTATCAAGCTCTATGGCGTACCTGCGGAACACTATGGCTGGCTGTTCGGTACCAATGCGGCGGGCTTCATTCTGGTGGCGCAGATCAATGCGCGGCTGCTGGCCAAGCGCGGCCCGGCGTTCCTGCTGGTGCGGGCGGTCTGGCTCTACCTGGCGGCGGGGTTGGTATTGCTGGGGGTCGCGGCACTACGGCCGACGCAGTTGTGGCCACTGCTGGTACCGCTGTTCGTCTGCATCGCCAGCCTGGGTTGCATCATCCCCAATGCTGCGGCCTGCGCCATGAGTGGCCAGGGCGCACGGGCGGGCAGTGCATCGGCATTGATGGGCTGCCTGCAGTTCAGCGTCGCCGCCGGTGCGGCAGCCTTGGTCGGCTTGCTGCACGATGGCAGCGCGGTGCCCATGACGCTGGTGATCAGCCTGTGCGGCACACTGGTCGTCAGTGTCGCACTGCTGACCCGGCGTCTGCAGGCCACGCGTCCGGCATGAGCGGGTGAGGGGCTTGCAGGCGAGTTTCCAGGGTGGCGACGAAGGCACGCGCTTCGGCCTCGCTGCGGAAACTCACCACATGCTGATCGAGCCTTACCTGCCAGGGGCAGTTAGGGTTGCGGTCGGACGTACTGACGACAATCTTCATCGCGGCATGCCTCCGATTACGGGTGAGAGCGGATCAAGTGTAGCGCTATAGCCACCCAACGCCATGGTCCGTATGAGTCGCCTGACTGGCGGTCAGGACAACGCCGTGCGACCGGTCGGAAGTTTCCAGATGCACACGCCACGCATGTCGAAGCTTCGCTTTAGTTTGCGCTATTTGGGGAACGTGTCTGTCAGCAGAGTCTCTCGCCTTGTTGGGCCATCTTTCCTCCTGCGCTGTTGCTTCCCCTCTGGGCTGCGGCCTTGTGTAAATCCCGCCAGGCAGAGTGCGCGTTACCGACCCGAATAATTCGCGCAAGGGTCACCCTACCCAGCCCCTTGGCCTTTTTATGCGGTGAGCAGAGGTACCGAACAGCGCGCGTGCGCGGCTTATACTGGCCCAGGTGTCAGCGGTTCCAAGGCGGTTGCTTGTCGCGGGCCGGCAGCGGCTGGGTGGTGATCGGTGTTGCCAAGGTTGGCTATTGGAAATCAGATGTGATCTTGCAGGGAGTTAGAGGGACATGAATGCAGTCAGCAGTATCAGTCAGATTGCCGGCCTGATGGCCGACCCCAAGCGCAGTGCGATGTTGTGGGCCCTGATCGATGGCACGCCGCGGCCTACCGATGAATTGGCGATGATAACCGGCTTGACCTCATCTTCTGCCTGCGCCCACTTGTCACTGCTGTCCTCGGCAGGCCTGCTCAGGCTCGAGGCACGCGGGCGCAAGCGCTACTTCAGGTTGGCCACCCCCCAAGTCGGTGCGGCCGTCGAAGCCCTGGCCAGCGTGCAGCTTGGCAGTGATGCAATACAGCGGCCGGCGCCATTACAGATGCCGATGTCCATGCGCAGGGCCCGTCGTTGTGGCGAACACCTGGGCGGCGAGCTGGCCAGTGAGCTTTATCATCGCCTGGTGGCGGCGGGGTGGCTCGAGGGCTACGAGGGCCGGTTGATGGTCACTGAACAGGGCCGTAGACAGTTGGCGAGCATAGGCGTCTACATCGATGCGTTGGCACCACAGCAACAGCGGGGCTGCGTGATCTGCCATTGCAGCGAGTGGAGTGATCAAGGGCCGCACCTTGGCGGTAGCCTCGGGCAGGCATTGCTCAAACTGTTCCTGCAGTCGGGGTGGATACGCGAGTCGGAAGGGACGCGAGCGCTGCAGATATCGGCCGAAGGCGTTCAGCAGATCAACCGCATCGCCCGCGTCGAAGCGTTGCAGGTCGGGTGACTGCAACGCTGTGTAACGGTCAGACCAAGCGTGCGTCCAGGCTGTTCTGTGCCAGCCGGCGAGCCTGGTCTTCGGTCATGCCCAGGTGGGTGTGCAAGGCATGGAAGTTCTCTGTGACGTAACCGCCGAAGTAGGCCGGGTCGTCCGAGTTCACCGTCACCTTCACGCCGCGCTCGAGCATCTCGAGAATGTTGTGCTGGCTCATGTGATCGAACACACACAGCTTGGTGTTCGACAGCGGGCAGACCGTGAGGGGGATCTGCTCGTCGATGATGCGCTGCATCAGGCGTTCGTCTTCGATGGCGCGTACCCCATGGTCGATGCGCTTGATCTTCAACAGGTCGAGCGCTTCCCAGATGTACTCGGGCGGGCCTTCTTCACCGGCATGGGCCACCGCTACGAAGCCTTCGCTGCGGGCGCGGTCGAAGACGCGCTGGAACTTGCTCGGCGGGTGGCCTTGCTCGGAGCTGTCCAGGCCCACGGCAATGAACGCTTCACGGAAAGGCAGGGCCTGGTCGAGGGTTTTATGCGCTTCGTCTTCGCTCAGGTGACGCAGGAAGCTCAGGATCAGGCCGCTGCTGATACCCAGTTGCTCGCGACCATCCTTGAGCGCCTGGTCGATACCGTTGAGCACCACTTCGAACGGGATGCCGCGATCGGTGTGGGTCTGCGGATCGAAGAACGGTTCGGTATGAATCACATTCTGGGCCTTGCAGCGTTGCAGATAGGCCCAGGTCAGGTCGTAGAAGTCCTGCTCGGTGCGCAGCACGTCCGCGCCCTGGTAATAGAGGTCGAGGAACTCTTGAAGGTTGTTGAAGGCATAGGCGCTGCGCAGGGTTTCCACGTCGTTCCAGGGCAGGGCGATCTTGTTGCGCTCGGCCAGGGCGAACAACAGCTCGGGCTCAAGCGAGCCTTCGAGGTGCAGGTGCAGTTCAGCCTTGGGCAGGGCGTTCAACCATTCATACATAAGGGATGTTCTCAAATCAGGTACGGTTGGCGGCATTCTACAGGGCATGACCTGGCATTGCGTCCGGCCTGGCCCTGCATTGCCCCCACCAGTGATCGGATTCACTCACCAGATCAGAGCGTCGCCTTTGTAGTTGATGAAGCGCAGGCCGCCTTTGCCGCTCTGTGCCTTGATCTGCTCGAGCATGCCATGGGTGCTGGTGGCTACATCGATTTCTGCATTTTCACCGCCCATGTCGGTCTTCACCCAGCCAGGGTGCAGTGCCAGTACGCACAGGTCAGGGCGTTGCAGGTCGACCACGAAGCTGTTGATCATCGAGTTCAAGGCTGCTTTGCTGGCTTTGTACAGGCAGATTTCGCCACCGTCGGGAATGGTTACGCTGCCTAGGATCGAGCTCATGAATGCCAGCACGCCGCTGCCCTCACGTACTTGGCCGACCAGGCGGCGAGCGACGCGGATGGGCGCTACGGCGTTGGTCATGAACAGGTCAGCCACTTCGCTGGGCTTTACGCTTTCCAGGTCCTGCGGCAGGGGGCCCATGACACCGGCATTGATGAACACCAGGTCGAATACCTCGCCGTGCAGGCGCTGTTTCAAGCCATCGAGCTGGGCGGTGTCGTTCATCTCCAGCTGTTCGATGCGTACGCCGGGCACAGCGTGGAGTGCCCCGGGTTTGCTGGGGTCGCGTACGGTGGCGGTGACGTTCCAGCCGTCTTCGTGCAGACGCTCCACCAAGCCCAGGCCCAAGCCGCGGGAGGCACCGATGATGAGGGCAGTTCTCGAAGTAGCCATAGCCACATTCCTTTAACGCGACAGGGAAGAGGAAGTGAGCATACTGCAGAGTCGCTTTGTACGCCCGTGTTAAGGGTGGTTAAAAAATGATCACCTGCTCAAGGCCTTGTGCGGCCGGGCGCTTCGGCTGTTGGCTAACGGGTTATCCACAGGCTGTTCCACAGTAAATGTGCGCAAGCAGCGCTGAAACAGGACAGGAACGCACGGTGGTTGGGGATAACTGTCAGGGACTTCGCTGCCCGCGGCTGTCATCAAACACTGATCAAAATATGTTCAATGGTCTGCGGGCCTTGATGCCTATGGGCTGCAGCAGAGTGCCCCAAGCTTATCCACAGGCAGGCCCACAGTTGTTGTGAGCAAAGATCAGCGTGTTTCGAGGAAGATCCGCCCGCGGCTAAGGTCTGCCAGCTGCTGTTGCAGCATGGGCACCTGCGCATCGCCTACTGCGAGTTGCAGGTCGACACCGTTGGCGGTGAACTGCTCGTCCAGCACCAGACCATCGGCCTCGGCCAGGCGCAATTTCACCAAGGCCAGCTCGCTGAACGTACAACTGCAGGTGAATTGGCTGCGTTGTACCAACAGCCTTTTCGGCGCCTGTTGCAGGCATTTGTTGGCGCCGCCGCCATAGGCGCGGGCCAGGCCACCGGTGCCCAACTGAATACCACCATACCAGCGGATCACCAGTACCACGACCTGGTCGCAGTCCTGGGCCTCGATGGCCGCCAGGATCGGCCGACCGGCCGTGCCTCCGGGTTCGCCGTCATCGCTGCTGCGGTACTGTGCACCGAGCTTCCAGGCCCAGCAGTTGTGGGTGGCGGCCAGGTCGCTGTGGCGCTCGATGAAACTCATCGCCTCGGCGGCGCTGGAAATCGGGCCCGCGAGGGTGATGAAACGGCTCTTGCGGATTTCCTCGCGAAACTCGCAGAGGTCGAGCAGGGTAGATGGCATATAGAAAAGTCAGGCGCTCGGCGTGATGCCGCAGCCCTTGAGAATGATGTGGATAAGGTTGCTGCTGGCGTCTTCCATGTCTTGCTTGGTCAGGCGGCTGCGGCCTGTGACCTGGCAGATCTGGGTGGCGAAGTCGGCATAGTGCTGGGTGCTGCCCCACAGCAGGAAGATCAGGTGTACCGGGTCGACCGGGTCCATCTTCCCCGCCTCGATCCAGGCCTGGAACACCGCAGCCCGGCCGCGGAACCACTCGCGATAGTCGGCACTGAAGTATTCGGTCAGGCAATTGCCGCCGCTGATCACCTCCATCGCGAAGATCCGTGAAGCCTGTGGGTTGCGGCGGGAGAACTCCATTTTGGTGCGGATGTACTGGCTCAGCGCCGCCGCCGGGTCGTCCTCGACGCTCAAGGCGTTGAAGGTGCTATCCCACAGCTCGATGATGTTGCTCAGTACAGCGATATACAGGCCGAGTTTGTTGGTGAAGTAGTAATGCAGGTTGGCCTTGGGCAAGCCGGCCTTCAGCGCGATGGTGTTCATGCTGGTGCCCTTGAACCCATGGCGAGCGAATTCGTCCTCGGCGGCCTGGATGATGGCCTGTTCGTTCTTCTGGCGGATGCGGCCGGCGGGCTTGCCCGAGGCGGAAAGGCGATGCGCAGGGACTTCTAGGGTCATGGACGATTCCGAACAGGTCTGTGGCAACGGATGTCGGACAAGATTACCTTCCTGTGCACAAGTGACAAGCATTAGCGTCAGAAGCAGGCATCAGCGTGTCGCTGCCAGGCTTTCGAGAAAACTTTCCAGCACCAGGTTCGGCCGCCGTCCTTTACGTGTTACCCAGCTCAGGCTCAGGTCATAGAAGCGCTGCGCAGGTTTGAGCGCGCGCAGGCGGCCCTGCTGGACCCAGAAGGTTGCGTAGTGGTCGGGCAGGTAGCCGATGTAGCGGCCGGTGAGGATCAAGAACGCCATGCCTTCACGGTCGGAGGCGCTGGCGGTGCAGTTCAGCGCCTGGTAATGGGCCTGGATATCGGCAGGCAAGCGGAAGGTCGGGGCGATCGCTTCCTGGCCGTTGAGGCGCACATCGTCGATCTGCTGGTCGTCTGCGTAGAACAGTGGGTGGCCGACGGCGCAGTACAGCAGCGAACGTTCACTGTACAACGGCTGGTATTCAAGGCCGGAGAGCGGGCTGGTCTGGGGCACCACGCCGACATGCAGGCTACCGTCGAGCACGCCCTGCTCAACCTGGCTTGGCGCGATCATGCGGATCTGGATGCGCACATCCGGCCCGCGGTCCTTGAGCTCGGCCAGGGCATGGGTGATGCGCATGTGCGGCAGGGTCACCAGGTTATCGGTAAGGCCGATGTTCAGCTCGCCACGAAGGTGCTGGTGCAGGCCGTTGACTTCGGTACGGAAGGTTTCCAATGCACTGAGCAGCTGCAGCGCCGAATGGTAGACCTCGCGCCCTTCCTCTGTGAGCGAGAAACCTGCGCGGCCCCGCTGGCACAGGCGCAGGCCGAGGCGTTGCTCAAGGTCGTTCATTTGCTGGCTGATGGCCGAGCGGCCAATACCCAGCACGTTCTCAGCGGCGGAGAAGCCACCGCATTCGACTACGCTGCGGTAAATTTTCAGCAGGCGAATGTCGAAATCGCTGACTTGTGCGAGGGGGTCGGGGCGTCGGCTCATATGTTTAGTCTTGCGCTAACTGAAGATTAGAAATGTAGGCTTTTTCAGACTTTATCCCCGTGCGAATTTAGCTGCAACAACATCCATCGTTGCCTAATCGTCTTCCGAGGAACCGCCGATGAACATGCCCGAAACCGCTCCCTCCGGTATTGCCAGCCAGCTCAAGCTGGATGCCCACTGGATGCCTTATACCGCCAACCGCAACTTCCACCGCGACCCGCGCCTGATCGTGGCGGCGCAAGGCAACTACCTGGTGGATGACAAGGGGCGCAAGATCTTCGACGCCCTGTCTGGCCTGTGGACCTGCGGCGCCGGGCATACCCGCAAGGAAATCACCGAGGCGGTCGCCCGCCAGGTCGGTACCCTGGACTACTCCCCGGCGTTCCAGTTCGGCCATCCACTGTCGTTCCAGCTGGCCGAGAAAATTGCCGAGCTGACCCCTGGCGACCTGAACCATGTCTTCTATACCAACTCCGGTTCCGAGTGCGCCGACACCGCGCTGAAGATGGTCCGCGCTTACTGGCGCCTGAAAGGGCAGGCCACCAAGACCAAGATCATCGGCCGCGCCCGTGGCTACCACGGGGTGAACATCGCCGGTACCAGCCTGGGGGGCGTAAACGGCAACCGCAAGATGTTTGGCCAGTTGCTGGATGTCGACCACCTGCCTCACACCGTGCTGCCGGTCAACGCCTACTCCAAGGGCATGCCGGAGGAGGGCGGTATCGCCCTGGCCGACGAAATGCTCAAGCTGATCGAGCTGCATGATGCCTCGAACATCGCTGCGGTAATCGTCGAGCCGCTGGCGGGCTCGGCAGGTGTACTGCCTCCGCCCAAGGGCTACCTCAAGCGCCTGCGCGAGATTTGCACCCAGCACAACATCCTGCTGATCTTCGATGAAGTGATCACCGGTTTCGGCCGCATGGGCGCCATGACCGGTGCCGAGGCCTTCGGCGTGACCCCGGACCTGATGTGCATCGCCAAGCAGGTAACCAACGGGGCCATCCCGATGGGCGCGGTGATCGCCAGCAGCGAGATCTACCAGACCTTCATGAACCAGCCGACGCCTGAGTACGCCGTGGAATTCCCACATGGCTATACCTATTCGGCTCACCCGGTCGCCTGCGCTGCCGGTATCGCGGCCCTGGACCTGCTGCAGAAAGAAAACCTGGTGCAGTCGGCTGCCGAACTGGCGCCGCACTTCGAGAAGTTGCTGCACGGTGTGAAAGGCACCAAGAACATTGTCGATATCCGCAACTACGGCCTGGCTGGCGCGATCCAGATCGCAGCCCGTGATGGTGATGCCATCGTTCGCCCGTATGAGGCGGCGATGAAGTTGTGGCAAGCCGGCTTCTATGTGCGCTTCGGTGGCGACACCCTGCAGTTCGGCCCAACGTTCAATACCACGCCGCAAGAACTGGACCGACTGTTCGACGCGGTGGGTGAGGCGCTGAACAAGATCGACTGATCTTTGCGATTTTGACGTAAGGCGCGTGACCTGATCGCGCGTCTGCATCTACCTTCTTTATCTGGAGTTTTGCATGAGCATTGTTCAGCACCTGATTCACGGTGAGCTGGTTACCAAGGGCGAGCGCACCGCCGATGTCTTCAACCCGTCCACTGGCCAGGCGGTACGCAAGGTCGAGCTGGCCAGCCGCGCCACCGTGCAGGAAGCGATCGATTCCGCCAAGGCTGCATTCCCGGCCTGGCGCAACACCCCACCGGCCAAGCGCGCCCAGGTGATGTTCCGTTTCAAGCAGCTGCTGGAACAGAACGAAGCGCGTATCTCGCAGATGATCAGCGAGGAGCATGGCAAGACCCTGGAAGACGCCGCGGGTGAACTGAAGCGTGGCATCGAGAACGTCGAGTTCGCGTGTGCCGCGCCTGAAGTGCTCAAAGGTGAGTACAGCCGCAACGTTGGCCCGAACATCGATGCCTGGTCCGATTTCCAGCCGCTGGGCGTGGTGGCCGGTATCACTCCGTTCAACTTCCCGGCCATGGTCCCTCTGTGGATGTACCCGCTGGCCATTGCCTGTGGTAACGCCTTTATCCTGAAACCGTCCGAGCGCGACCCTAGCTCGACATTGTTCATCGCCCAGCTGTTGCTCGAAGCCGGCCTGCCGAAGGGTATCCTCAATGTGGTGCACGGCGACAAGGAAGCCGTGGACGCGCTGATCGAGGCGCCGGAGGTGAAGGCGTTGAGCTTCGTCGGCTCGACGCCGATTGCCGAGTACATCTATGCCGAGGGCACCAAGCGCGGCAAGCGTGTGCAGGCCCTGGGCGGCGCGAAGAACCATGCGGTGCTGATGCCTGACGCCGACCTGGACAATGCCGTGAGTGCACTGATGGGCGCGGCCTACGGTTCGTGCGGTGAGCGTTGCATGGCCATTTCGGTGGCGGTGTGTGTGGGTGACCAGGTCGCCGATGCACTGATCGCCAAGCTGGAGCCGCAGATCAAGGCGCTGAAAATTGGTGCCGGGACCTCTTGTGGCCTGGACATGGGGCCGCTGGTCACTGCCGCTGCGCGGGACAAGGTCGTCGGTTATATCGACGACGGTGTTGCTGCGGGCGCGAAGCTGGTGGTGGATGGGCGCGGCTTCCGTGT
This sequence comes from Pseudomonas sp. NBRC 111131, assembly GCF_001320525.1. Lineage (NCBI taxonomy): Bacteria > Pseudomonadati > Pseudomonadota > Gammaproteobacteria > Pseudomonadales > Pseudomonadaceae > Pseudomonas > Pseudomonas sp. NBRC 111131. The sequence goes on along the minus strand of NZ_BCBH01000004.1, from coordinate 497 downwards.
CGCGGGTAATGAAGATGGTTACTTCGTGGGCGGCACCTTGTTCGACAAGGTGACCCCTGAGATGCGCATCTATAAAGAAGAAATCTTCGGCCCTGTTCTGTGCATTGTGCGCGTGAATAGCCTGGAGCAGGCCATGCAACTGATCAACGATCACGAGTATGGCAACGGCACTTGTATCTTCACCCGCGATGGCGAGGCCGCCCGCCTGTTCTGTGACGAAATCGAAGTGGGCATGGTAGGCGTCAACGTACCGCTGCCGGTACCGGTGGCGTACCACAGCTTTGGTGGTTGGAAGCGCTCGCTGTTTGGTGACCTGCATGCGTATGGCCCGGATGGGGTGCGGTTCTATACCCGTCGCAAGGCGATCACGCAGCGCTGGCCGCAGCGTGCGAGCCATGAGGCATCGCAGTTTGCATTCCCTAGCCTTTAAGGCGTGAGGCGAAAGCGGGGAGGCCGGTAGGCCTCCCCGCTTTGTTTTGCAGCAATATTAAGGTTTA